>NZ_CP036523.1:1260949-1576186 GCF_008151785.1 Peptacetobacter hiranonis
GCATTACTGCTGCTCTTTTTGCATTTCTACTAGCACCTAAACTTGATATAAGTGAAGTTACACAAGTACCTATGTTGTCCCCGTAAAGTATAGGTAATGCTGCTGTTATTGGAACTAGTCCCTGTGATGCAAGTGCTATCAGCATACCCATTGACGCTGAAGAACTCTGAACTATACCTGTTATTGCGAACCCTGCTAATATTCCAAGTATTGGATTTTTACTTAAGAATAATAACGCATCTCTAAAACTCTGTAATTCTGATAAAGGAGCAACTGCTTCTTTCATAAATTCCATACCTGTAAATAAAAGACCAAAACCGATTAATATTTCTGCTACCTGTTTTGTTTTTTCTTTAGATGTAAACATATAGAATATAATACCGATACCTAGTGCTATTGGAGCTATGTCCTCTAAGCTAAATGAAACTAACTGAGCTGTTACTGTTGTACCTATATTAGCCCCCATTATAACACCTATTGCCTGAGATAATGTCATTATCCCTGCATTAACGAAACCAACTACCATTACTGTAGTTGCACTTGAACTCTGTATGATTCCTGTTACTACTGTCCCTACAAGTACACCCATTACAACGTTACTTGTAAGCATTTCTATTATTTTTTTAAGTTTGCTTCCTGCAGCTTTCTGAAGTCCCTCTCCCATTACTGTCATTCCGTACAGGAACATTCCTAAACCGCCTAATAAAGTGATTGCTGTCTGCATTTCTTCCTCCTTGAAAATAGATTATATATTTTATTATTTTTTGTTTTCTTTTGGTTCCCTCACCAAACAACATATTTATAATAACAAATTACAAATTTAAAAGAATTAAGAAAAAGTTAAGTAGTAGTTAAGTGTATGTTAAGTTGTTAATTCTATGTTAAGTTTATTAAAAAAGTGCTATTTTTAGGCCACAACTGTGTTATATCTATGTTCAGAATCTTAGTTTACTTTAAGAAAATGTTATTTTCTGTTAAATTTATGTTTTTTAGAAGCAACTTAATTAAATAAGTTACCTAAAACTGATTCTTTTTCCTAATCATCTCATCAAGCTCCTCTTTGCTATATTTATACACCGTCTGCTCAAAGTTGATAAACTTGTTCCTATTTTTTCTAGCACCATAATTATCTATTTTAGTGCTACCATTGACACTCTTATAATCAGATTGTAACGCTGCCATCAAGAACGCACATTTATTATCTACATTCCTATTTTTAGTAAGCTCTATCTTTTCACGCAAATAATCACAACCTTTTTCCTTGCTCATCAAAATATTAATAACTTTACTAGCATAACTATCTGTATACGAATATCCTAAAAACTCTTTTAATATACCTTTTGTTTCTATAGCAACCACCATCTTCCCTGGTTGTTGTGTAATAAATGTAGTTTTAGTTGTGTTGTTATTGGTATTGGTTGTGACAATCTGTCCATTTGCATTATGACAAGTTGTCACATTGCAAGATGACAGTCTGTCACAATGCATTTCACCATCTTGACAATATGCATCATGACAATTTGTCATACTAATTTCCATATTCTCTCTTATATTTTCTACTTCATATTTATTAAATAACTCACTCTTTTCATCAACAATTTCATTAAATTTATCGTAATCTATACTGTACCATTTTGTTCTGTCAAATCCCACTTTATTAAAATTGCCTACTATTAAAATACCTTTCTCCTCTAATGATTCAAAAATTCTCTTAACTGTCCTCTCGCTCCAAAAATAGAAATATCTCTCACGCCATTTTTTTATACTGTTAAATGTCCAGTATCTACCATTTTTGTAATTTATGTTGTTTTCTCTGTTTTTATTTATCCAGTAGTCCACCATCCCCAAAACAAGCGCCTCATTAATACCTAAAACAGCTGCCATCTTTGGACCTGCTCTAAATACAAAATCATTTTCTATCATCGTTTTCATAGAATTCTTCCTCCTAACTTTTTTACAATCTTTCTAAATACAATCTATCATTAGAAGGATTCATCTGTCTTTTTTCAAGTGACATTTCACTTTTTCTTTGGAAAAATGACACCTTGTTTTTTTTACTTTATTTTGTGAAATTGCAATATTGAACACAAAAAAATAAGATATTAAACCATTTATTGAAATTCAGGTTAATATCTTATTTTTTATTTTTTTAATTTATATAATCCCAGTTACTTTTAGTACAAGCAAGAATAATGCAAATAATATACTCGGTTTTACAATTCTCGCACCATTTTTCATTACAAGCCCAGCACCTATATATCCTCCTATCATGTTGCATATTGCAGCTACTATCCCAATCATAAACATTACTTGCCCGTTCAAAATAAAGATAATAAGTGCGGTAATATTTGTTGTAAGGTTTATCACTTTCGCCTGTGCATTTGATGTTTTTACACTCATTTTTGCAAATACAGTGAACGCTATTATTAAAAATGTTCCCGTTCCTGGTCCATAAAATCCATCATATATCCCTATGAAAAACGCTGCTACACATGCGGTTACATATGTGCGTTTATCCAAAACAATCTCATCAGAACCATAATCGTGGAATGTTTTTTTATTAAGCACAAAAAATGCAGATATTGGTAAAACCAAAACTAAAACGTATATCATCACTTTATCATCTACAAGCAAAGAAATATGTGCTCCAATTGATGAACCAATAATTGCTGCAATAACTGCTGGTACCGCCAATTTGAAGTTTACCAATTTATTTTTAATAAATCGCAAAGTAGCAAGTGTAGTCCCAAATGTAGAGGACATCTTGTTCGTTGCAATTGCTGTATGTGGTGGAAGTCCTGCAATTAAATACGCAGGAAGAGAAATCAGTCCACCTCCACCACCAATTGCATCTATTAAACCTGCCAAAAACAAAAATGGGCAGATAATTATAAATGTCTTTAATGTAATTTCCATTTACCCCTCCTTTTAATCCTTCAATCGTACTCTTAATTTATATTTTTATTATATCAAATTTATTTCATTTTTTATAATTATTTACACTTTCAGTTTATAGACTTTAATTTCGTTTTATGCTAAAATATTCTTTGCAAAAATTTAGAACGTAAGGAGATGTTTGTTCTTGTTTAACTATATAAAATTCCGGATTATGCAGATTTTCGGATTTATCTCATCAATTCCACAGCTGAATAAGTTTAGAAAGGATCCAGACAAATACACATCTGATGAAAAGTTCGCTTTTCTAAAAAAATTAGCTGCTAAATCATTAAAAAAGGTTAAAATCAATGTAAATGTAATCGGTAGAGAGAGAATTCCAAAAGAACCTGTTCTTTTCGTTATTAACCACTCTAGTATGCTTGATAGCTATATATTAGTAGATAGTGTTGATAGGGGTATCGGTTGTGTAATTGCAGATGAGCCAGTTTGGAGAAAGATTCCTATCGCAAGCAAGTGGATTGAACTTTCAAAATGTGTGTTTATCAACAGAAAAAATAATCGTGAAGGTATGAAGGCAATAAATCAAGCTGCTGACAATATAAAAAATAATCACTCTATGGCTATCTTCCCAGAAGGTGATTTAACTTGGGTTAAAGACGACAATGCATATATCTCAGACTTTAGATCTGGTGCATTAAAAATCGCTTACAAAGCAAAATGCCCTATTGTTCCAATGGTTATAAAAAATTCTAAAGGAACTTATGAAGGTTATCAGCCAGTTGGAAAAATCAACTCTAAAGATGTTGAAGTTGAATTCTTAAATCCAGTTTACAAACACATAGAAAATCCAAGATACAAAACTGTAGAGCTTGGAGAAGAAATCAGAGAATCAATGATTGAAAAAATGAGAGAATTTGACAATGCTAAATGCGAACGTGCTGCTGTTTAGTATTTTATAATTAGATATTATTATATTTATAGAAGTTATCGTAATTATATTATGGTAACTTCTTTTTTTATTATTTTAGAGAACTTGATAAATTATTTCGAATTATATTACAATTTTGTATCTTTTGATATTAATTCTTTTGTGAATATCCTTTTCATAGTATAATAAACTAAACAAAATAAATTGGAAGTGATATATATGTTATAAAAAAGACTTCTATTATTTAAAAAGATTTCTCGAAAGGAGAATTGTTATGAAAAAAAATCTTGTTTTAGCATCAATTTTAGCAGTATCTCTTCTAGCAGCAGGTTGCTCTCAGGCTGGAAAAGTATCTGATGTAACTCCAGTAACATTGACAGAAAGAGAAAAACAGATTGCAGCTTTATCAGGGGAATATCCATTTGTAGTGGATGTAAACTACCCAGAATATGTTAAAGGAACAGTGCTTTCTTATGAAGTTTGGAAAAATGGCTCTATGGTAGAAAACAATGTGGTTATGTTTGGTGGATCTGCTGACGAAAACAATAAAGAATCATTTACTATGATTTACGATATAGATGATGATTGGAAAAACTGTAAACTAAACCTATCATCAACTTCTGCTCGTACTAGCTTTGATATAAGCTTATTAAACAAAGATGAAAAAGCTCCAAACGCAGTTATGCCATCATTTGGTGCAGAAGACGTCGGTGAAGAATACAATGTAAAACTTGTTCCAGGTGGCTCATACGTACTATCAGCGCTTACTTACTCATACAACAACGCAATGGAGTCTATTGACCATAAAAACGGCGACTACAAAGACTTCACTTCAGAAATCGGCAAAAATAATACTTACATACTTGTAAGACTTGATACATTTGACAGTGAAAAAGCTGCGGAAAAGTACGCAGATTCTATGTTGGTTAATGAAGAATAGAATTTTTATAGCATAAAAATCAAATAAAATAAGGACAAGAAAATTAACTTATCTTAGACTAAAATCACAGATTAGTTATTATCTTGTCCTTTTATTTTATTTATTCCTTTTTCTTATATAATAAATCTTTGCAAAAAACTCAGAGAAAATCATCACATCAAAAACAACCATCGCAACCATACCATATCCCATAAGCGCCTCTGTAATCCAAGTAGTTCCTCTAAGAAGATAAATCCCACCGAAAAACAACACAACACAAATCTTAGTAACAGTAATCGCTATATTATTAGCCTTAAACTCAATCGCTGAATCTACCTTTCTCTGCTCTTCTCTCTCCTTGTCGCTCTCATCAAACATTGAATTAACTATCCCATTCAACCCGAACATAAACATCAAAGATGTCATCATAACAGGATAATAATCAAAATCTCTAGCAAAACACAATACTAGCTGAAGAAGTGCCAAAGAAATAAAAGTAACTCCCCAAACAACAAAATCCTTCTTATTCTTTATCATATAAGTCAACTCCCATAATATATATTTTATTTATGTAAATTATACCACAAACCTATAAATAATCTTTCTTCATTTTTCTCTCAATTTTCTCAAAATATCCAACTTCAAACTAGTATACCCACCTTGTACTAGCGACAGACTTATAAACATAATTAATTATTGGGATAAAAAAAGACTAGTTAAAAACAAGTGTAACTAAAAAGAAGGAATTATATTCAAAATTACGACAATCTGCATGACGCTTTCGTCATTAGCCTCGAACGGAGTTCGAGCTAGACAAAGAAAGCGTCGAAGCCTGGAGTATTTTGAATATATTCCTTCCCTTTTCAAGATTACACTAGGATTAACTAGTCTTTTTTATCCCAACATTAATTATTTTATTTTCTTAGCGATATCTTTGGCGAAGTATGTTATTATCATATCCGCACCAGCTCTTTTTATTGAAGTAACTGCTTCCATTATAGCATCTTCATTTAAAAGACCTTCCTTAACTGCTAACTTAAGCATTGAATACTCACCAGAAACATTGTATGCACAAAGTGGCATATCAAAGTTATCCTTAACTCTTCTTATAACGTCTAAGTAAGAAAGTGCAGGTTTAACCATTATTATATCTGCTCCTTCTTCTATATCTAAAGCACATTCTCTTAAAGCTTCTGTGCTATTTGCTGGATCCATCTGATAAGTTTTTCTATCTCCAAATGATGGAGCTGAGTTTGCAGCATCTCTAAATGGTCCGTAGAAACTTGAAGCATATTTTGCACTGTATGCCATTATTCCTACTGTTTCAAATCCGTTTTCATCAAGTGCATTTCTTAAAGCACCTATTCTTCCGTCCATCATGTCAGAAGGAGCTACCATATCAGCACCTGCTTTTGCGTGGCTAACTGCTATCTTAGCTAAATATTCTAATGTCTGGTCATTATCAACATAACCTTTTTCTGTTAATATTCCACAGTGTCCGTGGCTTGTGTACTGGCACATACAAACATCTGTTATTACGTTCATCTCCGGAGCTACTTCTTTTATTTTTCTAACAGCTCTCTGAACTATTCCGTTATCTGCAAATGCTTCTGAACCACAAGCATCTTTTTCACCTGGTATACCAAACATTATAACGTGTTCTATACCTAATTCCACTATTTCTTTTATTTCAGCTTCTAACATATCTACTGAAAAATGATAAACATCTGGAAGTGAAGGTATTTCTTCTTTTATATTTTCACCTTCAACAACGAATAGTGGGTATATAAGATCGTCTACATCTATTTTAGTTTCTCTTACTAAATTTCTCATTGCTTTGCTTATTCTAAGTCTTCTAGGTCTTTTTAACATATCAATTCCTCCATTTAAACTTTTAACAAATTTCTAACAATCTTTTAAAAATATTTAGAGTTAGAATGTATTACTTAAATTTTACTTTATTTAACACCTGTATTTATTTTAAATGTATTTGGTTAAAAAGTCTAGTCTTTTTTACTTTATATTAAAATTTTTACAAGTTAAAATACAAATAAGTGTTGAAATTTTCATATTTAGAGTTTTAAAATAGAACTATTTTAATTTTTGTGAATTTATTAAACTAAAACTCTCTTGCTAGTATTTCGTCTTTTCTTGAAAGTATATCATCGCTTAAAAGTTCTTTTTCAACTTTATCAAATCCTACTCTCTCTACAGTAACTGCGAATCTTTCTCCAAAGTTTCCGTTTTCTCTGAAGAATAATATCGCTTTTTCTATAGTTTTCATTATTTCTGCTTCGTCTGTAAATATTTTTCCTAATAATTTACCATGAGAAATCTGTTTACCCCATCTTCCTCCAACGTATACTTTGTATCCCTGTTTCTGTGTATCCATTGCTTTGAAATAGCATTTTTCTATACATCTACCACAGTTTATACATTTATCGTAATCTACAACCATTGTTCCATCAACTAACTTAGCTGCTCCAACTGGACATACTGCCTCAACAGCACATTTTTTACAGCTCTTACATTTATCTAGGTTTATAGCTGGAACTCTAGCTCCTATAACCCCTAAATCATTTAAATTTGGTTTTACACAGTTATTTGGACATCCACCAACAGCTATTTTGAACTTATGAGGTAGATTTACATCATGCCATTTTGTGTAGAATTCATCGTGTATTTTTTCTGATAAATCATAAGTATCTATAAGCCCATACTGACAAGTTGTCCCCTTACAAGACACAACTGGTCTAACTCTTTTTCCTGATCCACCTGTTTCTAAACCTTTTTCTGCTAAGAAATTCATAAATGGTTCTATATTTTCAAATGGTATTCCTGGACATTCTAAAGTTAATCTTGTAGTAACTAAAACCTCTCCATTACCAAATCTTTCTGCTGCTTCGGCTACATTTCTAAGAACCTCTGCACTTACCTTACCATTTTTTGTAATTACTCTTCCTGAAAAATTATCTGTTCCCTTGTTGCTAAAGAATCCTAATGCTTTTACTCTAGCCTCTTCTGCCTTACTTACTGTTAATGTTGCCATACTGACTCCTCCTTAAAAATTTAGTGATTTTCCCAATTTATAGTCTAAAATTTCCTTATTAATAATTTTGTTACCTAAAAAGCCTCTACTTATTAATATAACACTTTTTCATATAGGTTTAAAATTATATTAAATTATAGTTTGAATAAGATTTCCTTATAGTTCTTATATCAACTTTACTCACCCTATACAATCTTTATGCTATAATTAAGTTATAAATCATTTATTAATTCAAGGAGGATTTCTTATGACAATAAGACATTTAAAAATCTTCGTAAGTGTAGCTGAAAACGGAAAAATGAGCACAGCAGCGTCAAAATTTTTCATATCACAACCAGCAGTAAGCCAAGCAATCAAAGAATTAGAAGACTACTATGGCGTTCTATTATTTGATAGAATTTCAAAAAAATTATACATAACAGAAGCTGGCAAGAAACTTTTAGAATATGCAAAAAATGTTTTAGCTGAATTCGACAAGTTAGAAGAAGGTATGAATGCGTTTAAAGATATTAAAACGCTTAGAATAGGCGTTACTGTTACCGTTGGAACAAACTTTATCTCTAAAGTTTTAGCTGAATTTAAGGAAAATACTAAAAATATTGAAACATATATAAGAATGAATAATACTAAAAACATAGAAACCCTTCTCCTTGAGTCAGAGCTTGATTTGGCCGTTGTCGAAGGAAAAGTTAAAAACAAAGAATTAATATCAATTCCAGAGGTGGACGATATTTTGGTGCTTGTCTGTTCAAAAAATCATCCATTCTATGGAAAAGAACACATCACATTTGCCGATTTAAAAGATGTCAACTTTGTTCTTAGAGAGCCTGGCAGCGGCACAAGAGAACTTTTTGAAAAATATCTTGAAAAACACAAACTAAAAATAAATGTAACTTGGGAAGCAAGCTCTCCAGAAGTAATCAAACAGGCTGTAATAAACGACGGATGCGTGACAGTAGCATCTCTAAGATTATTTGAAAAAGAAATCCAAAGTGGTGAAATGTACGCATTTAGAAACAAAACTAAAGAATGGAACAGATCATTTTCTGTTGTGTACCACAAAAACAGAAAACTACCAGAATACGCTAAAAAATTCATAGAAATCGTAAAAGAAAATAAAGAATTTAACATATTAGACGAAATTGACTACGGAATACTATCTTAATCACAAACACATTAAATTTTTACAAAATAAAAAAGAGTTAGCTGTTACAAAATCTTATAACAGCCTAACTCTTTTTCTTTTTTATCTAAATCTACCGAAGATTGCAGATATCATCATTGATAATACAGTCACCGGTATAGATATTATTATACAAGTTGTCATAATCAGGAACATATACGTAACCAATCTTATAAACTTACCGCTAAAATCTATACCCATAAGTCCAAAAATAACCGTACAAAGCACGATTATAAGCACAACTATAGGAATTGCACTCTTGCTATTTTCAATATCCGCTCTACTTAGCGACAAATGTATGCAAATTGAATAAATCGCAAATAAAAGCACTATTCCCTTTATAGAAACAAGTGATGGAGAATTAATAATTAAAAACAAAGTATTTATCCCAGCCATAACTATATGCACAAGAAACTTGAATAAATCCAGATTTTCAATCATTTCTAAGCTCTTCTCAATATCTATAATCATATTAAATATTGCAAACTCGCTCCCCAAATACAGCTTTATAAGCATATAAACAATAAAGCTTCCTATTATAACCGGCGCAGTTCCAATAAAGAAATCTCCTATCATCTTATAGACATTACCCTTATTTCTTGAGTGAACCACTCTCCCAAGAACACCATCAGACTTGCTCTTAGACGGTCTAAAAAGCTCTACCTTCTCTACATCGTGCCCAAACAACTTACACGCTAAAAAATGGCTCATCTCGTGTACGGGAACACCTACAATTCCAGTAATCAAAATTCCCTTGCGCCCAAGCCCATTTTGCAAATAATCTATATTTCTATCCTCTATAAAATTGAGTATAAGCCCTAACAAAAACGTACCTAATATAAAATAGGCTGCATTGAACAACCCATCAAACAAAAAAAGCTTCAATATATTTAATCTCCTTCCCTCAAAAGTATCATAAACATATTATAAACTTCTTTTGTTACATTTTCATCTTATTTTTAATAATTTTATTAGCTTGTAGCAAATTACTCAAATCAAAATTTATAGGAATAATAACTAACTTGGTGGATTGAAGTGCATAGACAAAACTCTCTCGACAATCTGGAGACGTGAGGAATTTTTGCAATAGAACTATTTACTTGTACACACGTCGAAGCTGGAGAGGAGTTTGTCTATGCACTTCAATCCACCAAGTTAGTTATTAACATATAAATTTTGATTTCTTAGAAGTACTTTCCTATATTTCTAAATTTTTCGTATCTGTGATTTTTAATTTTTTCTCCACTAAATTTAGTGTAATAATTTAATCTATCAATTACATACTCTTTCATATCAGCAGCCACTTTATCTGGATTATTTTGAGCACCACCAACAGGCTCATCAATCACATAGTCGATTATTTTTAATTCTTTCAAATCCTGTGCAGTCATCTTCATATATTCACAAGCGTCTTTTGCTTTTGAAGAGTCCTTAAACAATATACTCGAAAGTCCCTCAGGAGATATTACAGAATAAACAGAGTGCTCAAGCATACAAATTTCGTTGCCTACTCCAATTCCAAGTGCACCACCACTTCCGCCTTCACCTATAACTATTGCAATAACAGGTACTTTAAGTGCACTCATTTCCATAAGATTTCTCGCAATCGCCTCACCTTGACCTCTTTCCTCTGCACCAATTCCACAGTATGCGCCAGATGTATCTATAAATGTCACAATTGGACGATTAAACTTCTCTGCCTGCTTCATAAGTCTAAGAGCTTTTCTGTATCCTTCTGGATTTGCCATACCAAAGTTTCTGTAGATATTTTCCTCTGTACTACTGCCCTTCTGATTTCCAACTACAGTAACCGAATATTTGCCAATTTTTCCAATACCGCCGATAATCGCCCTATCATCTGCAAACCCTCTATCGCCATGAAGCTCGATAAAATTGCTCACAATTCTGTTTATATAGTCAAGTGCAGTAGGTCTTTTTATATCCCTACTTATACTCACCTTTTCGTATGGAGTTAGACTTTTAAATTTCTTAGATTCCTCTTCCTTTAAAATCTCCTCTAAATACACTATCTTATCAGAAAAATCTAGCCCACTCGTTTTAGAAATTTCTTTTAAATTTTTTATATCCTTCTTTATCTGTTCTACATTTCTTTCCATTTTTACTTCCTCTTATGCATGTACAAAATTTTGTAAATCGTATCCTTTAAATCTTTTCGCTCTACAATCATATCCAAAAATCCATGCTCCATCATAAATTCAGCAGTCTGGAAATCCTCAGGTAGCTCTCTACCTATTGTCTGTTTAACTACTCTTTTTCCTGCAAATCCAATAAGCGTCTTTGGCTCAGATATTATAATATCTCCAAGCATTGCAAAGCTGGCACTTACACCACCTGTTGTAGGATCCGTCAAAATTGAAATATACGGCTGCCCTTTTTCAGCAAGCTTTGTAACAGCCCGTGAAGTTTTTGCCATCTGCATCAAAGACATCATTCCTTCTTGCATTCTTGCACCACCAGATGCACTGCAAACAACAACTGGAATATTATGTTCTGCACCATATTCAAATGCATACGAAATTTTATCCCCTGTGACAGAGCCCATACTTCCCATCATAAAAGCGGGATTCATAACACAAAGCACATATCTAATTCCGTTAATTCTTCCAATTCCTGTTACAACAGACTCTGATTCGTTAGTCTTTTCCTTATACGATTTTATCTTTTCGCTGTAATTTGGGAATTTCAGAGGATCAACTAACTCAGTTTCTTTATTTATTTCAATAAATGTACCCTTATCTGTAAGCATTTCTATTCTATCTCTTACATTCATCCTCATATGCTTATTACATTTTGGGCATACAAATAAATTCTCCTCTAAATCTTTGTTAAATGTGTACTCACCACATTCCGGACACTTACTCCAAAATCTATCATCTATATTATTAGACTCGTGGTTGTTTGCTATGTAATTTCCATCCTCTTTAATTTCTTCTTTTTCTTGAATTTTTATAGGGATAGATGTGTAGTTGTCGCTTTTTTTCTTAGCTTTATTCTTTTGTTTCTCTTTTTTAAAAAGCTGTAATCCATTTAACACTTATCTATCACCTATCTTTCGTTTAATTTTCTTTCTATAAACCCTGTGTCGTGTGTGTCGTTTAGGAATTCATCAGAATTTATTAACTCTCTCTGGAATTCTATATTCGTTTTAATTCCGTCGATTATCAACTCATCTAATGCTCCGTTCATTTTTGCAACACATTCTTCTTTTGTATCAGCCTTACATATTAATTTTCCAATCATTGAGTCGTATAGCGGTGGTATACTGTATCCTGCATATACAAATGTGTCAAATCTCACTCCAAATCCACCAGGTATATTTATCTCCTCAATTTCTCCAGGACATGGTGTAAATCCACTTTCTGGATTTTCTGCATTTATTCTACATTCTATAACATGTCCTCTCATTAAAACATCTTCCTGTTTGAATGGAATTGGGTTGCCTGCTGCAATCTGTATCTGTAATTTTATTAAATCTTTATCTACTGTCATCTCTGTTACTGGGTGTTCAACCTGAATTCTCGTGTTCATTTCTATGAAGTAGAAGTTTTTATCCTTATCTACTATAAATTCAACTGTTCCAGCTCCTTCGTAATTAGTCCCTTTCACAGCTTTTAATGCACTTTCATATAATCCTTTTCTTTCTTCATCGTTTAAATAGCAACTTGGAGATTCTTCTATCATTTTCTGATTTCTTCTCTGCATTGAGCAATCTCTTTCTCCTAGATGTATAGCATTTCCAAATTTATCCCCAAATACCTGAACTTCTATGTGTCTTGGGTTTTGGATAAATTTTTCCATGTATAAATCACCGTTTTTGAAATATGAGATTGCCTCTGATTTAGCTATTTCAAATGATTTTTCTAAGTCTTCTGGTTGGTGAACTATTCTCATTCCTCTTCCACCACCACCTGCAGATGCTTTTATCATAACTGGGTATCCTATTTCCTCAGCCATTTTTTTAGCTTCTTCTTTGTCTTTTAAAACAGCTTTAGATCCTGGAACAACTGGTACTCCAAGCTTCTGCATTGTACGTCTCGCTTTTGATTTATCTCCCATAAGCACCATCTGCTCTTCTGATGGGCCTATGAAAATTATGTTTTTTTCCTTACATCTTCTTACAAATTCTGGGTTTTCAGATAAAAATCCAAATCCAGGGTGAATTGCATCACATTCTAATTTTTCTGCAATGTATAATATGTTGCCTATGTTGTTATAGCTTTTTGCGATATTACCTGGACCTATGCAAATAGACTCATCAGCTAAAAATCTGTGTATGCAATCTCTATCTACATCTGAGTAAATAGCTACTGTTTTTATTCCCATTTCTCTACAAGTTCTGATTATCCTAACAGCTATGTCCCCACGATTTGCGATTAGTATTTTATTCAAAGTTTTCATTTTTCTCTCCTTCTAGTCTTCCTCTATCACAAATAAAGTCTGTCCGTACTCTACCATGCTTTCATTTGTAGCTTTTATTTCTACAACTTTTCCTGTAAATTCACTTTTAATTTCGTTCATTAATTTCATAGCTTCAACTATGCAAAGTGTGTCTCCTTTTTCAATATGGTCGCCAACACTTACAAACGCTAGAGAATTTGGGTCTGGAGACTCATAGAAAGTACCGATAAGTGGTGCTTTTACTTCTTTTAAATTCTCCCCTGCAAATTCGATTACATTCTCTACTTCATTACCTTCTATTTCATTTGATGTTTCATATTCTAAAACATCTTTTGTGTTTATTATGTTGTTTTCTTCATTTGTAATGTTATTTGTAGCCAATACTTTTTCTGTGTTATTTTCTTTATTTTCAACTATTGAAGTATTTTTTGTTCCTAATTCTATATTTCCAACCACTTTTTTAGAAACTTCAAGTTCTATGTCTGAAGTATTTAGTTTTACATATTCAAGTTTTGTATTGTCTATAAGCATTAAAAGCTCTTTTATCTCTTTAAAATTCATTTTTACCTCCTATTATTAGTACCTAGTACTAATAATATATCATAAAAACTAATACTAGTAAATAAAAAACTCTCTTCCATTCCATTGTAATTTTATTTTACATTTTAAAATTGTTTTTAATTTATGTTTTAATTTTAGTTATTTATATAATTATCTTGCTTTAGGTATTGAATTTTCAATTTTTATTTATTATACTTTTTTATAGTGTATGAGTTTTGTACGGGTTTTATTTTTAGATAATTTTTGTATGAAATGTACTCTATAATTAGATTTGATTTTAATGTTTTTTTGAGAAAGGAATGTATTTGTGATGTTAGAAACTATAGATTTTGCGTTGAAGATAGCATTTTTTGTGCTAACTTTTCTTTGGGCTGGTAAGATTTTAATTTTTAGATCGGATAAACAGATAGTTATCAACCCAATAGTTATGCTTATTGCAGCAATTTTAGCTATTCTGCCACCGTCATCTTCTACAGAGTTGATTTTTGGATTTGAAGTGATAAAAGTTAGAATTGCATTATATGCGATACACTGTCTAATAATACTATTTGGACTATTCTCTATGAGAAAAAGAGAAGCAATCTTCTAATGAGAAAAAGCCTACTATCTTGTTTGACAGTAGGCTTTTAATATTACAATATTTAATTATCGTTGTTAATTCGTTTCTTACACTTAGGCTATGTTCAAATCAATTTTATATGGATAATAACTAGCTTGGTGGATTGAAGTGCATAGACAAAACGAACTCGACAATTCTGCAGACGTGCAGCATTATCACACCAAAAGCTTTTACGTGCACACACGTCGAAGCCTGGAGAGGAGTTTGTCTATGACTTCAATCCCCGAGAGTTATTAACATATAAATTTTTATTTTCTTTTGGCTGCTTCTAGTCTGTATATTTTCATTCCCTGAGCCATGAATTTGTCTTCGTATTCAGTAGTTACGTTTTCTTCGTAATTGCTGTTTGCAAGGTCTAGAGATATGTTTTTTAGTTTCCAGTCGTTTTCAGCAATTTCGTTTAAACTGAATTCAAATAGTTTTTCGTTGTCTGTTTTGAAGTGTATTTCTCCATTTTCATCTAATACTCTTCTGTATATATTTAAGAAGTCTGAGTGAGTTAGTCTTCTTTTTGCCCATCTGTTTTTAGGCCATGGATCACAGAAGTTTACGTATATTCTAGCAAGTTCGGCAACATCAAAGTATTCTGGAAGCATTTTTACATCTCCCCATATGAATAGTATGTTTGTAAGTCCTTTTTCTTTTGCTTTGTATACAGCATGAAGTAATACTTCTTCCTTTATTTCCATCGCAATGTAGTTTTTATCTGGGTTTAGTTCAGCTAATGTAGTTATAAACTGACCTTTTCCAGTACCCACTTCTATATGTATTGGATTTTCGTTTCCAAATCTTTCGTGCCATTTTCCAGCCATTTCTTCTACGTTTTCGTGGAATACGCAGTCTGTGTAGCTAAGAAGTTTTAAATCGGCACCTTTTTTCTTTCTTCTTCTCATCTATGTCCTCCAAATTTATTCGTATTTATCTTTTTTATTATATCATAATTATCAAAAGTAAAATACAAATTAAAGAAATGCTTTTTAATTATACCTATATAATATAAAAAAAGATACCTTGATAAAATCTCTTCTATCAAGGTATCTCAAACTAGGATATATAGTTATATTTCTTGCAAAATAAACTACACTATTTAATTGTCTACAGATTATTCTCCGCAGCATCCACCACAACCACCGTCGCAGCTGCAGCTCTGTCCTACCATTGATTCTGGTATTACTCTGAATCCAAATCCTGTATCTTCTATTACTATATCTCCGTAAACTTCATATTCATTAGGAGCCATTACGAAAGTAAGACCTTCTACTTCTGTGAAAACATCTCCTTCTTCCATTTCATCTAAAGCTAATCCGAAAGATGGACCACTACAAGCAACTCCCTGGAAATATACTCTTATATTCTGTGGTTTATCAGTATTTTCAGCTAATATAGATTTTAAAGTTTCTATTGCTGTATCTGGAACTGTTATTTTCATTTTGTTACCTCCAAAGTAATTTATTTTTTTAATATTTTACATTCTAATCCTATATTAATACTTTTTAAGAAATAAAAAAAGATGCCTTTGTAAAAAAGACATCTTTCTATAAGTCGCGCTTTGTTAATAGTTTTTTTCTATTTATCTATACAAATATTTCTATTCATATAACTTGGCATTATATGCGAATATTATTCGCAGCATCCACCACAACCACTGTCGCAGCTGCATCCCTGTCCTACCATTGATTCTGGTATTACTTTGAATCCAAATCCTGTATCTTCTATTACTATATCTCCATAAGCTTCGTGCTCTTCTTTACTCATTACGAATTTTAAATCTTCGTGTTCGTAAGTTAAGTCGTTATCTTCTACCTGATCTAAAGCTAGACCAAAAGCTGGTCCACTTCAAGATACTCCCTGGAAGAATACTCTTATGTTATCTGGCTGATTTGGATTTTCTGCTAATATAGATTTTAAAGTTTCCGCTGCTGTTTCTGGAACTGTTATTTTCATTTTGTGTTAATCCCCTTTCAATTATTGATTGTCTGTAGTCTATTAATACCCACCAGGGTATGTCCTAAACAACTTTACTCAAATATTATACCATAATTGCTATTTTGAGTGAAGTTTTAAATACTTTTTTTCTATAATATTATCGATGTAATCTATATCGATTCTTGTTTATTTTTATACCCACAAATTTTCATTTGTATCATATTTTTAATTTTTTATTTATATTTTTATTATTTTAATTTGCTATCAATATAATTTCACTATAAATATATATAAATTTTAAATTTTCTAATTTATTTATATTTTTAAATAATAAGTATATATAGATAATTCCTTTATTTTTTTATAAAAAATAGCCATAATATTTTAATTTTAGAATATTATTATTCTGACATTTATGTTATAATGATATTGTTATTTAAGAGAAAATTTAATATTTAGGAGGAAGAAAATGCAAGAAAGTAAAAAATCAGCAATACTAGAATTTTTCGGTCTTATTTTAGGATGTATATCAATGAGTGTTGGGATAAATGCATTCCTTAAACCTCATACAATAGCTCCAGGTGGATTAAGTGGGCTATCAGTAGTTTTAAACAAGGTTACTGGGATACCAGTATCTGTGATAATGCTTATCATAGGTGTGCCACTTGTTCTACTTACTTTCAAAATAATGGGTGTTAAAAACTCAATGAAAACTCTTTTCGGTACTTTACTGTTCTCATTTATGGTTCAGGCTACTGATGGACTATCTCGTATGAATTTAACACACGACGCACTACTATCAGCTATAGCAGGTGCTGTACTTATCGGACTTGCACTAGGTATAATGTTCAAAGTTGATGCTTCAACTGGTGGAACGGATTTAATAGCACTTATACTTAGTAAAAAATTCCCTAACCTAAAACCAACTCAGTTTATGAGCTGCCTTGATGGTATGGTAGTTATCTCAGCTGGTATAGTAAACAGAAGTATAGAAACTGCTCTTTATTCAGGATTAGCACTTTTCATAATAGTTAAAATCGCCGACATAGTAATGGAAGGATTTGAAAGTTCAAAAGCATTCTTTATAATAAGCGAAAAAGAAGAAGAACTAAGATCTGCAATAACTAGTGAACTTGATAGAGGGTTAACTATAATAAATGCAAGAGGTGGATACACTAACCAGAATAAAGACTTATTCCTTGTTGTGCTTAATAATAAAAGACAGGAAAATGGACTTAAAAAATTAGTAAAAAGAATAGATCCAAAAGCTTTCTTAATCGTTACAGACGTACACGAAGTATTAGGAAACGGATTTAAAGAAATAGAATAATATAAAAAGGAACAATAGAATGACTTATACAGTTACTTCTCTTGTTCCTTTTTTATACTTACTCAAAATACACACCAGCACTAGTTTGTATTTAATAAAAAATGGCCAGCGCACCGTATGCTTACTGACCTAGTCCTATATATATTACTATAATATACTATTATTTTTATATTATGTCAAAAACATTATTTTTATCCTTTTAACTTAATTTATTTCATTTTAACTTAGCAAATGTTAAAATGAAATAAATTAAGTTAAAATTAAAAATTATCACTTTTATTATCCTTCTACTTTTAATATATCCATATACACATAAAAAAAAGAGGTGATTCACCTCTCAATTAATTAAACTAAATACATCTTTGAAACTTTTTGTGTAGCATCTACCTCATTAATATATTCATCTAATCGCTCTTCTTCCACCTAGAAACTAACTTAACAAAATTATTTAAATTACCACTGCAACCAAAATCGTCTAAAGAACTATAATACTCTGAAACAATAGATGGTTTTATTGAAATAGGTAGGAATTCAAAAGACATTAAAATATAATTCATTAATAACCTTGCTGTCCTTCCGTTCCCACCAATAGCATAACCATCTTCCAAAATAGTTTTACTCTCATAATATGTCATAGAGTTACCGTCTATTTTAACAGTATCATTTGTAAACTTTAACACAAAATCCCTACTCAGTTTGACGTCAACACTCAAATGAGCCTTCGGCAAGTCTGGTTTAGCTGAAAGCTACTTATTTAAACTTTACCTATCTAATTACCTCCAGACTTTCTAAATGCAACTGATACATGTGCTCTGCTTGGTAATATATCAGATTTTCTATAGATGTAATTAAGATAACTATGATATGGGTCACATTTATTCTGATTTTTTATAGCAACTCCATCCTTTAAATAATAAATATTTGTGTTTTTTAACTCATCTAATAATGAAAATTGATGTGATGTAAATATTATTTGACCAGATAAGCAGGAATCTACTGATTTAATAATTTCAGTAGTCAAAGAATCAAACACACTACTTTCAATTTCATCTATACATAAACATCTACTTGAATCTACTGACAATGGTATTAAATTGATAACTAACTGTATTATATTTATAATACCAAGTGACTCTTCTGCCAAATCTATATACCCATTATCAGTCTTAACAACTGCCATATATCTATTATCTATATAATTTACTAATCTCAACTCTCGCTTAACAAATAAAGATAAAACATTATTTATCTTATCAAGAACTTGATTTACTAAATTAATTTCATCAGATTCTATGTATAATGGTTGCAATAAATTAAAGATTTTTGAATCCATATTGCTATAAAAATCTTTAATATCAAACTCAACAATATTTTTATTAAATAATAAAACTAGTTTATTGTTGGCAAAATCCATCAACTCCTTAATTAAACCATAATTTTGCATATTATATTCATTAAAAATCTGAGATTTTAAATTGCTATTACCAAATTTTGGTACTTCAATAGTTTTACCACCTAATTTAGTAACTTTAAGTAATTCATCAACAACGTTATTTCTAGTAAATATAAAACTATAGTCTACTAGATAATTAAACTTTTTATAATCAGAAATATAAAAAGTAGCACTAATACTAGCACCCTTATTCTGATTATTTATATGCTTTGCAGTAAAATTCTTTCCAGACATAACAGTCTTTAAAATATCTATAGCATATAGTATAGAAGTTTTACCACTACCGTTTGGACCAAATAAACCTAAAATATTTGAATACTCTTTAGAGTTATTCTCCCTTAAATCCTCATACTCTTCCATACTAATTTTCACTTCTTTTAGATTTCTAATATTTTTAATAACAAGATTTTCAAGTCTTATAGCAAACATAATCACACCTCCTAAGTTATTATAAATATATTATCATAAATTCAAATAATTGTATTGTACTATAATTTAACTAAAGCATTAATTTATTATATTTAAATAAACGTTACGCTACGTTCTGGTTTAGCGGAAGTTAAATGATACTTTATACCACTGTGATAAAAATCCATTCTTTTCATGTGATTTCCAAAAATTAACTATTTTCATTTTATTATTCTCCTTTAGTTTCTTATAAATCTTTTAAATTAAAGTATTTACGTAGAAATAAAAAAACACCTCACAAATTTGTGAAGTGTTTTAATTTATCGTATATTTACTTACAATATTTTTATCTAATTACATATTTTCAACTAAATTTAACATCTTCTCTGGGTCTTCAGCAGCTTTTACTTTTCCATTCGCTTCAATGATTACCCCTTCCTCATCTATAAGATAAGTAGTTCTCACAACACCCATTGAAACTTTTCCAAAATTCTTCTTTTCTTTCCAAACATCATAAGCCTGTATTGCTTCTAACTCTGTATCTGAAAGAATTGTAAAAGAAAGTCCCTGTTTTTCTTCAAATCTCTTATGTGATGCTATACTATCCTTGCTAATTCCAAGAACAACAACTCCATTTTCCTCAAACTTAGGAGCTCTCTCACTATAACCGCAAGCCTGTTTAGTACAACCAGGTGTATTATCCTTTGGATAGAAATATAAAAGAACCTTCTTCCCTCTATAATCCTCTAAACTATGCATATCTCCATTCTGATCTGGTAATGTAAAACTTGGTGCCTTAGTACCTACTTCTAACATATCGTATCCCTCCATATAAAACAAATTTCATAAATTTACTATTTCATTAACATACTCATTATATACCCTAATTATACCATTTATAAACTTATTCTTTATATTAGAAATCAGCAAATAAGATGATGGCTGTTAGCAAGGATTTTGCAAGTAACCTTTTGGGCTTTTGAATAACATATTAAATTCCACTGACAATCTGCAGGCGTGAGATTGTTTTTCAACAAACTATATATCACACACCACGCCGAAGCCTGGAAGGGAATTAATATGTTGTTCAAAGCCATCAAAAAAGGCTGCTGCAAATCCTTGCAACAGCCTCTCTCTCATTAATGATTTCCGCATTCTCCATGATGTTCATGTTTGTTACATACGCTTCCAGTTGATTTTAAGTTTCCAGCTACATAAGCTTCTACTGCAGCTTTAGCTTCACCAGTTGCACCAGTTATAACTTCTATATTCTTTTCGTTGAATATTTCTATGGCGCCACCGCCCATACCACCAGATATAACAACTTTAACACCCATATCATTTAAGAAATTAGGTAAAAATCCTGGTTTATGTCCTGGGTTTGCTATTGATTCTTCTTTCACTATTTTTCCGTCTTCAACATCAAATATATTGAAGTTTGAGCAATGACCAAAGTGTCCTGCTACCATTTTTTCTTCACTTGCTACTGCTATTTTTAACATTTCAAATACCTCCATATAATAACGTCTTAAATTTGCGACTGAATTTAAATTATTTATTTATAAAGTCTCAACAGATCCTGAGGCTAAATAATCAATCTTATCACCCATGATTTCTTTAAGTCTTTCATAGGCTGGAATTCCTGTGCAATGACCTGTGTAGAACTTAGCTCCTGTTTCTAATAGGAATTTTCCTACTTCATCTACATAGCTAAAATCTGCATCTGCGTCTGCATTTTTCCAAGAGAAATGGAATCCTCCTATCACGAAATCTGGGTATCTTCCTTCATTTTTATAGAACTGTTTTAGTATATTAACTATTCCATTGTGTGAACATCCTGTAAATAGGACGTACTTCCCATCTTCTTTTATAATTGTATTTTGCTCATGTAAAAACTTATCCTGAACTATTTCTCCATTTTCTTTCATAAAAAGACCTGAATTTGAAGCAGGTAATGGAGTTTCGTGTGCTACATCTGAGAATAATTTAATATCTTCATCAACTTCAAATATACCTTTAGTTTTTACAATTTGAGGATTTTCTGCAAGGTTTTTATCCATTCCAATGTATTTTATTTCTCCGCTGCTCTTAGAAAAATAATCGTCAAATCCAAGCTCGTGTACATAAACCTTTGCTTTTTTATTCACTTCAAGGAATTTGTTCAATCCTCCAACGTGGTCGTAATGCCCATGTGAAATCACAAGACATTCCACGTCAGATACATCTACTTCCATTTTTTCAGCGTTTTCATAGAATAAGTCTGTCTGACCTGTGTCTATCATAAGCTTTCTTCCATTATTTAGCTCAAGATAAAAACTAAGCCCATGCTCAGCCTTTATATCTTCATTTACAGATGTGTTCTCGCAAAGTGTTTTTATTATCATAGTTTAACATCTCTTTTCCCAAAATATTTTATATTATCAATATTTCATAATATACTACAATTAATACTTTATAATGTTATTACGTTTTCGTAATCCTTCCCTTTAGAAACTTTCTCCGTTTCTTCAGAAAGCATATCAACAACTTTTTTATATACCTCTCTAACAGCATTTCCAGAAGGGCAATCTACCTCAACTATAGTTTTTCCACTGTTTATCGCCTTAACTGCCTCTGTATCATAAGGAATTTTCCCTACTAAAGAAATATTATTTTCTTTACAGAATTCTTCTATTTTATTTGTATTTTCTATATTAGTATCGAATTTATTTACACATACAGCAGTTTTTACTCTAAATCTCGCTGCAGTTGTTATAATTCTCTCCATATCGCTCATCCCAGAAATAGAAGGCTCTGCAACGATAAGAAGTGCATCCACACCGTTTAAAGAAGCTATTACAGGACATCCAATTCCTGGAGATCCATCTATAACAGCGATTTCTACATCGTCAGCTGCATTCTCTCTCATATTTTTCTTAACTTCTGTGACAAGTTTTCCAGATGTGCCACTTCCCATGTACAACTTAGCTGTTGAAAATACTCTATCTTCATCTTTGTAAATCATAGTATCTCCCGCAGCTGATTTCTGCATTGTTATTGCACTTGAAGGACATACATATTCACATACACCACATCCCTCACATCCAAATTTCTTTACAGAAAACTCTCCATTTTTTTCCATTATAGAGTCAAATCTACAGTTTTCCATACATTTTCCACATTGGATGCATTTATCTTGATCTATTACCGCCTTTGGAAGCCCATAGTACGCTTCCTTCTTAGGTTCAGTTTTTTTACCTGCTACAAGGTGAAGGTTTGGAGCATCTACATCACAATCAGCATAAGCTTTTGTATTTGAAAGCTTTATAAATGAGCTAGCCACAGTAGTCTTTCCAGTTCCACCCTTACCGCTCAGTATAAGAAGCTCTTTCATGTTGCACCTCTCCTTTCACTGTTTCAAGTATATTTTTAAACAATTTATTGTATCTTTCACTTTCTCTAGCTGCTATTTTTGCATTTGAATTTAATTCTCCAAGTTCTTTTTCAAAAGGAACTCTTCCAAGAATTTTAATTCCTTTTTCTTTACAGAATTCTTCTGATGGATTTTCTCCATCTAAGCATTTATTTAGCACTACTCCAAATGGTTTACCAAATAAACTAACTAGCTCATACACCATTTCTAAGTTATGTGCTCCAAATGCTGTCGGCTCAGCAACTAACACACAAAAATCAGCATCTTTTATACTTTCCATTACTATGCATGCACTTCCTGGAGGGCAATCTATAATAGAAAGTTTTTCGTTTCCTTCTATATTATTAGAAATCTCTCCATTACTAGAAGATTTTCTATTTTCCTCAAGCAATTTCTCTATTATAGGAACTCCCGACACCTCGCCAGTATTCAAAATTCCTGTGTATATATCAATTCCCTGAGATTTTCCTTTTTCTATTTTTCCTATTACTTTATCTTTTTCAGTAATTGCATTTTCTGGACATAGTAGCGAGCAACCACCACATGAATGACAAATATCTCCAAACACAATCGGCGCCTTTTTTATAAATGCAAGTGCATTAAATTTGCAGAAATCCACGCATTTTCTACAACCACTACAAAGTTCTTTATTGACCTCAGGAATTTTTACAGATACATTTTCCTCTACAATTTCTTCTGGTTTAAAGAACAAATATCCATTTGGCTCCTCAACATCACAATCTATGTAAGTAGCTGATTTTGATGCTGCAGCCATATTTACTGAAAGAAGGGTTTTTCCTGTTCCACCCTTCCCACTAAGTACTGCTATATTCATACTAGTTTGCACCATGTCCGTGGAATCCAGCGTGGATTTCAGTTAATTCCTCTAATTTTCCTTCTTTAAAAGCTTCTATATTTTCTCTTGCAGTTCCTTTAAATGTTCTATACATCTTAACTTCTCCAGCTTCAAGAACTTCGGCTGCATTTTCACCACATCTTGGAGTTAATAAAACTTCAACCTCAGCATCTACTATTGTCTGAGATGCTTTAATTCCTGCACCCGCTGATTCTGCTATTGCACTATTGTCTAAAATTTCTTCATTTCCATTTTCTGTGTCGTATATTAGGAAGTATGGTGTACGTCCAAATGATATACAAACCTCTGAATCTATATTTTTTTCGTCTACTGGTATAGCTATTCTCATAATTTTACACGTCCTTTATTATTTTAATTTCTTTTAAATTTATACTTCTTATACTTCAAACTATTTTTCTTCATTTGAATTTTTTTCTAAGTTTAAAATTTCTTTTTCTTGATGTTCTTTTTCCATCATCTTTCTTTTTCTACATTTCTTACATCCTCGCATACAGCCCATTCCTGAGCCTTCTGTAAGAACGTACTCCCCACCTTTTATAACGATAACACTACCATTTACAAGAGATTCCGCAAGTTTTTTTCTCGCACTTGTGTAAATTCCCTGTACTGTAGTTCTTGCGATATTCATCTGCTCTGCACACTGAGTCTGATTAAACCCTTCAAGATCTATTAATCTTATTGTTTCATACTCGTCCACAGTCATCGTTATAAATTTTCTTTCTGATTCAGGAGCGTCTATCGGTCCAAATCTTTCATTTTCTGGAAGACCGCAAACATTTCTCCATTTAATTGGTCTAGGCATAAAACACCTCCTAAGTTATCGACATATGTCACTTACAACTATAATTATACTCCGTTTATGACATATGTCAATAAAAGTTATCACAATTTCTTTTTAACAGCCTATTTTGCGCAATCACAATTATTTGCTCTCCAGGCTTCAGCGCCTCGCACTTTTATGTAACACATTTAGCAGCTGTGAGGCGCTTGCAGAATTGTAGCTTACGAGCAGTTATAAATCTTGTCCTAGTTTGTTTACTTGGCATAAAAAAATACTACTATGAAGTTAATCATAGTAGCACTTGTAATTATTTTATTCACCGTTTAGCGCAATTCTAGCTTCTCTGAAGTAATCATCAAAATTATTAACAACTTTGCCAGTGTTAAGTATCTTTATTTCAAATTTCTCCCCAAAATCAATTATATGCTATAAAAGAATTATTCTATCCTTATTTTCTGCTATTTTTAACAAATATTTAGCACAGTTATCTCCACAATGTATTGCATTAAAGATATGCTCATCATCATTATCTATCAATATCAAAGTCTTTGTACCACCAGACAATCTATCTGGGGACATAGCTCCAAAAACAGGACTTTGAATTAAATTCGGTCCTATAACTTCAGATTTATCTACAGCCTTTATTATCTCCTTAGATAAATCTTTTACCAACCAATTTGGATCATACCAATGGTCAAAATATGAATCGGGATTATAAATATATTTGCTTCCCTCTTTATCTCCAAAGTAAATATTTAACATCTCAACACCGCCTTTATTATAATAATATTATAACATTATTTGTATATATAACATATAGCAATAAAAAATGCTACCATGAAGTTAATCACAGTAGCATTTTTGTTTATTTTTTATTCAAAGCTTATTTCGAAGTCCATTCCTCCAACCTGAACAGCTTCTTTTCCTTCTAATTTTTTATGGTTTGCATTTTTAGATACTAATACCATACCATTATCTTTTGCTAGTAATGACGCTGTTAGTGCATCTACTAAAGTATCCCCTTTTGCAAAGTATACTTTCTTAGAATCATAGTAGAATTCGTCGATTACTTTTCTGTTTGTTGAATATCTATCAACGCCTGCTATTCTATCTGCATTGTATTTATCCGCTAACTGATTAGATACAACACTTCTTCCACCAATTACATAATATGTAACTCCTTCTTTTACTGGATGTGTAGAAGTTTTTCCATTAGTTAATAATATTGGAGCACCATATTTTGCTGCGACTGATGATACAGACATTGCATCCGCTTCACCTTTCGCACCATTAACTATAAATGCCATCTTATATCCACCAAGCATACTAGCTATTTTTGATGATGTTTCGTATCTATCTTTTCCAGATATTCTAGTTATATTTTTCCCTTTTAACTGATTTTCTACATTCTTAGAAATTGCACCTTCTCCACCTATTATGTAGACGTTTTTAGCTTTTTCTATTTTAGCCATAGCTTCAGCAGGTATACTGTCTTTTTTAACTAGTAATATTGGAGCATTTTTCTTTCCAGATAATGATGCTGCTGAAAGTCCATCAGCCATTGATTTATCTGAGTTTACTAGTATTACTGAGTTGTATGAAACGTTGTTCTTAACTAGCTCATCTGCTATCTTAGCTGCAGTTTCATATCTATTTTTACCCATTATTCTTGCACTTATATTAACAGGTTTATTTGGTTTTTCATCAGGTTTCTGGTCTGGCTTCTGATCTGGAGTTGTTGTTCCTCCACCAGAACCTCCACCTTGATCAGGATTTATTGGTTTATCTGGGTTTGGTCTTTCTTCTTCATCTCCATTTATAATTAATCGTACTGCCATATAACATCTATCATATTTTCCACCACAATTACACGTATAATATATTTTATCGATTTCATCATCCCATTCTAATTTGGTTCCATTTACTTTAACTCCTTTTTCTGGATAAATTAGCGAAAATCTTCCTTTTACTATATCATCTTTATTTATATTAAATTCTTTTAAGTCTATTGATTTATTATTTTTATCTATATCAATATATATTTCATTTTCAATCATAGGATAATCTAGCTCTACAAATTCATTAAGTTCTAATTTACCTATTTTAGTTCCCCGTATACTAAATTTTTTTAGATTTTCATTTTTAGATAAGTTTATATTTTTTAAATTCTTGTTGTTTTCTACTGATAAATATTCTAATTTTAAATTATTTTCTAGATTTATATCTTCTGATATATTATTATATTCTAATCTTAGTTCTTCTAAATTTTCTTTTTTTTCTAAATGTAAATTTTTAACGCTTTTTAATTTATTAGAAGTTAAATATAAGCTTACTAAATCATTATTATTCTTTAAATCTATATCTTCTATATTATTATTATTACAATCTAAAGTTGTCAATTTAGTATTATTTGAAAGATCTAACTCGTTTAATTTTGTATTAAAACTACACCCTAAACTTACTAAATTTATATTTTCTGAAAGATCTAATAATGATAGTTTATTAGAACTACAATTTAAATTTTTTAAATTTTTTAATGATAATAAATCTAAACTCTCTAAATCATTTGATGCACAGTATAAACTTTCTAATTTTGTTAATTCTTTTAAATTTAGATTTTTTAAATTATTTTCTCCACATCCTAAATTTTTTAAATTTTTAAGATTTGATGTATCTATTGATGATAATTCATTTCTATTACAATTCAAAGAAGTAATACTACTATCTGTACTAATTTTTAAATCATAAATCAAATTACTACTACAATCTAATTTGATTAAATTATGATTATTAGATACATCTAAAGTTTTTAATCTATTGTTATTACAATCTAATCCTTTTAATTCTTTATTTTCTGATACATTTATATTTTTTATCTTATTATCATTACAATTTAACATTTGTAAATTTTTGAAATATTTTATACCAGTTAAATCTTCTATTTTTTTATTACCACTTATATCAATATTCTTTATTTTTCTTAATACTTCTGCTGGAATAATATCTCCTTCTTTAAAATTTTGTATATCTATACCATTATCATAAGCAATAAAATTACTACTACATAAATACTTTCTAAATTCTTTATCTGGGAAATTTTTCTCATTTATGACTACACCTTCAGTTATTCCATAACTATCTTCAATATATAACCGCACATATAATAAAGTTCCATTTTCTTTTCCTTGAGTTCTATAAGTATATCTTATTGGATTTTTGGGAACTTTATCCCATTTTATTATACTTCCTTCTTTAGTAACACCTTGATTAGGATCTAGAATAACATCATCTGGATTTATTCCTGGGAATTCTTTTGCTAAATCTATTTGTTTATCTTTTTCATTATCTACTAATACAGTTGTATTTTGTGCTTCATTTGGTACATAAGAATCAAGTTTAATATTTTCATTTAATTTTAAATAACCCAATCCCTTTTTAAGCTCACTTGTGTCACCTAATAATTGTAATTGCTTTAATCCTGTATTAGTAGAAAGATCTAAACTCTTCATATTAGTTGTATTAATTTCAAGTGTTTCTAAAGTTTTAATTCCTGATAAATTTATTTCTTCTAAACAACTGTTTCCCCTTAATCTTATCATTTTTAAATTCGTATTATTAGATAAATCTAAACTACTATTACCTAAATAATCTATCCATAGCCATTCTAAACCTGTAAATTTTTCTATTCCACTTAAATTTATTTGTTCGTCTACATTTTCTGCATATTTAAAACTCTTAAATTTTTCTATATCTTCTTTTTTTATTATACCATCTTTACTTATTTGTATATTTTTATTTCTCGCTTCCTCTATAATAACTTCTCTAAATCTAGAATCTGGTATATCCTTTCTTAAATCAATATCTCCTTCTTCATAAACATTATTTCCGCTCTCAATTCCTACACTCTCCACACTACTCACAGCAGCCTCAACTGGCATAGCAACTGAACTAACTGTAATCGCTGCAACCATCATCATAGCAGCAACCTTATTTCTATTCTTATTCATACAAACACCCTCTCTTAAAACATAAAATACTAAAAATCAACAAAAAAAGGACACAGTAATTGTATCTAACAAAAACTGTATCCTTTATATATCTCTATTAAAAAATTGCATAACAAAATTACAGACTTACTTGTCTGTCTGTCTGTCTGTCTGTCTGTCTGTCTGTCTGTCTGTCTGTCTGTCTGTTCAGATTTTCGCAAACCTTCAACATGTCTGTCAACTCCTAGCAATTTTACATTTCATATTTTTATTTTATATAATATGTATAAAATATTATAACATTTTACAAATCAATTTTGAATAAAAATATTAAATTTTATAACTAATTTTACAAATATATTTTTTTAATCTCATTTTTTTTAATTAATAATCTGATATGGCAAAATATTCTTCTGTACAAACAAATTTATAAACTAAAGATAAGAGTTACAACCGCTCCTCATGCTCGCAAATTAATAACATGGATGTTGCAAAATTTTGTACGCAATCCCTTTAAGATTTGAATCGCAGTTAATTCCCACTGACAATCTACAGGCGACTCGTAACATTTAAATGTGTTACTATAATGGACGAGTCGCCGAAGCCTGGAAGGGGAATAACGCGATTTGAATCTAAAAAAGGGATGCTACAAAATTTGCAACATCCCTTTGTATATCCTGGAGCAAAGAGTAGTTATACTCTTGTCCTTCTATTTTACAAATTTATTTTCTTTTATTAGTTAAGTATCTGTCTATAGACTCAGCTGCTTTTTTAGAATTAACAACAGCTTCTATAACTGTACTTGGTCCTGAAGTAACGTCCCCACCAGAGAATACACCTTCTCTAGTTGTTTCACCGTATTCATCAGTTACTAGAAGTCCCCATTTGTTTACTTCTAACTCAGGGTTATTTTTAACGATTGTATTTCTTGCAGTCTGGCTTATAGCTATTAGCACAGAATCACATTCGTATAATTTTTCGCTTCCTTCTATCATAACAACTGACTCTCTACCATCTTCACCTTTAACTCTGTGAGTATCAGCGAATATTACACCTTCTTCAGTTATTTCTATTGGAGCTTTGTATGTATCAAATACTACTCCATCTTCTTTAGTTTCTTCTATTTCTGCTTTACAAGCTTTCATATCGCAGAAGTCTTTTCTGTATGCTATTGTTACTTCATCTGCTCCGTAACGTTTAGCACTTCTTGCAGCGTCCATTGCAACGTTTCCTGCACCTATTACTATAACTTTTTTACCTAAGTTATATCTCTTTGGTGATCTTAAGTAGTTTATTGCATATAATGAGTTACCTAATGTTTCACCTTTTATATCTAATCTCTTTGGACTCCAAGTACCAGTTCCTATGAACACAGCATCATATCCATCGTAGAATAATTTATCTATAGTTATAACCTGACCTATAGCAGTATTTGTTCTGAATACAACTCCAGCTTCTTCTAACATTCTTATCATGTCTTTAACTATTTCTCTTGGTAATCTGAAATCAGGTATACCGTATCTTAATATACCACCAACTCTACCATTTTTTTCGAATACAGTTACTTTGTATCCTTTTCTAACTAATTCTGTAGCTATAGTTAAACCTGCTGGACCTGAACCAACTACTGCAACTCTCTGGTTTTTAGGTTCTTCTTTTATAGTTATTTTACCAGTTTTTAAGTATTCTCTTGATATGAATTCTTCTATTTTGTAGAATTCTACTGGGTCTTTTTTGATTCCTTTTATACAGTGTCCAAAACACTGATCTTCGTGAGGACAAACCATTGCGCATATTGCTGACATTGGGTTGTTTTCGAATAGTATCTGTCCTGCTTCTTCCATTTTACCTTCTTTAAATAGGTTTATTATGCCAGGTATGTCTGTATGAACTGGACAATTTGTTCTACAACTTGGTTTTTTACATAATAAACATTCATTTGCTTCATTAACTAAAAATTTACTTACATCAATCATTACTTTATACTCCCTCCATTTAAATAATCGCACCTAATTTAAAATATCATATTTCTAAATGTGTTTCAAATGTTATTTTCAATTAATATATAAAATATATTTTTTGTAATCACTTTCTTAATTATTAGAAAATTTAGCTATTCTGTTATTTTTCATATTTATTATATTTTATTAAGTATAAATTAATTTAATTTTATTTTTTTATATATAAGCAAAAAAATACTCCATTTTATATATTATTGTGTTATTTATAAAATGGAGCATTTCAATCATTATATATTATTGTTTTTTTCTATTTATTTTTATTCATACTTTTATAAACATCTATATTTAATTCTAATACATTAACTCTTTCTTCACCAAATATTCCTAAAAATTTAGAGTCTGTATTTTCTTTTATCATTTTATTTAATTTTTCTTCTGATATTCCACTTGCTTTTGATATAGCCGGAATTTGAATTTCTGCTGATTTTACACTTATATTAGGATCTAATCCTGAACCAGATGCTGTCATTAAATCTGCTGGTATATCTTCTCTATTTACTTCTGGATTATTTTTTAAGAATTCATCAATACTAGCTTCTACCCTTTTTTTAAGTTCAGGATTTGATGGAGCATAGTTAAAACTTCCTGAAGATGGTCCTTCGTATGTTCCATCTTCTTTATCTTTTTCTGTATAAGTATTGTAATTAACAGAAGACACTCTTCCTTTAAAGAAATATGGTTCTGTAAATTGCTGCCCTATGTTTTTTGATCCTACTTTTTCACCATCTACTTCTATAAAACTTCCTTCTGCTTTATCTTTGAATAACACTTGTCCAGTGGCTGTTAAAGCCATTGGATAAGCTATCCCACAAACTAGTATTAAAACTAAACTTAATGAAATTGCATTTTTTAATATATTTTTTAACCCTTTCATTTTTTTCCTCCATAAATTTCTTTTTTAAAGACCTATAATCATTAAAAGTGGTGCTATTAATAAGTCTATTAATTTTATACCTATGAATGGGACGATTACTCCACCACCACCGAATACTATTACATTTCTAAGAAGTAATTTCTGTGCAGACATAGGTCTATATTTAACACCTTTCATTGCTAAAGGTATTAAGCAAGGAATTATTATCGCATTAAATATTAGTGCTGATAAAACTGCACTAAATGGAGTTGCTAAATTCATTATATCTAACATTTCCATCTGAGGTATTGCAACTGTAAATATAGCTGGTATTATTGCAAAATATTTTGCAACGTCATTAGCTATACTGAATGTTGTTAATGCACCTCTTGTTATTAAAAGCTGTTTACCTATTTCAACAACTTCTAGTATTTTTGTTGGGTCTGAATCTAAATCTACCATATTTGCTGCTTCTTTTGCTGATGTTGTACCACTGTTCATTGCAAGTCCAACATCTGCCTGCGCAAGTGCTGGAGCATCATTTGTACCATCACCAGTCATTGCAACAATTTTACCTTCAGACTGTTCTCTTTTAATTGCTTCTATTTTATCTTCTGGTTTACATTCAGCGATAAATCCATCTACACCTGCTTCTTTTGCTATTGTAGCGGCTGTAAGAGGGTTATCACCTGTACACATTATAGTTTTTATACCAATTTCTCTTAGTCTTTCAAATCTTTCTACTAACCCTGGTTTAACAGTATCTTTTAAATATATTAAACCGTATATTTTATTATCTGCTACAACTACTAGAGGAGTACCTCCAAGTTTTGCTATTTCATTTACTTTTTCATCAAGATCTGATGGTATTTCTCCACCTAAATTTCTAACATATTCTTTTATACTATCGAAAGCCCCTTTTCTTATTTTTACACCATTTGTTAAGTCAAGACCACTCATTCTTGTCTGAGCTGAGAATTCTATAAATTCAGCACCTTCTGCAAGTTCTTCTAATTTTTCTACATTGCAATTCATGTCTTTTGCAAGAGTTACTGTTGATTTTCCTTCAGGAGTATCATCTTTTAGTGAACTTAACGTTGCAAAGTTTATTAATTCTTCTTTTTCTATATTAGCCACTGGGATAAAATCAGCTGCTAATCTATTTCCGTAAGTTATTGTACCTGTTTTATCAAGTATCATTGTATCAACGTCACCACAAGATTCAACTGCTTTACCAGACATTGCTATTACATTAAATCTTGTAACTCTGTCCATACCTGCTATCCCTATAGCAGAAAGTAGTCCACCTATTGTAGTAGGTATTAAACAAACTAAAAGAGCAATCATTGTTGATACTGGTATCTGAACACCTGTGTAATTAGCCATTGGGTATAAAGTTATTAAAACTATCATAAATATTAAAGTTAAACTAACTAATACTGTATTTAATGCTATTTCATTTGGAGTTTTCTGTCTTGAAGCACCTTCAACTAGAGAAATCATTTTATCTAAGAATGATTCACCAGGATTTGTAGTTATCTTTATTTTTAACCAGTCACTTACAACTGTTGTACCACCAGTTACTGATGCAAAATCTCCACCTGATTCTCTAACAACTGGAGCAGATTCACCTGTTATTGCTGATTCATCAACTGAAGCTAAACCTTCTATAACTTCTCCATCATTTGGTATAACTTCTCCTGCATTAACTAAAACTACATCACCTTTTTTTAATTCGCTTGAACTTATCATTTTTTCGTTTCCATCTTTATCAATAAGTCTAGCCATTGTATCTTTTCTTGTTTTCTTTAATGTATCTGCCTGAGCTTTACCTCTACCTTCTGCTACTGATTCGGCAAAGTTTGCAAATAATATAGTTATAAATAATATAATTGTAACCGCCGCATTATATATTCTTATGTTTCCTGAACCATCATTTCCAAATAAGTTTGGCATTAATGTAAGTAAAAATGCTACTACAGTACCTACTTCAACGACAAACATAACTGGATTTTTCATCATATATTTTGGATTCAACTTCTTAAAAGCTTCTACTATAGAGCTTTTAAGAATATCATTAGTTAAAAATTTATTTCCATTGTTTTTCATTTTTATCTATATCTCCTTTATACTCTCCTTACATATTCGTCTATTTTATTACGCCCAAATAGTTAGGTGCTCTGCAATTGGTCCTAATACAAGAGCTGGCAAGAATGTTAATGCTCCTATTATTAAAACTATTGCAACAAGAAGTATTGTGAAAGTAAAGTTATCTGTTTTTAATGTTCCTACACTAGTATTTACTGGTTTTTTATTTGCTAGTGATCCAACAACAGCTAACTGTATAACTATTGCTAAATATCTTCCATAGAACATTGCTACTCCAGTTGTCATATTCCAGAATAAAGTATTATCTGCTAAACCTTCAAAGCCTGAACCATTGTTAGCTGATGCTGATGAGAATTCATAAAGAATCTGAGATAATCCATGGAATCCTCCATTTGTTATACCTTCAAGTCCAGCCGGAATAGCAACTGCTAATGCAGAAAATGCTAATATTAATAATGGATGAACTATTATTGATAATGCAACTAACTTAACTTCTCTACCTTCTAGTTTTTTTGATAAAAATTCTGGTGTTCTACCAACCATTAATCCACAAAGGAATACTGTAAGTATTGCATACATTAACATATTCATAAGCCCTACACCTTTTCCTCCGAATACTACATTTAACATCATATGTAGCATTGGAACAAGTCCTCCAAGTGGAGTAAGTGTATCATGCATATTGTTTACTGTACCTGTAGTAAATGATGTTGTTACTGTTGTAAATAAAGCCGATTGATCTATACCAAATCTAAGCTCTTTACCTTCCATATTACCCATAGCTTGGCTTAATCCTGCTGCTGCTAATTCTGGGTTACCTGCTTTTTCAGAAGTCCAGCATATTAAAAGACCTACTAAGAATATTATTCCCATAGCTCCAAATACTGCTTTACTCTGTTTTTTATTTCCGATCATATATCCGAAAGCTATAACACAAGATCCTGGAAGTATCATCATTGAAAGCATTTCTATCATATTTGATACAATTGTTGGATTTTCAAATGGATGAGAAGAGTTTGCTCCAAAGAATCCACCACCGTTTGTACCAACATGTTTTATAGATTCAAGAGCTGCAACTGGACCTCTTGCTATATCTTGTAAATTACCTTCAATTGTTCTTACTGTTTCTGTTCCGCCAAGTGTTTGAGGCACACCTTGAGATATAAGTAAAACACCTACTATAAATGCAAGTGGAACTAAAACTCTTGTTGTTATTCTAACCATATCAACGTAGAAGTTACCTAAAGTTTTTTTCTTTCCTACAAGACCTCTTATAAATGCCATACAAGCTGCATAGCCAGTAGCTGCTGATGTAAACATCATATAAATTATTACTAGCATTTGAGCTAAATATGATAATCCAGATTCACCTGAATAATGCTGTAAGTTTGTATTAGTCATGAAACTTATTATTGTGTTAAATGAAAGACTTTCTTCCATTCCTCCAATTTCACTAGGATTGAAAAGTCCTATTCCTTGTATTCTAAGAATTAAATATCCTGCAAATATCATAACTGCATTTGTTATGATAAGAGCTAAAACATACTGTTTCCAGTTCATTTCTTCCTTATCTATTTTAAATATTTTATAGATAGTATTATCTACTTTGTTAAATATTCTATCGCCAAATGCTTTTTCACAATTGGCAACCTGATATAAGTATTTACCCATAGGAATTACTAATATCATAAACACTATTAAAAATAATATATTCTGTAACATTTTTTCCTCCTGTTTTAATATCTTAATCACTATATTTTATTTTCTATCTAAGTTAGAATCTAATAATTAATCTATAATGCCCTCTGTTAAAATTTCTCTGGGTTTATTAAAGCATAAAGTAAATATGCTAATAAAGCTACTATTACAACTACTAAAAGTATCATTTTTCTCCCTCCATCTAAAAATACTAATTGTTACTTTTCATAAATTTTATTATTTCTGTATTTGTTTTTCACACCAATCAGCAAATAGTTTAACAGATATAATTCCAACTAAAAGCCGTATAATCATTATTACATCCATCATTTCAATTACCTCCTACTTTTTTAGAAGATTTTTTAATATCTTCTTTTTCTTTATCATGTATATAATTTTATGCTTTTATATATAAAAACGGGATTAAAGATAGTGTCTTTAGGATTAAGATTGTATCAAGATTTATACTTTATCTTTATACTTTCTTAACACAAGAAAAAAATTAACAAAAGAAAATATTTTCCTATAAAATTCAATAAAAAAAGAGATTAATATAGATACAATAATTATTTTTAAATAATAAATTCAAAAATAAAATATCGTAAATACATCAATCTCTTTCTTATTCTAATTATATTTCATCGTTTAATCTATATCCCACACCAACTTCTGTCATTATATATTGGGGATTTGCAGGTTGTTTTTCTATTTTTCTTCTAATTGTCGCCATAAATACTCTTAATGACTTGGTTTCTCCACCTATTACTCCACCCCATATTTTTTTTATAATATAATTATGTGTTAATACCTTTCCATGATTTCTTGCTAAAAGGGATAATATTTCGTATTCTATTGGTGTTAAATGTATATTTTCTCCTGATACAGTCACCTTTCTCTTATCGTAATCTATGAACAAATCTCCCACAGAAAAAGTATCTTCCTTTTCTTCCTTGGGCATAGAAATATCTACAGATTTATTTTCTTTATGTCTAAGAGCAACTCTAACCCTTGCAAGAAGTTCAACTATTGAAAATGGCTTTGTTATGTAATCATCAGCTCCAGTATCAAATGCTTCCACTTTTTCTCGATCTTGTTCTCTAGCGGATACTACAATTATTGGAAGGTCCGAAATCTGCCTAACCGTTTTAATAACATCAATACCATCTATATCTTCAAGACCTAAATCAAGTAGCATAACATCTGGAGATTTTGCTATAGCATTTTGGACTGCTTCTTTTCCAGTTGAACTCTCTATTACTTCATAATCTTGAGTTGTTAAAGCTGTACATATAAATTTTCTAATTGTACTATCATCTTCTACAACAAGTATAAGTTTTTTACTCATTTTTTATCCTTCCTTACTCTTCATCTTCTTCTAGTGGAAGATTAAAAATAAATTCAGCACCACCTAATTCTTGACTATTTCTAACCTTTATTTCTCCACCATGTGCATTTACTATAGATTTGCATATAGAAAGACCTAAACCTACACCTTTTCTAGAGTCTTTACTTTTTCTTTCTCCAGTATAGAATCTATCAAATATATGACTAGCTAAATCATCTGATATACCTGGACCATTATCTGAAAATTCAAACCAAGCATTGTCATCATCTCTATATACTCTTATATTAATCTTACAACTACTTGTTGCATATTTCAATGAATTATCAACTAAATTAACAAATACTTGTTCTATTAATTTCACATCCATTGGAACAAATATCAATTCATCTGGTATATCAATTTCCACATCTGCATCGTTCAACCTTCTTTTTATATGGGACAAGGATTCTGATAATACCTCCTCTACAAGCTCTGGTTCTTTTCCAACCTTCAATTTTCCTTCATCTATCTTTGTCATACTTAGTAAATTTTCTACTAATCTTATTAACCATTGAGAATCTTCGTATATACCATTTAGTAATTCGTCTGTAATCTCTTCACTTATTTCATTTTTATTTTTTATAATTGTACTTACAGCACCGGATATCCCTGCAAGTGGAGTTCTTAAATCATGAGAAATAGCTCTTAAAAGGTTACTTCTAAGCCTTTCACTTTCCATTTCTAGTTTATCTTTTTCTCTTGATTCTGCTAATTCTTCCCTATCAAGTGCAATACTTACCTGTGCTAATACAGTTTCTATAAATATTTCATCATCTGTATCTATATTTTTAACTTCTGATGAAACACCTACAGCACCATGAATTTTTTTAATTCCTTTTATAGGAATATATAGTCCTACAGCACCACTAAGTGTATCTGTAAAATGACCTGCATTCATACCATTATTAACAACCCACTTTGCAACAGCAATTTCGTTTGGAGAAATCATTATATTATTTTCAAAGTCATATTCTGTTACATCATTGATACTCTTATGTTCAAATTCTATTTCATTATTTTTTCCCTTATATTTAATATAGTATATTTTTTCTTCATTTTTCATAACTAGGGAAACATCTCTTTCAAGACTAACACTTAAAATTTCTAATGCCTTTTCTATTATATCTTCTTTTCTAGATACCTTCAAAAATGTCCTACTTATCCGATAAATCATCTGTGTATGTTCTTCTCTTTTACTTGCATTATTAGCCTGGAATTTTATATTAGACATTAAAGCACTTGTTATTATTCCTATTACGCAGAACACAGCTAAAGTTATAATATAGCTTGGATCTGCTATAGATAAAGTATATTTTGGAATAGTAAATAGATAATTTACTATTGTTATATTTAAAAATGCACTTAAAATACCTAGTGTATAACCATTTGTCCAAAGAGACACCATAGAAACACCTAGCATATAAACTAACAAAATATTATCTTTTGCAAATCCTATCGACTGTAAAACATAGGCCATAACAGTAATAAAAATACTTATAAGAATAAATTTTATAATATCTACTCTAGAAACAGAAAAAGCTCTCTTCAGTTTGGATTTATTATTATTTTTATTTACCTTATTTGAATGAATTTCGTTTCTAAACGGAATTATAAGAATATCTATATTATCTATATTATCTAATAATTTATCAGCAATATCCTTTTTAAATTTCCTTTTAAATTTGCCTTTATCAGAGTGATCTCTACCAATTATTATTTTAGTTACATTTCTTACCTTAGAATATCTAATAATTTGCTCTTCTGGGTTTTCACCATGTAATATTACTACTTCTGCACCCAATTTTTTTGCAAGATCCATATTTTCGCCAAGCCTTTTTTTAGACTCTTGACTAATTGAAGACATATCTGATGGCTTAACATATATTGCAATCCATTTTGCTAAAGAAGAATCTGCTATTCTATACGCCGTTCTTATTACTTTTGATGAAGATGTTGACGGACTTATACACGCTAATAATATATCTGATGTAGGTTTTACACCTGAATCAGCTTTTGACATTCTTGATATCTGAACTTCTTTATTGACACGATCTGCAGTTTTTCTAAGTGCAATTTCTCTAAGTGCAATTAAATTATCTTTTACAAAGAAATTTTCTTTAGCTCTTTCTGCTTGAGTTTTTTCGTAAATTTTACCTTCTTTAAATCTCTCTAATAATTCTTCTGGCTCAATATCAATAAGTTCTATTTGAGTATAAGAATCACCTATTACTTTATCTGGTACTGTTTCCTTTATATTGATATTTGTTATTATTTCCATAATATCATTTAGACTTTCAAGATGTTGAACATTCAAAGTTGTGTATACATTTATTCCTGCCAATAAAAGTTCCTCTATATCCTTCCATCTTTTATTATGTCTAGAACCTTTTGCATTTGTATGTGCAAACTCATCTACTAATATAGTGTGTGGTCTTCTTTTTAATGCAGCATCTATATCAAATTCATTCAATTTTATTCCCTTATATTCAACTTGCTTTACTGGAATTCTTTCTAAGCCATCTAATAAAGCCATTGTATCTGGTCTTGTATGGGGTTCTATGTATCCAACTACCACATCTATCCCATTATCTTGCAAGGAATGAGCCGCTTCTAACATCGCATAAGTTTTACCAACACCCGCAGCATATCCAAAGAATATTTTCAATTTTCCTCTTGAAGTTTCTTCTTCTTTAATTTTTTCGAGTATACTATCTGGATCTGGTCTTTCCATAGACTATACCTCCCTTTAATTGTAAAATTTATTCTCCTTTATTTTTTGTGAAACACAACTGTTATCATCATTAAAACACTTGTAAATAAATTAAATAAAAGTAGATACATAGCAGAAACATCTATTTTTAAGTATAAATTATTATTCATAATTATAGGTAATATTAATATTATTACAGCAACAGATTTTATAATCATTTTTATATAATCTATAACCTTTATTATTTTTTCGGATTTAATAACTTCCCTACTTATACCTATTATCATAGGTATTTTTGCAGGATCTGAGTCATTATCTATAATATCTCCAAAACTTTTTACATCTTCATTTGAATTTCCCATAACTATTGAAACATCTGCATTTGCTAGAGCATATATATCATTTTCTCCATCTCCTACAACAGCAGTTTTATCGCCAACACTTTGGCAATCTTCAACAAAATCCAATTTATTATCAGGAGTTGCCTCTGATATAAATTTATTAATTCCACATTCTGCTGCTATGGTTGCAGCTGTTAAAGGATTATCTCCTGTCGCTAATACTATATCGTATCCACTATTTTCCAATTTTTTAAAAGATTTTTTTAACCCTTCTTTTACAATATCTTTTAGATAAATCACCCCTAATACTTTATCATTCACAGCTATTGATAAAGGAGTTCCCCCTTTCATAGAAATTTTTTTACTTATTTCTTTACATTCAATAGGATAAGTTCCTCCATTATCTTCTACAAATTTTTTTATTGCTTTTTCAGAACCCTTTCTAATTTTAAACCCTTCTAAATCACATCCACTAATTCTACTACCTAATGCAAATGAAATAGGTTTAATATCCTTTTGACCAATATATTTTCCTCTTAAAGAATACAATTTTTTTACATATACTAATATACTTTTTCCTTCTGGAGTATCATCATATGCTGAACTCAATGCTGCAGCTTCTGCAACATCATCTTCAGATATGTTTCTAGCAGGATAAATTTTTATTGCCTCTCTATTACCAAATGTAAGAGTTCCTGTTTTATCTATTAAAATTGTTTTTACATCAGCTAATTTTTTTATTGAATTTATATTTTTTAAATCTATATTATAATATTTTAAAATTTCACCTTTAAATAGCTTTAAAAATTTAAAAATATTATATATATCATCTGGCAATATTGCTATGTATATACCTAAAAAATAAAATATTTTTTCAAACAAATCTATTTTATTGTAATGTGAATATACAAGTATAATAAGTATTGCTGCGATTATTGATAATACAGTCCTTTTATTTTCTCTTGATCTTCTATCTAAATCATCTATAACTCTTTTATTTATTGTTCTTTTATTTTTAATTTCACCAAAATTTGATTTTGCTTTAACTACTAAAGAATCCGATATTAGTTTAGTTCCTTCTTTTACTGAATCTCTTTCGCCACCTTCTTCAACCAAAACAGCTGCACTTTCACCTGTTATACAGCTTTCATCTAAAAGAGCTACTCCATCAATCACTGTTGCATCACAAGGAACTATATCTCCTCTATTTAATATAAAAATATTTCCTTTTTTTATATCTTTTACATCTATTTTTTCAGCATATCCATTTTCTAAATCAACAATTTTTGTTACTGTTTTTGTTTTTTCTTTTGATTTTATCTCTCTTGTTATATCTTTTTCATACTTAGAGTTAAAGTATCTTATCAGTATATTTAAAAATGCAACTAAAAGTGAAAATAAAAATACATATATATCTATATTAGATGCATTTTTATCAAAAACTCTTGCTACTAACATAAAAAACATAACAGTTATAGATATAATCATAGAAACAGATTTTAAGCTTTTTCTTATATATCCAAATTTTAAATCTCCATTTACATCTTTATTTGCTTTATATTCATATATACCTGATAATATTTTCATATACAACACCCTTTCATATTTCTTATATCTTAAATATAACAGTTAAAATATAAAGCTAGGATAAAAATGTATTCTTTAAGCATTAAGATTATATAAAGATTGTATAAATACCAACTAACATCATTTTTATTATGGCAAAAAATTCTCTTACATAAAATACTGGTATCAAATACCACTTAGTTCTTTCTGTATAAAAACTTATATTTTTATAACCATCCATTTTTGCATACTTGTCGCTTCTAAAAGCGTGAAAATCTGTAGTCACTACCTTAACATCTACATCAGCTACTTTTTTCTTGCTGTCGTTTTCAATTTTATCTCTAGAAAACTCAAAGTTCTGCATAGTGTTTACAGATTTATCTTCCTTGATAATCATCTCTGGTTTAATTCCTCTTTCAACAAGATATCTTTTCATAGCCTCGGCTTCAGAGATATTTTCTCCGTCACCCTTTCCACCAGATACAACTATTTTACAATCGTCGTCGTTACTTTTTACATATTCAAGCGCTCTATCAAGCCTTCCTTTAAGAGTAAGTCCTGGCTCATTCCCCATCACTCTAGCTCCCAAAACAATGATATAATCACAGTTTTCCGTACTTTTCTTAGGAAATGCGATAATCATCCCCTCAACAGTGACGAATATTATAATCGCCACAGCTGCACAAATTTTTACAATCATATATAACCACCTATGTTTTTTAATCTTATCTCTAGTGAAGTGGTACACCAAGCAAATTGTTCCAAGTACAAAGAAAAATCCGCTAAATGCAACCCCATTCATAGCGAAAAACAGTATTCCAAAGTATAAATATAACACAATCGCTAAAACTAGACTAATACTCATAAATACCAACTCCCGCAAACCTCAATTTTAGTAAATTTCGACTATTTTCTATATAACTCAAATGCCGTATACTCACCCTTCATTTTATATCCAAGTTTCTTAGCAAGTTCTATAGATCCTTTGTTGTGAGCATCCCAACTAGGATATATCCCTTTTTCAAGACATTTTAGAATAATACTTGCCCCACAAATAAGCGCATATCCATTTCTTCTATGCTGCTCATTTGTATCTATCTCAATCTCTATTCCACCTTCAAAAGTGCAGTAAGAAGACGCTCCCGACACAATTTCATTGTTTTTAGTATCTAAAAGGACAACTCCTACTCCCTTTTTAGAATAATCTTCGTAATCATTGTAATTTCCAACCAAGTCTTTGCTCCACTCATTTTCTAAGCATCTATTATAGATTTCTTCATCTATATCCAAAATCTCAAATCCTTCTTTTGCAGAACTTTTTATCTCGTTCAATTTATCCACGTCAAACTGGCTCATATCCTCAAATGTAGAATATCTCTTAATTTCTTTTAGCTCTGACACACCTTCTAAATCTGAATTAAATGTATCTCTAACAAGTTCTGCCCACTTATCATTTTGAGGTATAATTATATCCATCTCACCACATTTATAGTCACATTCACTATCTTTATAATCAAATTTTAAAAGACTATCATTTGGCTCTCCTACAAACATCCTAAAATCTCCAATCACAGCAACAGCAGATTGGGGATTATCTAAGTCAAGAGAATACACTTCTCCCATCACTCCCTGCAAACAAGACAGCAAGAAATTATTCTCCCAATCTCCAAACAAGCCTTTAACTTTTTCTACGTCCTTAACCTTAACTATATTACTCATAAAATTTCCCTCTCAATAAATTTCACCTTAAATCAACTAAAATTAACCTCTACAGTCCAAGCTCCTTTTTCTGAGAATTTCTACTAAGTTTCATCAAAAGCTCAAACACCTCTCTTATATCATCCTCATATTTCTTGTTTTTTAAATTAGCTACAGCCTTCTGAAGAACGACTTCCTCTCTACTACTCTGCAGTACTTCCATTTCGTTTTCCTTCTTATAATTTGCAACCTTTAAAACAGTTTCCATTCTCTTTTCAAAAAGCTGCACAATCTCTCTATCTATCTCATCTATTTCAATTCTATACTCATCAAGCTTTGTCATATTAATCTCCTTTTCAAATATCAACTATTTAAAATCTACATTCCATAAAGCATATCAAAAACAGCTATTGCAGCAGCTGATTCAATAACACTCACAGCCCTCTGAACTATACAAGGATCATGTCTACCATTTACCTCGATTTCTGTATTCTTAACATCTCCATCGCTTCTCAAATCAGCCACATTCACAGTACGCTGCTTACTAGCAATTGAAGGAGTTGGCTTAATTGCAACGGTAAATACAACTGGCATACCATTTGTGATTCCTCCAATAACCCCTCCGTTATTATTAGTATAAGATAAAATATTTCCGTTATCATCGACATACATCTCGTCATTTGCCTCTGAACCGTACATCTTAGAAATATCAAATCCCTCGCCAAACTCAATCCCTTTCACAGCAGGAATTGAAAACATCATACTAGAAATAACAGATTCTACAGAATCAAATATCGGACTTCCTACACCAGCATCCATTCCGATAACTGCACACTCAATCTTTCCACCTACAGAATTCAAACTTTCTCTAGCCTTTAAAATCTCAGCTTTCATCTCATCTTCAAGACTTTCATCTATTAGTGGAAAATCAGAATATGAAAGCCTTTCAATTAAATTATCCTCTATATTAGTGTAATCAAAACTACTGTCATCGATATCTTTTATTGCTTTAATATGAGAAACAATCTCTATGCCTTTCTTTTCTAAAATCTGTCTACAAATCGCTCCAGCAAATACAATTGGAGCTGTTAATCTCCCAGAAAAATGTCCTCCACCACGATAATCATTAAAACCATTATATCTCACAAACCCAGTATAATCTGCGTGTCCAGGTCTAAAATTATCCCTTATCTGAGTATAATCTGCTGATTTTCTATCCTTATTCTTAATAGTTGCGCAAAGTGGAGTCCCTGTAGTTTTTCCTTCAAAAAATCCACTCACAATATTTGCTTTATCATCCTCTTTTCTTGCAGTAGACATCCTATTTTTTCCAGGCTTTCTTCTATCCATCTGTCTTTCCACTTCATCCAAATCTATCTCAAAACCTGGCTCTAACCCGTCTATAACAACGCCGATTTCACTTCCATGCGACTCACCAAATACTGATATTTTTAAATTTTTTCCCCACATACTACTCATGCAAATCACCACCAATCACTTCAACGCATCCACCTAATTTTTCAAAGTCCTCAAAAAATCTTGGGTACGATTTAGAAATACACTCAGCGTCTTTTATAACTATCTCTTCTTCACAGATTGTAGACGCTATTGAAAGCATCATACAAATTCTATGATCCTTGTGGCTCCAAACCTCGCAGCCACCCTTTAACTTCTTATTTCCATTTCCGTAGATTATAAGAGAGTCTTCTCTCTCTTCTATATTTGCACCTAGTTTTGAAAGCTCTTCATTTATCGCACTAAGTCTATCACATTCTTTAATTCTAAGCCTTTTTGCATTGACAATCTCTGTCGTACCATTTGCAAATGCTGCACAAACAGAAAGAACAGGTATAATATCTGGACAATCTGTTGCGTCTATAACAGTACTATTTAAAGAGTTTACCTTCATTTTTATATCGTCGCACTCGTCGTAAACTCTCTCGCAACCCATTCTCTCAAGGATATCCACAGTAGCCTTATCTCCCTGAATTGAGTTCCTTCTAAGACCTTTTACATTCACATCGTTTCCAATGGCATCGGCACACAAGAAAAATGCTCCTTGAGAAAAATCTCCCTCTACTGTGTACTCATTACAATCTAAATTTTCTCTTTTGCAATTATACTTTTGATTGCCCTTTATCCTAAACTTTCTGTATTCGTCGTGCTCAATCTCTATTCCAAAATCCTTCAAACTTGCAAGAGTTATATCTATATAGCTCTTAGACTCTATATTGTCTAATATATTTATAACTGAGTCATCTTCAAGCATTGATAGCGCAAATAACATCCCTGTTATAAACTGCGAACTAATATTTCCAGGAATATCATACTCTCCAGCACCTAGTTTGCCATCTATTTCAAGATAATTTTCTCCTTTTTCGTACTTAACTCCATTCTTATCAAATATATCGTAATAAACATCTAAAGGTCTTTTCCCTAGATTTCCACTCATCTCAAATCTGCACTTATATCCAAGAACTGCTGCTATAGGAATCATAAATCTAAGAGTAGATCCTGATTCATTGCAGTTTATAATGTGTAAATCATTGTCAGTTTCTATTTCTTCTCCAGCATTTTTACGAATTCCTTCGATTTCTATACTCGTATCGCCAACTTTTGAAACTGCTCCAAATGATTTTACAGCCTCAAGAGTTGCTTTTATATCATCTGATAATTCTATATTGTTTATAATACTTTTTCCTTCTGAAAGAGCTGCACAAATAAGCGCCCTATGTGCAAAACTTTTTGACGGTGGAATTGTAACATCACCTGAAAGCTTTGACGGTTTTATTCTTATATCCATTAAATTTCCTCTCTTTTCTCTATTTTAATAACACATCTCTTTTTATAATTTATATAAATTTTACAACATCCCATTCTTTTTAAATAAATGAATTCCGATTAATATTATAAGAATCATTATACCAATCGTAATCGGGTATCCATAAGCCATACCAAGCTCTGGCATATACTTAAAGTTCATTCCATAAACACCTGTAATTATTGTAAGTGGAGCTGATATTGCAGTTAATATAGTCAACTTTGTTATAAGTGAGTTTGTCTTTTCATTGACCTTTGAGTCGTAAATATCTAAAAGCTTATCTGCCAAATCTCTCGTTGCAATTGAAAACTCGTACAACTTATCTATACCAAAGTCTATCCCCTGCATATCGTTGTACTCCTCAAGCTCGACCTCTTTTAAAAACCTAACATCCTCGCTTACAGCATTATCTGTTATATAAATAAGCGGTCTAATATTTTTAACAACCTTTCTCGCAATTGCCCTAACTTTATTAATCTCTTCAATGTGGCTGCTGTTTACATTGTCCATCATATCATCCTCGATATCTAATATCCTATCCTCTAATCTCTCCAAAAACTCAAAACCATTCATTATATACTCTTTAATAATGTGCTGATTTATTTTGTATAAGACGTATCTCGTACTCTTATCAGACTTAGTCTTATTCAAAATCAAATTTTTCATAAATTTATATATAAAGCTCTCCTCCTCAGCCACAGTGAGTATAAAATTATCGGCTGTGTATATACGAGCCTCAAATTCTCTTATCTCTTCATCTATGTATTCGAGAGATTTTAAAGTCATAGAATCAAAACTTTTATTTGGGTTTATCCTGATAGAATTGTCAAAACTCATACAGTCGAAAAAGATCTCTTCATTTATCCCTAAAGTTTCCTTTATCTTACAAAACTCATCAACTTTTGACAGTATTACATAATCTCGCTGCGAGTCGTATCCTTCTTCAAATCCATCTAAAACTTTATTTTCCTGCAATTCCAATATCTTCATCTCTCTCACCTACTTGTTTTTAATTTAAAAATTTTTTATTTATTATATCAAGTATACCATATCGAAGCCTATTACTGAAATTCGTTCTTCTTTTCATCAATTACATATGATAGTTTAACAAGTTTTTTTCAATTATTTTCACAAAAGTGTAGTATAATAAGAAATAAAATTGAAATTTTCTTAAGGAGTTGATAAAAAATGCTTACCCAAAGTGAAAAAAATATTCTTTCATTTGTAAAACCGTTCGCTATCGAGGACAGAAAGGTTTTAATGAGAGATAATTTTATAGATGAAAAGATAAAAAATATGAATATAGATGAAATAAGGGAAACTGTGCTTTCTCTAGGAGAAAAGGGATATCTATGCGCAAAGGAATTTATAACTGGAACTGTTATGATTATGGAAGTGTATCAAAAGGGCATCGAATATGACCAGCCAGCAGATGATTTAGGTGCTATGCCAGAGTTTTCATTTAAAAGAGGAAACTTCGAAACAGAAGTAGAACAGAAAAAGTATAAATACACAACACCTATAGAGCATATAAAACAGTACAATGCTTTTGAAACTGAGGAAGATAAGAAAAAAGAAATTGAATACAAAAGACAGTACGAGTATAGAAAACCTGCAGAATACAAAAGACCAGAAAATACCGTAAATAATGCAAATTCTACTAATACAGATGCTGCAACATCTTATTATATAAATAAAAATACAGATTATTTGGATATAAAGAAGATGATTTTTGCCGACGAAAGAATTTCTGAATCAGATCAGAAAAAGCTATTAAAACTAATAACACTGATTGAAACTATGACAGAAAGCAACGTTCCTCTTCCAAAGGGTGCTTTTGTTGAATACGACGATGTTATATGTAAATATAGCTGGATTACAGATGTTATAGGTAGAGTGCTTATGAATAAATACTTCCTTGCATAGTAAGAAATTGTAAATTTGCGTAATGGAAGTTTGTAATATTTGAAGACAATATACGGGAGGGATTTTTATGAAAAAACTATTGGCAACTTTTATGAGAATCATATTTATTTTGATGCTTATACTTGTAATGATTCCTTCATTTATTATTCTAATTTTAAACTACGATAAAAGCAGAATAAGATAAATTTTAATACCATTAAAAAAAGGAGTTTTTCTATGAAAAGATATAATTGGGCAACTTTAGGATGCGGCGTTATTGCTAATCAGCTTGCAGAGGCGATGATTTCAAGAGGAGATAATCTGTACTCTGTCGCAAATCGTACTCACGAAAAAGCTTTAGAATTCGCTGCAAAATATGGAATCGAAAAAGTATACGATAAGATTGATGATGTTTTTGAGGATGAAAACGTGGATATTATCTACATCTCTACTCCTCACAATACTCATATAGAATATTTGAGAAAAGCTTTAAAAGCTGGTAAACACGTTCTTTGCGAAAAATCAATTACTTTAAACAGCAATGAACTAGATGAAGCTATAGCACTTGCAGAGGAAAATCACGTCATTTTAGCTGAAGCTATGACAATTTTCCATATGCCAATTTACAAAGAGCTTAATAAAATAATAGAATCTGGAAAGCTTGGAGATTTAAAACTAATTCAGATGAATTTTGGAAGCTACAAAGAATACGATATGACTAATAGATTTTTCAATAGAAATTTAGCAGGTGGTGCTATGCTTGATATTGGTGTATATGCACTTTCATTTGTTAGATGGTTTATGAGCTCAAAACCTACAGAAATACTATCTCAGGTTAGGTATGCTCCAACTGGTGTCGATGAACAGGCTAGTATTCTTCTGAAAAATAAGGAAGAAGAAATGGCTACTGTGATACTATCTCTTCACGCAAAACAGCCTAAACGTGGAACTATAGCGTTTGATAAGGGATATGTTGAGATTTTTGAATATCCTAGAGGTGAGGAAGCTGTTATCACATATACTGAGGATGGCAGCAAGGAAGTTATAAAATCTGGAAATACTTCAAACGCATTGTTATATGAGGTTGAAGATATGGAAAAGGCATTAAATGGAAATCATGATATAATGCACTTGAATTATACTAAAGATGTTATGGATATGATGACTGAAATAAGAAATGAATGGGGTATGAAATATCCTGAAGAAATTTAGTTTTAACAAAAAGAGCTTCTAAGATAGAAGCTCTTTTTATATTATACTTTATTTTAATCTATATTTTAATCTATTCTATTGTAGAAACTAAAATATCTATAGCTTTTTCAACTAAATCATCTGGTGCTTTTTCTATAAATTTTACATTTCTTTTTGTTGGGTCAATTGTTCTAGCATGTTCACATAATATTACACCTGTTGTCTTGGTTCTATCATCAAGTGGCAGATGTAATGGAAAACCTTTATTAGTGTTTGTAATAGGCATTACTATTAAAAGCTTAGCAACTTTATTAAAAAAGTTATTACTAATAACAAGTGCTGGTCTAAATCCATGTTGTTCAACTCCTTTTACAGGATCTAAATCCAACTTGATTATATCGCCTCTATTAATCTTCATACTCTATAACCTCCTGCCCTACACTTTCTCCCCAATAAATTTCTGAAGGTTCATAATCTGACATATCATAATCTTTAAAAAGCTCTTCTATTGGTATAACATTTGGGCGTCTACTTTCTTTTATAACAGGTTTTAAACTTAATTTACCTTCTTGTATATCAACTTCAACTTCTTCATTTTCTCCCCAACCTAATTGATTTAATATCTCTTTTGAAAGTCTTATACCTTGGCTATTTCCCCATTTACTAACTGATAATGTTTTCATATACAACACCTCCAATAATTATATTTCTATAATAAGTATATACTTTGTATATACTTATTGTCAATATTTATTCAATAATTATTTTAAATCGTATATTATTATTTCTTAAATTCAAAAAAGACTGCTACAAAATTTTGTAACAGTCTTTTTTATATGTTTTTATTTTGGATTTTAGTTTTCTTATTTACTTAGTTTTCTTCTTTATTTGTAGATACTTCTACTTCTTCTACTGGAGCTTTTGCTTTTTCTGAATCTTCATTGTTTAGTATCCGCATGAATTCGTCCCCAGTTATTGTTTCTTTTTCAAGAAGGTAATCTGCTAATTCATGAAGTTTGTCTATGTTATCTTCAAGTATCTGAGTTGCTTTTTTGTGGCAAGCTCCAATTAAAGCTATTACCTCTTTGTCTATTTTAGCTGCTGTTTCTGATGAGCAAGCTAGTGAAGTATCTCCACCTAAGTACCGGTTGTTTAGAGTTTCAAGTGCAACCATTCCAAACTCTTCACTCATACCAAATCTAGTTATCATCGCTCTAGCTATTCTAGTAGCCTGTTCTATATCATTTGATGCCCCTGATGTGCACATATTGAAGATTATTTCTTCAGCTGCACGACCACCAGTGAATGTTGTTATCTTATCTATTGCTTCTTCCTTAGACATTAGCACTTTTTCGCCTTCTTCAACCTGCATTGTATATCCAAGTGCACCTGAAGTTCTTGGGATTATTGTTATCTTATGTACTGGTGCCGAATGTTTATTGATAGCTGCAACAAGTGCATGACCAATTTCGTGGTATGCGATAATTTTCTTTTCTTTTGGACTTATAACTGCGCCTTTTCTCTGGTAACCAGCGATTATTGTTTCAACAGCTTCTTCTAAGTCCATCTGTTCAACCTGTTTTCTACCATCTCTAACTGCTCTAAGTGCAGCTTCGTTTACTATATTTGCTAGCTCTGCACCAGATGCTCCTGATGTAGCTCTTGCAATTTCGTTGAAATCTATATTTGCATCGTATTTAACTGCTTTTGCGTGTACTTTAAGTATCGCTTCTCTACCATTTAAGTCTGGTAATTCAACGGGTACTCTTCTGTCAAATCTACCTGGTCTTAAAAGTGCTTTATCCAAACTTTCTGGTCTATTTGTAGCAGCAAGTATTACAACTCCTACTCCACCATCAAATCCATCCATTTCGCTAAGTAACTGGTTTAGAGTCTGTTCTCTTTCATCGTTTCCTCCCATACCATTAGCGCCATCTCTCTTCTTACCTATAGCATCTATTTCGTCGATGAATACTATACAAGGAGCTTTTTCTTTAGCCTGTTTGAATAAATCTCTAACTCTTGCAGCACCCATACCAACAAACATTTCTATAAATTCAGATCCTGAAATTGAGAAGAATGGTACTCCTGCTTCACCTGCAACAGCTTTAGCAAGAAGTGTTTTACCTGTACCTGGAGGTCCAACTAAAAGTGCACCCTTAGGCATCTGAGCACCTATTTCTCTATACTTAGCTGGGTTGTGAAGATAATCTACTATCTCAGTTAAAGCTTCTTTTGCTTCATCCTGACCAGCTACATCTGCAAATCTCTTTCCACTCTGTGCAGGAACATAAACCTTTGCGTTTGACTTACCAAACTGCATAGAATTTCCGCCCATTTTTTTAGAAAGATTTCTCATCATTAAATTACCTAGCATACCTAAAATTGCAAACGGCAATATCCAAGTAAGTAAGAAGTTCATAAGAGGAGAATTTTCTCTAGGAATTTCTTTGCTGAATGATACATGTTTTGCGTTTAATTTTTCAATCAACTCTGGATCATTCATATTTCCTGTTACATATATGTTTCTGTCGTCTTTTTTCTTAGGCTCTATAGCTATTTTATCGTTGTCTAAGTTAACTGTTTTTATCTCGTTTTTGTCTAACATCTGCTCGAATTTGCTGTAAGTTATCTCAACTGTTTGTCTTTCCAGCATACTTGGGAATACAAGCACATTAAGAAGCATTACGAAAAGCATCATCATAGCATAGTAATAAAAAATCGATCTCTTCGGTTTCTTTGGTTCCATATCCATACCTCCATTTTTTTATTCCTAAATTAATAAATACCCTAAATTCTTTAGGATAATCTATTTGCCTTTATTTTTTGGTATTATTTTATCAATCCAAATTATAAAAATATGCTATTTTTATTATATGTGGAATTTTGATAAGTTTTATACCGCTTTTTACTATTTTTATAAAATATTATATCTTTATTTTATCATAACACACAATTCTTAATTATAACTTAACTTTTTAAAAGTCGTCAAACTCGATTAAACTAGGTTAAACAAATCCCTATTTTTCAATGTTTATTTTGTTATTTTTTTAAAAGCCGTTAAACTAAGTTAAACTACTTTAAATAATGTTTCGTTTTTACGTCGGAAATTCCGTCGGAAGTTTTCGGAAGTATCCGGAAGTTTTAAATACTTAAAAAGTAGAAAAAAAAGACTAGAGATTATTTTCCCTAGTCTTTTTTCTAATTCTGAACCATTTTGTTTTTTTGAAAAGTTGTGTTTTATAACATCCAAAGTTTTTGTGTTAAGTTAAAAATGTTTAATGAACCTCACAGTGTCATTATTCGAAATTACCACTAAGTTATTGAGAAACCCCTTTGTCAATAAGTCTATCTACTATTTATATTATATCAATTTTTCCTTCATTATATACGGCAACTTTTTTCTTCATATTATATACAAAAAAAGAAGGCTTTTAAGCCTTCCTTCTTTCCCGTAAAAATTCGGAGTACGTGAAAAAGATTTATATTATAACACTAGAGTAAGATTGAATAATTTCATTATATCATTTCTTTTTTTATTTTTTACGGCAACTTTTACATAAAAAAAGAAGGAGCAAACGCCCCTTTCTTCTTTTGATAGATAATTTTTTATAGTATAAGAGAAAATATGTATACACCAAATATATAAAGGAAGATAAGGGATTCGAACCCTTGGACGCGTACGCCTCAACTTTAGCAAAGTTGTGTCTTAAGCCTCTCGACCAACCTTCCACATAACAAGGATGGAAGGATTTGAACCTTCGATATAGGAGTCAAAGTCCTACGCCTTAACCTCTTGGCAACACCCTTAAATTTTTAGGACGGAAGATTAACAACCGTCCTATGTAGCTTTTTTAAGAAAATAGTATTTTCCAATACATAAAATGAAAAAAGTAGTAACTATTTATATTATAATCTATATTTTATCTATGTATTCGGAAACTTTTTTCACTGTTTCAAATCTGTCTTTTCCAACTATTTTTTCTTTTGCTCCTTGAAGTAAGTTAGCAGCACCACCACCAACTACAATTAGATTATTAATTTCTTTCCCTTTCAAGCTATTTGCGTCTTTTAAAGAATAATCTTTTAATTTCCAATTAAGTATAGTCGCAGCTACCTTGTCTATATCTCCTACATAAGCTATAACTTTATCCATTTTATTATCCCTCTTTACGTATTTTTTACCTTCTAATGCGTCAGCTATTGCCCTTGCTATGTTATCTCTGTTAGATTTATAAAGCTTCACATCATCTGCGTCAGAACAGAAACAAACTTCTATTAATATTGCCTTATCAACTGTATCTTTTAAAAATCTTAATCCTGTTGTAGGTTTTGCGTGTCTATTAGTAAAACCTATTTTAGATAAGTTTTCACATACCAATTCAGCTTTTTTTCTACATTCTTCACGTCTAGCAGGTTTTTTCTTATTATCAAAATACCAAACCTCTACACCTATATTTTTTTCATTACCTTTTAGATCCTCTTTGTCAGTATCATTAAAATGTATAGAAACATTCCAATCTACAGAATGCGCATTGTGTTTAGTTTTTAATTTGTTAAGTACATCAGTCTGTCCTGTACCATTGTCTACCGTACAGTTGTTAGCATTATTTCCATCAGCTTTTAAATACTCAACAACTTTTTTAGTTTGATATCTAGCCTCAGTGGACTCTTTCATATTTAAAGTGTTGTTTACTGTTCCACAAGCTATTTTCCCGTCTGGGTTATGTCCTGCACTTATATTAAATTTCATTAGTCATTTTCCTCCTTTAGTTGCTCCAATGCAACTTTAATTGATTTTGGAATTGGTACTCCTAATTCGCTTGCATTTTCAACAACACTAAGCGATTCGTTGGCTATGTAGAAGAAACAAACAAGCGTACGGAATATATATCCATCATTTCCAATTACTCGGTCTAATATTACCGCAACTATTAATATTAGAAGTATGAATAATTTTTTGCATATTCCTCTGAAACTTGTTAAACTGTTTAAATTTTTATTCAAATACCCTTTTACAAGTCCTGTTATATAATCTACGCACATTAGTAACACAAGGCTTTTTAAAGCCAAGTCCCACCCTCCAAATAGCCATGTAAACCACGTTCCTAAAACGGCAATTCCGCCATTGAAATTATTTAAAAAATTTGTCATTCTAGTCATTTTCCAACTCCTTAACTAATTCTTCTAATTTACTTTTTAACTCTTTATACTTCTTTTCATAATCAACCTTCTCAAGCCCTCTGTACTCCTCTATAGCCTTTTCAAGTCTAGTAGCTACACTTAACACACTATCTGCCCAACTAGTCCTAGTACACCATTTTTTACCTACAGAGTATATGTCTTGTTTACCTCCACAATATCTCCAATCTGCTTTAGAGTCCCTTTTAAGATATTGCATACCTAACCTATGCCCTGCGTGGTCGATACAATCTTCTTTAGTTTCAAAGTCTTTCCCGTAATTAGGCTTACCTTGTAAGCTATCCCTTGCATCTATACCGAAGAGATTATTCTTATCTTTTGCTAACTTAGATAGTCCATAATTACTTTCTAAACAAGCTATAGAAAGTAAAATAACTGCATTTATATCATAATTCTTTTCTGCCTTTAGGAAATACTCTGTTAGGTTAGATAGTGCGTTGTTAGGTTTTAACTTATTAACTGCGAAAGACAGTTCCTCTTTAGTGGTATGTGATAAACCACTTATATTGTTTTTATTAAACATTCAATCACTTCCTTTTAATAAAAAAGGGCATAAAAAAAGAACATATCTTAATCTATGCCCTATCTGTTCTAGTTAGCTTGATTTAATAATCTCTCTAACTCTTCTTTCTGTGTCTGTGTTATTTTGCCTGTGCTATAATATTTGTCTATTGTAGCTTGCATATCTTCTTTACTAGAATAGTTTTCTGCTAATATTACTCTTTTAGCTAAGTTGTACCATATCATACTTCTCACTCCTTTTATTGCTTTTATCATATTCTCACCCCCTTTCAAGGTGTATTAAACCATTAAACCAGACATTTCCATTATTAACATGTCCTGTTCTGCGTTGACTTGTTCAAGTGCGTCAAGTCTTTCATGTACAGTTGGTGTCTGTGGAACCTCTGGTGGCTCTGGAACTGGTGTGTAATCAAATTCTAATTCTTTAGTGTTTGGATTCACTCTGTAAGAAGTACATTCTGCGAATTCTGTTTTAAATTCGCCAAACTGTAACTCTATATAATCTACTTCTGTCTTATTATATTTTTGTAATTCAGAGTAAATTCTCCAATCGTCCTCGCTTGTTGTTGGATTTACCCAACCTTCTGCCTCTCCAGTGTCTAAGACAACTCTACCATCTACTTTTAAATAATAAATTCTTTTTCCGATATATTTGTATCCTGCCATAATGTTCTCCTTTCTATTATTCTATAGCCCAAACTCTTGATATTGATGGTTTAGTTCCTCCAGCGCCAGACCAATTTATTGTCTGAATACTAACTTTTACAGACTCCTTTGTTATAGTTAGTATTTTTCCTCTAGTATGATATCCATCTCCATAGTTTGATTTTATAGTTCCTCCAAAAATATGAATTCCATTGTTAATTATATCCCCTGGTGGAATTACTTCAACAAAAACGTATGTTGGTTTAAAAGATAAGTTTAACGGAATTGTTCTTGTAAAAGTTTCTGTGGTGTTACCACTTGTGTTAAATGGTATCACTATATTGGGTGATAGTATTACTATTTTTTTAAATGGAATAACCATCTCATCTAATTTGTCAGGCACTTCGTTCAAAGAGTTTACTGCCGCAACTCCCTTTTCAATAAGTTTTTCATTTATATTATTAGATACTTTTTCTAGATTTAAATTAATTAATTCTGTTGTGTCTATAGTTTTTTTCAAACTCATAGTTATCACCTCTTATTCTATAGCCCATATTGTTTTTATTTTTGCACTTCCGCTTTGACCATACCAATGTGGGTTTATATCTATTTTAATTGCATTTTTTGTTATACTAGCAATTTCACCACGACAATGTTGCCCCTCATGATAAGAATTTAAGTTGCTGAAAACATTGTCACCATATTGTTTTTCCGCTAGTTCTGGTGGTGGTGAAATCTCAACAAATACTATTGATGGTAAAAAACCAAGGTTTACTTTTACAGTTTGTTGAAAAGAAATGTTCTGTGATGGTAAAGACACATTGGGCTTTATGATAGCAAACTTTTTGTACTGCACAATCATTCTTTCTATTTTTTCTGATACATCTGCTAAATTTGTAGCCTGTTCTCCACCTAATTCGATAAGCTTGTTATCTATATTATTTGCAACTGTTTTTAAGTTGTCTTTCTGTGTGTTTGTATTGTTTATAGTGTCCTTCAAAGACATTTAATCACCTCTATTCTATAGCAATAATTTGATAAATATAAGCACCTGAATACCCGCCACTATTATTATAAAAAATTCTAACACTCTTATTTTTTAAATTTTTTAAATACATTTTATCCATCAAACGATTTATCCATACACCTGTTTTTTCAGATATATTTTTTGTAGAATCTAATACTGCATTATAAGCTCCACCACCAACAAATACAAAAATTTGATTAGGGATAAAAGAAATATTTAATTCTATATCTGTAGTAGACCATTCAGAACCTTCTGGAACAAAGTTTGGTTTTTTATCTTCAAAATTTAATATCGCTATCTTTTTATAATTCTTACTTAACATACTTTTAATGTTGTTGGGTATTTCCTCTAAACTTTTAGAAGTGATACCCCCCCGTACTACAGTTTCATTTATTTTGTCCTTAGCTAACTTTACTTTATTTTTTAAATTCTCTGTCTGTGCTATTGTAGTTTTTAAATCTGCCATATCCTACCTCCTTACACTGGATTACCTATCTCTGTCTCTAACTCTGTATTAATTCCACTTAGCTTTGTAACTTGTCCTGTTAGTTCTTGTTCTAGTGTTTGTGTCTTAGTCTCTAAAGCCTTAACTTTAGTAGCTAGTGCGTCTATTGCTTTTTGTACATCTGTAGCTCCTAATGTGTGCGTGTCTGTGTAGCTTGTTCCACTTGCTGTTGTTTCTATAGAAGAAACATCTGTTTTTAATTCGTCTAGTACCTTATCTAGTGTTTCGCCTGTAAAATGCGACTGTGCGTCTGTTATACGAATCTTAGAATCAACAAGTTCCATTCCATTTACATTGTCTTCAATTTCCTTCATTTTAGCTCTATCTTCTTTAAATGCGTTATCAATCGCCAAATTATCTGCGTTAAAATCTGCCATTTTGACATAATCAGAACCGACGTATTGATTAAGTCCAATTGTTTTCGTTTTAGTTGCCATTTATTCAGCCTCCTTTAAACGTATATTTCTAAGTCTTCCCATGTTATAAACATATCGTCCCAATTCTTAAATTTATAATTATAAGAATCGAACATCTGCCATTCTAGGAAGTCCACCATAAAGCCTTGATAATATCTTTCAAACTCTTTCCAAGTAAGGTTTAAAGTTTCCCATTGCGTCCAAGTCTTGTGGTATCGTGTGCATTCGTCCCAAGTCATGTATGTGAATATAAAATCGTATGTTAGATGAGCAGGTTTAACCCTTTCTATTGCTTCGCGTAAAGCTGACAATGTGTCGGGTTCGCCCCTAACTCCAACGAATTTAACTGTAAACTTATATTCGCTATTTTGTTCGGTTACTTCACAAGCACCACCTGAATATCCTTCTACAAGGCTTTTAATTGCTTTTAATGTTGTTGTTTCTCTATTCTGTAAAGCATTTAATATATTCTGCCTTCTTATCCTTGTTTTCAAGTGTCTTGATATTGGAAGTCCTGCGAACTCCTCCCACTTATCTAACCCCCACGTTGCTGAAACTACAAAACATTGATTAAGAATATCTTGAAAAGCTCTTTTTCTGAAATCATCTTCATTTTCTAATGCTTTTTGAATTAATTTGAAGGTTTCATTGTCTTTTAATAAGTTTGGGTATTTTTCTATTAACAATTAGATCACCCCGTTCAAAGTTATTGTTCCTACTGTTGGTACTTGTTCGGCGCCTACATTAACATTAGACACTGCATTATTGATTTTTACATCATTACAATCCGTTATTGAATCGCAATTTACAAGTAGTGCAAAAACATTCGAATATAATATTTTGTCAGTTACTGTTAAAAGATATTCTTCTAACTTAGCTTTCACTTCTTCCCCAGCTTGTTCTTTAGAATATGCCGAATTTAAAGTAATGTTAGCAGCTATATCAACTTTCAACTCACTAGGTGTAACAACTGTAACTGTCGCCCCAATAGGTCTAACTTCTTCAATGTGTTCTTTGCACCTATCTATAATATCTTTAGATACTGGTTTATTTTTTCTTCCAACAATTGCAACTTTAACAGTTCCCCGTCCGTTCCAAAGCGGTGTTACTTTAGCACCAAAAACACCGTCGCATTCTTTTGCCCATTGTTCATAGTGTGCCACGTTTCCACTTGTGGCGTGATTGCGTTGTGTTTCGTAAAATCTAATCCTTAATTCTTCATCTGTTTCTCTATCTATACCGCCGGTTATTTCACTTGTCGCCACTATAGAATCAAGACCTATAGTTTCTTCTGCTATTAAAAAAATGCTCCCTATAGGAACGTTATAACTAGCACCAACACCATTTGCCTGGATTGGACTTTTATTTTCTTCTACTATTTTGGAAATTGTAACATCTTTTACCACTGAATAATCTAATCCATTAATTCTTATAATAGAACCATTTAATATTTGTGTTCCTATCGAACCTTTGAACTCAACTTCACCCGTTGCAAAATCCCCTTCTTTTCTGTATATCCCGAATTCATTTACCCTTTTATCTAAGTAATCGAAATATCCTTCTTCAATAAAAGCTAATTTAAAAAGGTTCATCATATCAATATACAATTTCGCCTCTTCTACTGATAAAGCCGAAACGGTGCTATTAATCAATGAACCCTCGTTTATTGCTAATCCGGTTTTCTTTATATTTTCATCATTTAAAATTCTATCTTTTATATTTTCATAGGTTTGGTTACTATACAACTAAACGCACCTCCCCATACACTGTTTTTACTGTTATATCTATATGCAATACATCGCCGTCAAATACTATACTATTTTTTTTAACACTTAATAGATATTCATTAACTAACAACGCTTCCTTTATGTATCGAAACGCCTCGGATTCGGTTAATCCTTTAGTAAACCTTTGACCTACCAATGTAATTAATTCCGTTCCATAATCCCATGAAAATATTTCATGTTCATAACGGTTTGTATGTAAGGCGTGGTAAATCCAAACTTGCAACGCTTCTTTTCCCTCTACAATTTTAAAATCTCCGGAATTATCTTTTATAAAATCATCTTTTGCGAAATCCCATGCAAATTCACGATATAACGGCAATTCGTTATTTGTTTCCGGTATGTAGTCACTTTCCGTTCCTATAAACGGAAAAAAATTATTATCCGCCATTACAATTTCACCACCTTGTCTACTACAATATAAGAATTTGCTATTTGTAAGATTACAACCTTGTCACCCTTCTTTAATTCGAATCTATAGTTTGATTCAATAGAAGCTGTTTTTCTGTCTTTTACACCTTGCAATATATAAAGTTCTTTAGAAGTTAGTTCTATATCTTCAAATCTTACCTTTAAATTAGGTACTCCGGATATAACTTCACCTAAAAAACACTCTTGAATATTAAAATATTTTCCTTCTTCTCTCATATTTTCCAATAATTCAATTGAAGGATCACGTGAATTCTTTTTCATTTAACTCCCTCCTAAAGAAACCTTCTTGCATTGTGGAAATCTCCACGACTGTTCAAATTACTTATTTTTACAACATCTCCGGTTTGTGGTGCGTGTAGGTATTTTCCATTTCCAACATATATTCCTACATGGTGTACCGGTGAGCCAAAGAACACACAATCGCCTGGTTGTAATTGCGACTTGCTAACCGCTTGACCATACGTCGATTGTTGACGGCTTGTTCTAGGAACGTTTTTCCCTAACTGTTTTGCCGTCCAATAAACCAACCCGGAACAATCGAATGTATTCGGACCAGTCGCACCCCATTTATAATGTTTGCCAAGTTTTGTTTTTGCAATATCAACGGCTTTACTACTACCACCAACACTAGTTGCTCCACCTTCTATTGCTCCTTCTTTTTCTGTAGAACCTTCACTTATGGTTACTTCATTCATTATATTTTCAAAATTCAAATCTAAATCAACTATATAAGAACCACCCGACCAGGTATGTTTGTCTGAATCAATAAAGAATTTGCCAATTAATCCGGTGTGTGTATCCTTAACGTGAACACCATATCCACTAACACAAGTAATATCGCCAAATCCGGATAAACTAGCCGACTTATCAGCCTTTTTAAATTTATCTTCCGGTTTTATATCTGTCTTGCCTTCTGTTTGTTGCTCGATTTCAGTAATTGTAATGTTGTATAGCTTTTGTGTTTCCTTATCAACTTTTTCAGAAACCTTATTTCCGTTTTTATCAACAATAATAACTTTATTTACCAATTTATCTATACTTGATTTAAACTTACTTTTTATAAGGTTTTCACTTTCATTAAATTGTAATTCTAATACCTTTTCGCCCTTTTCAATTACATTGAATTTATCAATTGTTGTTGTAATCATGTACTTTTTCTTGGTCTTTTCACTAGCTTCCGTATAAGCTGCCATTATTACGTCATATCCTGTACTTTTTGTTATAACCTTAGTAAACTTTTGTCCGGTCTTTGCTAGAGTTCCGGCATTGTAACCAAGTTTTTTTATAACATCTGCTGCTACTTTTTCGGTCGCAACATTATTAAAATTAAACGCCACTTTATTTTTTAATAAATACCCAATATCTTTAGAAGTATATTTCTTTTCATTATTAGAACTATCTGCGTCTACATCAATCAAAATACCTCTAAATATTTCTTTTCCGGACACAAAAAAAGAAACTGTATCACCTTCGCTCACGCCAATTGATTCAATTTCTTTATCTGCTACTGCTTGTAATACGTCAAACTCTAACGTCCTACTTGCGGATTTTATATCCCCACTCCATACTATTTTTGTAACAGCTTGGGTACAATCTAATATTACTCCGGACTTTAAATGTACTTTTAATTCTAGATCCATTTTTTAACCTTTATGGTATTACAAACTTTTGTCCTGGATATATAAGTGAAGGGTTTTTAATCTTATCCTTGTTAGCATTAAATATTTTGGTATAATCTGAACCCTTTCCGTAATATTTTTTACTTATATTCCATAGACAATCGCCCTTTTTTACTGTGTAGTAGCGTTTTTCTTTAGTCGTTTTTGGTTTTGTTGGTCGCTTATTATTTCCGCTAGTTGTAGGCTTTTTAGTATTCTCAACTGTTCTAGTAAATTTAACTTCATTGTGCTCTTGTAAACTTATTTTATAATACACGTCACCGGTTCCGTCTTGTTCCCTATATGTAAAAGATTTAATACGACAACTAATATTAATGCTTGTATCCGTAACAATATATCGAATAATTGTTCCATTTTCTATCCATCCTTCTATTGTTTCAACATAACTGTATGGGTTTGATATTCCGGAATATTCGCAATAACTAGCATTATCACTATAAGGGAAAAATGATTCTAAGGTTGAGGTTGCTAAATCCTCCCCATTAAACACATCTATTTTTTTACCTTTTACAATTCTTTTATTATCAAATTCCGCCGTTCTTTCCACTTCAAATTCGGGCGGTAGAACGGGGATTCGTATAGATTCATTTTCAGCTTTTAACCAAATTTCCATTTTTAAACCCCTCCCCGTTTTGCTAATCTTATCTTTCTATTTATACCGTTTATAATCAGGTCTATATCTGCCTCTTCACGAACTATTATCGTATCTGCTAATTTAGAGAATGTTATTCCCGTTTTAGTATTATTTCTATATTCGTCCGCCTCTCTTCTACTTAATACACGCTCTCCTTGGTGTAACCTTGTTTGGTAGTTATCGTACGGAACACGTGCTAATCCTGAAGCGTGACCAGGTCCTTTTTTACCACCACCGCCAAATACTTGGTTTATTTTTGCTGTAATTGGGTTATTTTTTATAAAGTTCATTGCACGGCTCCAAGCGTCACGCAATGCGTCAATTGCCCCTTTTACAGTTATAAGCATTTGACTTAACATATCTAAAGGTGGCTTTATAATCGACCATGCAAGTTTTAAGGCTGTTCCCATGATTGTCCAAGCCAATTGCCAACCTGTTCCAAGCGCTTTAATTATAGAAGTTATTACACCGGCGTTTTGCCCTATAAATTGTAATATTCTAATCACAATTGGACCCACCGCCCGGACTACTGCACCTATCATTTGGAATATAGTTTGTATAGTAGTTCCAAAAATTGAAAAGATCCCCATAGTTTCCGGAGATTTATTAATAATACTATCTAAAAATCCATTAAACATTTGTCCTAATGGTGCTAATGGCTCTAACATAGATTGTAAACCACTAGTTATCATAGGCGTTAAAACATTTATAGCCTCAGTTATCTTAGTAAATCCGCCAACTAAACCACCCGAAAACGGAGCAAATATATTTTTAATGCCAACTTGCATTACACCTTGTAGTGTAGAAATTGCACCTGGAAGGGTTTTTGACATCTCATCTACTAAACCACCTTGGTTTTGAGCTATTCCCTTTTTTGCTTCTTCAAATGTTTTATATTGGGTTCCTAGCATATTATTCAACATTTCCATGTTGCCCGTTGAACCACTAAAGAAAGCCTCTGCAACCTCTTGTTCTGTTCTCATATCGCCCACGAAGGCTTTTACGTTACCCATTAAAGCGGTTGTATTTTTAGCCTCTTTTATATTACCTTTTTCAATTATAGCTGCTTTCGTTCCGAATTGTGCAACACTCTGTGTACTAAACGGTGTTTTATTTGCATATTGTTCTAAGAATTTATAATATTGGTCTGTTGACTTCTTAGCTTGTTTTTTAGATTGCCCGGAATTTTCTAACACTCTATTTATAGTTATTTTTTGTGTTTGTTCTTGTCCTATACCTTCTATAGCGACCTTCCGGACGGCTGTAAATGTTATTCCGGCTGCAAGACTCATTAGCTTACCTTTTATACCTTGTAGTACAGGACTTGCCTTATCTTGTACTCTAGTCGGAATAACTTTTTCTTTTATTGATTTTAATTTTCCTTTAATTTCTTCTATTTTTGCTTTTGCATTAACTGCGTCTACTCTTATATTAGCTTTAGCTTTTTTTAGTACATCTAATCCCTTTTGAATACTCTTCATTTTGGGACTTGCTTTATCTTGTATAGCTGTTAAGAATTTGATTTTACTATTTTTTTTTGCTTTTTCGACAACACTTAAAACCGGTTTTATTTTGTTTGAAATATTGTCTTTAAACTCTGTTAAAAGGGTTAATTTATAATCTGCCATTTTGCCACCCCTTTTATTTCATATTTTCAATTTCCTTCATTTTCTCTTCAATCTCCATCTTGGCAAAATAGGTTAATACTTTTACTTCCCCAGCCGGCATATCAAATATATCCCTTATGGTGTATTTTTTATTGTATCTGAAGCAATAATACATCAAAAAATAGCGGTCTGAGGAATTAACTAGTTTTTTACATCACTAAATAATACTTCTCCACCGCCTAAACCTTCTATAAGGTTGTATAACTCTTCTCTTTCATTTTTAGTTGTTATCTTTTCTAATAAATCAGTTGGAATTCTAACCCCAAACTTTTTCATTAACCTTTCATTTTTAAATAGACTTGCTCCATTATAAAGCACACTTTCTATTATTGTCATATTCTGTAATTTTCTACTGCTCATTTTTACGCTTCCGTCTGCCTTTATTTCCATACATACATCTAATATAGCTTCAGCACATGCCGGAAGTATTTCTTCTATAGTTACTATAAAATCTTGACCTATCATTTTAGATAGTCTTTCCATTTTTATTTGCTTTTTGGCTCTAGCAAAATTACTATTATCAACTGCCATTAATAATTCTAGTGCGTCCGCTTTTTTATTCTCTACTGCTTTTATTTTGTTATTGTTTGCCATTGTGTCACCCTCCTAAATAAAAAAAGATGACAAGTCGTCCTCTTAAATCTCAATTAATTAAACTAAACTAACTATTTCTACACTTTCATAAGTGAACGGTAATTCTATTTCACCAAGTGTTCCGACTTCAGTTTTAACCCATGTTAAATCGTCGAACATAACGCCATTAAATATTAAACGTTCTGCACCAAGTCCGCTTGGATCATCTAAGTTTGTCATAAGTGTAAATCGCGGTTCCTCTGCATTCCCTAAAGAAAAATCTTTTAGTTTCTTTATTGCAAAACTGTTGATTTTGTAAAGTGTTACTGAACCTTTACCCTCAACCGCTAGTGTCTTATGTTTTACCCTTCTATCTCTTACAACTTTTATACTTTCCTTTTCGAATTCGTCCTTTATATCTATTGCTTTCGCCTCTGACATATATTCTGAATCCCACCATAATTCACCGTATGTCCCTGATTGTATTTTAGTTGCGTCTAATATAGCTCTATAATCTTCAGCCATACTCTTACACCTCCACCGCTATGTCAAAGTCTTCCATTGCGTCAATGCCTTTAACTCGCATAGTTATAAATACGTAAGAATCTGTGTCCGCCTCTCTTATTTCACTTTCTTTCATATCATCGACTTTTACGCCTATTGATTTAAGGTATTCTTTTTGTTTATCCATGTTTATTTCAACAACTGGATTTTCTTTTATTAATCCCTCTTTAACTAACTCGTCTAAGAATAGTTTTATTTCATTCATAAGTAAGCATTTGTTACTATAACTATTCGGTACTTTACCTATATAATTTTCAACGATAACTTTTCTAACCGAATTGTTTATAAAGTCGTACGTTTGCACTATCTTTATCTTCTTGAATGATTTTCCTTTAACCTGGTTGTCTGTAGTTGTTAAAGAAGTTACGCCCCTCGCAATTCTAACCGCACCGGCTGTATTTATTGCAATAAGTTTACCTTCGTTTACTGCTGCATTTGCATTAACGTTAGTTATATCCGGTATTGTTGTTACATCATTTAGGATTGCGTATGTTACTGATTGTGCATAAGGCGTTCCGGCTATAAGTCCGGATATTCTTGCACAGTACTTCGCTTTTAATACTTTTTCGCCGTCAACTTCAACGTTGTCAGTTTGCCAATTGATTATATATTCTTTATCCGGTGGAGTTGCTGACGATATAACCGCCATTACATCAACGCCGTTTTCTCTCATTTTTTCTATGAAAGATATTATTTTTGTATTGTCACTTTCAATTGCGTCCGGATAACATAGTATATTGAATTCTTTATTTTCTAGTAAGTTGAACGCGTTGTCTATAGTTTCGCCACTTGAATTTATAACTGCTAAAACTACTTTTGAAGGTTTGTATGTTACTTCAGTAAGTACTCCGCCTTCATTTCTATCTTGCGTATTGCCTAAAAAAACGGAACTAACTAGCTTTTTATTCGCCTGTGTTAGTTCCGTTGGTATATCTTTTTCATTTTTTATTTCTGTTATTCCAAGGTTTTTTGTATCTTTAAGTACTACTGCTACTATACCGCGCCCGGCTCTTGTTTGTAGCCTTTTTGTTATCTCCTTGAAACTTATCTTAATTTCTGGAAGTCCCATTATTTAATCTCCTCCCTTTTAATATCAATATGCTGCATTAATTTATTAGGTTTGAATTCTAGATCCTTAACGTCATAGAACTCTAATTCAATTGAATAATACAAGTAATCGCTTATATCATCTTTCAAAAATTTAATATTATTGTTTTTAATATTAATTCTTCTATCATTTACTTCTATATAGCTATTAAATAACTTATCCAAATCAGACGCCATATCATAAACTTTAGCTTTATCATCGTGTTCATCTAAAAAATATTTAATATCAACATAAATTAAACGGTAATTACTATATCGCCTATCTGTTTTGTTGACACTAGGATTGATTGAAACGTAAAAACATTCACTATCACTCATTTCCTCGGAGTTAGTAAAAATAGGTATATTATTGTGTGTGTGATATAACATTTTTGTAACTGTATTTAAAATTTCTCTGTATTTAATCATTTTCTAACCCCAATTCTTTTATGTAATACTCACCGTAATAGTCCATATTACTTTTTATTTGATTCATTGTATCTCTAAGCATATAGACACCTTCTACCGGCGACCCTTTCGCTTTTCCGTCCTTTCTTCCTTTTTCTCTAACTTTTTTCTTTTTATTTCCTTTTCTTCTCTTTTTACCTCCACCACCGCCACCTCTGACTCTATGACCAAATTCAACGTGTGGTGCGTATTCCATGTCGTTGAACAACATTCCTTTTTTACCATCAACTTCAATATTCCAATCTTTATGAAGGTCTCCTGTATCTCCAACGGGCGTTTTATCAACTACTATCTCATTTGCATCGGATAATATTTTCATAATTGTATTTTTCATAGCTTTTTCGCTATTTTCTTGGATTTTATTCAAATCTCTTATTAAATCATCGATGTCAGCCATTTTATCGCTCCTTGAGTTCTAGTGTAACTTCTATGTGGTTATAATATCGGAATGGTTTTGACGCCTGGAAATAATAAGTATCTCCAAAATGATTAACTGTTATAAAATCACCCTTCTTTATATTTGCATTTGGGTAAGTAAAAAGAGTGTATGTAGTATAAAAAGATTGCATTTCATTTTCTAGTAGAACCGGCGATTGTTCCTCATCTATTCGACATCTAAGACCTGTTTCGACCTTTTCAATCCTCTTATTTGTAACTCCTGTATCCGGATTCACTGAACTTACCTTTCTTTCAATATCGCAAGTATCTGTATAAAGTGTCGCTAATATATCTGCCTCATTCATTAATAAAACCTCATTCTCCTATGTCGATTCATAGTAGCTTTTTCTTCTTTACTGAATAAAGAATCACTCGACATTTTATTTCCAAAGTTAAAAATAGCCGTGTCCCCTACTGTGTCTTGATAAGTTATAGTAGTTTTTCCGGTGCTTATACTTTTAATAGTTCCGGGTGGTGCTATGCTTGTTTGTCCTTGCGATTGGTTATTGCTGTTTAATTCTTTCGCTTTCATTATTCCTTCAACTTTAAAAGTTGCTAATGATAACAATATAGTTGGAAGTTCTTCATCCTCTGGAATACGTGTATAATCTCTAATAGCTTCATTTACTTTATTCAAGTAAAACTTTATAATGTTGTCCTTCGAATCATCGTCAATGTTTAAAAGCATTTTTACTTCTTCTAATTGATTATTCATCTTTAAGCATTTCTATTAATTCTTCTTTTTTTAGATTCGAATATCCCTCGAACCCATTTTCTTTTGCTAGTGCTTTTAATTCATTTACCGTTAATTCGCTTAAATCTTTTTCAACTGTTTCCGCTGCTACTTCTTCAATTTCTTCTACGGCTTTTGAAGGTTCGGGATTATAAACCACGAACCCTTGAGCCGTATATGTATCTATTAATCTATCGTCTACTTCTATTTCAACATTGCTTCTTACTAATATAGCCATATACGTTCACCTTCTTTTTATTCTTTTGCATCTGATATACTAGCGAATATTAATTTTTTCTTATTCTCTAACACAAATAAATCATGATATCTTCTGTAATCAGATTTCCAACTATTAGAACCCTGGTTGACTTCTGGACTAAATGTTCTAACCTCATCTTGTTTAGTTATTGCGACCGGTGCATTACTTGCAACTACAAGGAAGTTACAGTTTTTAGCTGAATCACCTTTTGCAAATCCTCCACCTTCTTGTCCACCCGTTTTACCGTCATTTAATTTTATAGCGCTTACCATATATTGACTTGGTGTCGCTATTATTGGGCAACCGTCAAACGCTGGGACTGTAGTATCTATTCCACCTGTTTTCCAAGTAACGTTCTGTAATTTATTCATGCACGCTTCTTCTAATGCTAGTTTTGTATCGTATGTAGCATGTATTATTAACTGTCCCATATATCCTTGTTCTCTTATTGTTTTTATAGCGTGTTTTATTTTGCTTATTACATTTTCTTTAGTTATTTCAACTGAATATTCAACATTTGTATCACTAGGAACATCAATAGCCGTTTTTATACACTTACTAAGTCTATATGCGTCTATCTCAGGTACAACTTGTGTTCTTTGGAATTCTCCCATAAGTGTTCCCATAGTTGCTACAAATCCGCTTTCGTCCACATCGTGTTTATCTAAATAGAAACTTCTACCTCTATCTTGTGTCATTTTGTATGTATAATATTTTATTTCTGCTTTACCGCCTACATAACCAGTGTTACCGGCTCTATCATAATTTGCTAATCCATCAACATTTATAGTTGGTATTTTTACTTCATCTCCACCACTATATTTAACTTGACCGGCGTTTCTATCCATCCACCCAGTAAGTAAGTTATGCGCTACGGCTTTATCTAATTCCCTTTGGAATATTTTTGCAAATTCTATATTGTTTAATCTTGCTGCCATTTTAAAACCTCCTTAAATTATCAAAAAATTAAAAAGTACCATTTATTGCATTCGCTAATTCTTGTGCAAGTTGTTGTTCGGCTGTTAAATCACCCGAATTACCACCTGCCGGAACATATTCGAACGTGTTATCGTTCGGTGTTCCTTCAACTGCGTCGAATAAATAGGATTTTTCTTTTTGTACGTTTGCTAATTGTTCTTTTATTTCTTTAGTTTGGTCTTTCGATTGTTTTATTTTGTCGAAATCCAAGTGTGCTTTCACTGATACTTCATCTCTAACCTTAAATTCATCGAAATTAGTTTTTAAAAACTCATTAAATTCTTTCTCCGCCTTTTCTGTCGCTATCTTCGTTTCTAATCCTTCAAACTTTGTTTTCCAAGATTCAGCGTCATTTTTTAACTTTTCAACATCAACACCATTAAACTTTGTATTTAGATCCTCCAATTGAGATTCAAGTTTCTCAACTTTTCCTCTCTCTCTGTTAATGTCTTTCCCGTATTCATCTAATATTTTGTCGATTACGTCAGCTTCTAAGCCTAATTCTTTTAAAAAACTTCTTTTCATTTCCTTCTCCTTCTCTCGATACGCTTTTAACGTGGTCGCCTCACTTTCGATTGCTAGTTTTACGACGTTCCGGTCAAATTTTTGTAATTTAATACGCGTATTTGCCTATTTTTTGCAAATTTGCGATATAAAATGTTAAAAATAGGCATAAAAAAAGCACCTTTCCGGTGCTAATTATTTTTTATTATCTAATTCTACTCTTTCTTTTTTTTCGCCATTGAAATATAATTCACATGTTTCTAATTCGCTTAAAGGTATATCACCCATTTTATACCTCCTAATTTTTTGCATAAAAAAAGCACCTTAACAATTCTCTGTTAAAATGCTTTATTAATTATTTCGTTTAATTTTATTTTTCATCTTCTAATATCTCCAATGTTTTTATTTCAGATTTATTTATTAAATTATCCTTTATCTCTATCATTGGTTCTTCGTCTTCATCCTCAGATTGATAAAAATATAAACATTTACCTATAACAGTTTTTTCCCCTTCAAAGTCTTCAAAAGTAACTTTTATCCTTTTACCCATACACTCTTTCATATATTTTTCAGTAATCATAACAACACAACTCCTATCTTGGAACTATATGTGTTCCATACTTTTTTGAATAACTTATCGAAAATTTTTTCGTTTCACGTTCTTCTTTAGTATATTTATCTACTACAACCCCTATAATTGAGTCACTTTCACATATTTCTTTTTCTACAAACTTACCACTATTACTTATTTTAATTATACCCGTCCCACAATATTTATCAACTAATTCTTGAGGATCTACACTTTCAAAAAGATAGCTTCCTCCCTTATAATTATTGTGTCCTTTTATATGTTTTCCTTGTCTGTCTTCAAAAATTTTTAAATTATACGATGTTTTTATTTCGTATCTTGCATTAATTCTTTTCCATTCTTTTATATGTTCATTATATCTAACTTCTACAAAATCCTCAATATTATCAGGCATAATTATGCCAACTTTTTTGAATTTTTCAAACATTTCCATATCATCTTTTGTTATATCGCTTACCCTTTCCATACTTGGAACAACAGTACAACGACAGTTAGGGTGTAGAGGTGGGAAATTTTCTCCAACTATTGCATTTTCAAGTGCTATAACTTTATTATGCTCTTCCCGACACCTTTCGCATGTCCTTGATTGACCTATAGCAGCTTTATATTTATATTTCATAAAACCTGTATCTTTATACTGTTCTAACTTAGCTTTATTTACTGCGTGCGACCTTTCAGTCCTAACTACACGCATTATATCATCTTTACTACCTTCCATACGCTTTGATATTTCGTTACAGATATTTCTACTTGATTTACCTTGATAGATACCTTTAGTTAGTTCATTCCTAACTACACCAGCCAATTTATCACGATTAGACCATATACTTTCTGAAAAATTAGCACCCGACCAAGGCTCCATTAATATTTTTGTTACTCTCTCTTTAGCTATGCTTTTAGTTGCTTCCATTCCATAGGCATAATTTACGTTTTTAGCACTATCAGAATAAGCATTCACAACACTCTTTTCTAATAACTCTTTAACTATATCATTTGAATATGTAAAACATTTATTCAGTTGTTTGTTGACTTGATAGGTTAATTGCTCAAGCCTACTAATACGCGATTTCATAGCTAATGTATTAAGCTCTAGTAATAACTTTTCATCACTTGTCTTTTCTATTAACTCTATATATTCGCTTAAATCCATTCTCCATTCAGAAAACTCTTTAGAAGTTAAGTATTTTATAGCGTCAGAATAAGTTAATCCATTGTCATTGGCATATCTTTGAAATAAAGTCATAATATCTTTTTCCAACTCTTTAAAGGTATCTTTATATATTTTATTGAGTTGCTTTTGAATCTTTTTTTCATCATTTATAGCTTTATTTTTATCTCTTAATATTCTTTTCTCCCAATATTCTGCATTACTCTTCATTTATATCAACCTCTTTAGCACGTTGATTCATATCCGGATAAGAGTTAAATATATTAATTTTGCTTTCTTCCTCTTCTTCTAATAACTTTGTAGCCTCTTCAACATCCTCAACCCAAGGATGGTTTTGTAATATTAATTTTTCCGGAATAATTCCGACGCTCTGCTGCGCTATCTGACTTGCTTCTAATTCAGATGAAATCATATTGCGCGACCATATCTGAGTTATTTTTTTAAATCGTATGTTGTAGTGATTTAATATAGCTTCTATTAAATCGTTTATTGATTCTCTGAATTCAGTTTCTAATAATCCGGCTTTCAGTTCTAATTTACGATAGAAAAATTTAAGTGCTACTCCGCTTGCATTCCCGAAACTTTCGTTGTCTTGCTGCAAGCCTTGACCAGATTCATATATTTGCTTTTTCAACAATTCTAACAATGAATTTCTAGCCTCAACCGGTATATCAACGCTCAGTGTTTTTAAATCACCTTTAGCACCGTCACCGTCGTCCTCAAGTATTACTGTTTTATATTTTTTTACATTATTCAGGAAGTCTGAAGATTTACCGTCATAGTTGGTAATAATCCATAAAATTTCTTGTATATCTTCAATATCATTTGCGTATCCGGATACAACGCGGTCATATAAATCAATTAAATCCTTGTACTTTATTAAATCTGAAGTATGATTCGAATTATTGGCAAACGGAATAAACGGAACGCGTCCAAACTTATGTTTAATACCTTTTAATTCGCTCTCATCTACACCGTCAATATCATTTCTAAATTTATATTTATCAAGCGTGTCAATCGTCCAATCTTCTACATTCACGAATTTTATTGGCGTTAAGTTATCATCATATTCAATTGTTTCGTAAACTCTCAATATTTCTATTAATTTCTTTTCTAGATCCTCAGAGTAGAATGGTATTATTTGTTCTGATTCTACTTTTTCATAACGGAATTCATTTTTTTCGTTCCGCCAATAATGTAGCCATGCACAACCGGTATTGGACGCCTCAACTCCTAAATCTTTTATTTTTCTCACATAGTCTTGACCTAAAGTATCACTTACACGGTCATTCACAACTTGGTTGTCGTCTACATCAATAAGAATAGGGTATGTAAACATATACGCAACCTTCTCATCAACCAACAATTGATGGAAGTTGTGTGCAATTCTATTATCTGCACTTCTAAGAATGTTTTTCCCGTCTGACGGAACAACTCCGGTTTCTTTTATTTGAGTTTTATTTGAGTAATATTCTTTACCTACCGTTATATTACTTTTATTAAATATTCTATTTCTCACATAATTCCTTAGTTTTCTTTCGTTCATTTTATACCTCCTTTCTACTCTGTTCTTGCTCCTTTTCTAAATGCTTTTTCAACACATCCGGTTAAACAGTCCGGCGCGTCGTCGTGCTTATTCTTACCCTCACGTTGATATTCGTATAATGCTTTATAGAATTCCGGATATTTGTTTTCCCAACCTTTAGGGAATAGAACATGATTCATAATATACGTGGAATTCGTTAATATTCTAGCTTCTTTATTTTTGCGTTGGGTAAATGTTTTAATTATCGTTGTATTGAAAGGATATTTTTCATCTTTTATTCTAGCTACATTTCTAGCAAACCCACGACCACCGTTATTGCTTTCTATAAATGCTTTTTTAACATCATTTTTAACCAACAAATCCGCCGTTTCTATCTCTGTTTTTTCCATTGATTCTTTTGTGTAAAGAACATCTAATATATATAAATCTTTACCATAAACCCCGTAACAAATCGAACATAAGTAATCGCTACCAGTATCCGCAGTATCTGTATAATTCTTTATATCTGTAAAAAGTGGTGTTCCTGTATCGTCACAAGGTATTTTATCGTATGTTAAGAAACGTTCATAAAGTCTTCCTTCCATATCTATTGGGTTCTGATTGTAGTTCGCTTCGGCTATATCTTTTCCCATAGCTGCAACTTTTAAATCGTAACTTCTGCGTGATAATACATCGTCGCATAGCATTGTTCCGTCGTCTTGTAATGCTTTCATATTGATATGTTTTATTTTCATACCTATTTCACTAAAATATTCAAGCACTCGACCGGCAAGGTCCTTACTGCTCCAACGTGTCATAATGACGATTATTTTTCCACCCTCTTCTAAACGGGATAACATCGTATTCGTGAACCAATCCCAATGCTTTTCTAGTGTATTTTCATTGTATGCCTCTTCACTATTTTTAATTAAGTCGTCGACTATTATTAAACTTGCTCCAAATCCGGTTGCGGTTCCCCCTGGAGCGGTCGCAAGGTAATTGTTGTACGAACCTTCTAAACTCCAAAGGTTCATCGCACCGTCGCCACGCTTAATTCTTGTGTTCGGGAATATATCAGAATAAATAATTTTATCTTTATCCCCTTTTAATGCTTGAATATCATTTCTAACTGTTTTTGAAAAAGTAGTTGATAGTGTTTCGTTATAACTTCCCGTCATTATTTTTTCGTTTGGGTTTTTACCTAATATCCACTCAACAAATAATCCTGCCGTCCTAGATTTTCCATGGCGTGGCGGAATGTTTATTACTAATACGTCGTCGTCACCTTCATAAAACGCTTGTAAATCATTACATATTTCAACTAAATATCCTCTATCTTTTTTATAAAAGTCTGGACTTATTAAATGGCAATAAAAAAAGAAGTCGCGTCGTGCTAACTCCTTCATTGCTTCCATTTTTATATATTCTTTTTTATCCATCTTCTATCAACTTCTTTAATTCTTCTGTTGTTAGATCAGTAAACGGACTAGTATTATTATTGATATTCGCTTCTATATTTTGCTTATCTCTCCATTGCTCCGGCTTTCTATTCTTTAACCAAAATATTTGTGCGGTTGTGTCCGGTATTACTTCTTTTGTTACTGTTTTTGTTCTTACTGAACCGTCGTCAGATTCTTCTATTGTTACTTCATCATATTTATATCCTAACGCCCTTTTTAAGAGTGCATTTTCAACCTCTATGTCTACAACTTCTTTTCCCTTTTTTAGGGCTGCCGAAAGTGCCGAATACTTTTTCTTATATTCTCTAAATGTTGAATATGCTACTCCTAAATTATTCGCTATTTGTTCATCTGTTAATCCGTTTCGCGCCCAACCTTCAACTAGTGTAAGTTTAGGCTCTACGAATTCTTCGTATTTACTTTTAGCCATTTTAACTTACTCCTTTAATCTCAAAATAAAAAAGACAACCTCGTTTGGTTGCCTTTCTCCTTGTTTTGCCAATTAATTGTCGATTTAAGAAGGGACGCTTCTTGTCAGTTCTTACACTACTATTTTAACACCTTTTTCAGTGTTAAAACCGTCCAAATACCGAACAATTACCGAACAAATACCGTCATTATAATTCAAAAAATACTTTTAAGTCTTCTAAAGCCTTTTTTCGTATCTTTTGTAAATAACGTTCTGAGTATCCTAATTGTTCTTCGCATTCTCTCCAACTGCATTTGTAAAAATATCTCAATTGAATTATTTTTCGTTCATAATATGGTAACTCGCTAACTCCTAATTCAATTACTTTTAATTCGTCCTCTTTCTTTTTTATTCTGTTTTCTACAATGCTTTTCTCTTGTATTAATTTTAAAGTGTTTTCCTCAACAACCTTTCTAGTATTTGAGGTTTGTACTCGTTCACTGCAAGCCAACGCCGGAAGTTCTGTTATATCCTCTGCCAGTATATCGGCTTTCATTTTTAACTTTTTTATTTGCATTTTTAAAGCGTTATAATTCCTTAACTTTTCTACAACTTCTTCTATTTGCATTTTATCCCTCCTAGAATCTGTTAAGCACCACTTTCACAACCAATAAAAGAGTTATTAAAAATACTATCACTTTTATTTCTTCTATGCGACCACCTCCTTTTTCGCCTCTCTTCTTTTCTTTTTCAATTCATCGTAATCAATCCACCCGTATTCATTTCCATATTTTTTGCTTTTCGCAACCCAATACAATGGCTCTTTATATTTATATTCATACATCTTTCGTTTTAAGTTTCCCTGCTGCGTTTCCATTCCTTTTACATCAATTCGAATTATATTGTTTTCTCGATCTGTAAATGTAAAGTCTACACTGTAAGTTATAGGTCTAAATGTTTTCCCATCTTTTTTAAATCCTTCCTGGAGTATCAACTTTTCTTGCAATATTATATCCTTTATCAATCCTTGTTTTTCCAACTCACATAAATATAAATAAAACTCACCTTCTGTTTTACTGTCGAATTTTATCCCTTTTATTTCCGTTTTCTTGCTATTGTATTTACTTTTAATAGAAATCACCTTCTTTTATTCTTCTGTCCATTCTTTCACATTTTTTATTTAACCAATAAACAATTTTATCTTCCTTCACTTCATAAATTTTCGCTATCCAACATAAACAAATTATTACGTCTGCCATTTCTTCAGCCAAATTGGGTTCAAATTTTTCATTTATTAATTTTTTTACATTTTCTATTTTAGGTGTTATGTTCTCTCTTTTTACCTTTTGTGTTTCTAAAGCTCTTTTTATACCTAAATTTTTTAAATGTATTTTACTTCTATTCATTTTTGATATAGCTTGTATTAATTCGCCCAGCTCTTCAAATAATATATTTTGTATTGTATTGTCATAACCTTTGGTTTCATCTATTATAGCATCATGTTTATTTAACGTTTTAACTATATGTTTCATTTTTCCACCTCGTCAAATTTCAAAGGGTAGACGTTAATCTACCCTTATATATTAGCTTACTCTAAAGCTACTCCGCAACTACTAGCAAGTTATACAACTATTGCTATTACTTGGTTTTATGATTTTTCTTGATATTTTTGCTTAGTCTAGCAAGTTACTCCGTAATTACCTTGAATATCGCTTCCATACTGTCAGCCATTTTATTTGTATATTTCTTTATAAAGCGTTTGGATTTTTTATTTTTCATTTCTCCTCTTAACTTCCTAAATATATCAATCGCGTTTTTATCTATTTCAAGAGTATTAACGTTTATTGGGTTTGTCTTTATGAATCTTTCTGCCTGATAATATATAGTTTCTTCTTCTATCTTGTCTTGTATGTTTTCAACTTGTCCCTTAAAATAGTTTTGAAATTTTTCTAAATCTTCTTCAAATGTTTTTTCTCTTCTTTTAATGGGTTCTAGTTGTTTTTCTAGCGGATTATATATTATATAACCTTCATTTTGTAATAATCTTTGATAGCTTATTATTTGCCCTTCATAATGTTCTATAGTTTCATCTTTTCTTTTAAGTTCTTCAATTAGTTTCTTTTTATCTTCCTTTAAATCAAATATATCCTTTAAAGCCTTTTCATACTGTACGCGTTGACCTTCTAATTCTTTATTTTTTCTTTCTATTGTGTTGCAATGCTCATTTTTTAGTTTCTCAATTCTTTTCTGTAGCACATTCTTTGTAACTATCAAAGTTTCTATTTCTCCTGCTAGTCTTTCGTGTTCTGATACTAATTTTTCCTTTTCTTTTTCTAATATGTTTATAGATTTTTTACTTGTAGTTTTATAAGCTTTCAATCCTATATTTTCTTCTTTTATTTCTTCTAGCTGCTTTTTTAGATCCTCGTTTTCTTTTTTTAGCTTACTTCTAAATATATCTAACATCTCTTTGCCTCTCTCTCTGCCATGCTGTAGTAATATTTATTTAATTGCATACCGTATATATCATTGAACCTTCCTATAACTTCATCCTTTTGCATTCCGCTTTTTATCCACCCAACTAGTACATCTTTATGATTAAAGAACATTTCTGAGTTGCTAACGTATTCAATGCCTCTTTCCTTGCATGCTTCTTTTAAAAGTCTATTGATTGTTGTTTTATGTACCTTAAATCCAAAGTCTTTTTCTAATCCCTTAACTAAATCATCATACAAGCATTTTTCTGCTCTTTTATTGAACAAATACTCTCTAATTTCTTTTCTTTTTTCCGGATTTGAAAGTATTTTTCTGCTTATCGATTCTTGTTTTTTGGACTCCAGTTTGAATGCTTTTTTTACTTCTTTTTCTTTCATCTCTTCTTCTAAACTGTTCATATACATATTTTCTATGATTTCAGTTTCTTTATAGATATAAGTATCAATTTTTTCTAATGCTTTTACATATCCATTTTTTTCTATTTCATATTGTAATAAAGATAATATTTTTTCCTTGTCATTACCTTTTTTGATAAGTATAGTTTCTGCATGCTCCATAACAGTTATTTCTTTTGTGTAGTTTGAAGAACCGAAGCCTAAAGCCTCGATTCCTCCTTTCATTTTTTTATACTCCACATCAACCTTTATAGCATCTGTATATTCCCTTGTAACATATTTTAATTTATAATATTTTTCTCCGTGTTTTGCTGTCACTATCATAATCGAACCTCCAACCATATTCATTTTGTAAATTTTTCTTAATAGCCATTAAATCCGGCTCGTCATTATCTTTTCTTGTATCATTTAGTAAATTAGCTGATTTTGTTATAGCTGGAATTAATTTAATATCCATATCATACGCCATCATATAAGCTGCCATATGTATTATTAAATCTACCTCGTTAATAATTACCTTTTCCACTTTATCACCTCTTAGAATGGAACGTCGTCATCGTCAACTGCACCATAACCGTTTACATCTAGTCCGGACGGTTCAAAATCATAGTCCCCTTTTTCGTTTCCTAGTGCTTGTTGTTTTGTTTCTCCACCTAAAAACTCCAATCTATCTACATTTACATAAACAAGTTGTTTTTTCTCTCCGTCCTTTTCGTATGGATCAATTTTCAACTCACCTTCAACAAGTATGTGTTTTCCTTTAGTTAAATAATTTGATAGGTTTTCGGCGTTCCATTTTTGGCAATTAACCCAAGTTGGCGCGTCACCTTCTCTTTTATAATTCTTTTCCACTGCTATAGAAAATTTAGTAACATTCTTTCCCGAATCTAAATATTTTAATTCTGCGTCGCGTCCTAAATGACCAGTTAATATTATTTTATTCATTCTCTTTTATCTCCTTTTCTATATCTCTTATATAGCTTTTAAATATCCCTCTAAGACTTTTGAATATTTCTGCTTGTTCTTTTCTTGAAACCTCTGTAAATACCTTGTCGCTCTTTATAGAAAAGCATTTTACCGCTTCCGGCTCTTTTGTGTTTCTATCAATTTTTATTGTTATTTTCCCTAAATTCTCCATTATATTTCCACCTCTTTTAATTTGTTCATCTTCTTTTCAAATCTGTATATCTGTTTTGCGTCCGGATATTTTTTTGTATCTAATCTTTCAGCAAACATATTGACCGGTCTTGCATATACATTACCGAAGCTTTTACCGCTTACACACATATAGATTATTAATTCGCCCTCGTCCTGGAACCCTATATATCTATATACTCCGTTCTTTTCTACAACTTGTATGTGGTAGTTCTTTTCAGTATGGAAAGCCTCTAAATTATTTTCAAATAACTGTTCATTGTATTCTTCGCGTGTTATATGTGTTGCTGTTAGTAGTGTTATGTATTTTTCACCTTTGAAGTGTTCGTATATTCTTGGTAAATGTATTGTTCTCTTTGGTTCTCTTTTCATTTTTTTATTCTCCTTTAGTAAATGTTTTATATGCTTTTTCTACATCTTCTTCGCTCCAATGTTCGCAGTAATCTTCGCATGGATCCTTTGGATACTTTTTACAAATATCGCTATTCATACAACTTTCGCAATCGCCGTATTTAAGTTGTGCGTAGCAACCTTTTATAATTGTTAGTTTCTTTCCGTCTAATTCTAATTCTTTATTTTTTTCTTTATAAAGCTCCCCTTTATAAAGCTCCCAGCTATTTTTATTAATATTTCTTATCCGCATCATTCCATCGTTTCCATTCGCGTTTTTTATGTCCCCTTTTTCATCAGCATAAAAATAATCTTTATAGGGTGAACTACCCTCTATACACACTATTTTCTCGCCTCTCTTTAGCGCTTTTATAGTTTCTAATATATCCATTTCATGTCCTCCTTTTTTAACGCGTGCCAGCGTGTAGCCAACACGCGCCATTGATTTTATTTTAGTAACTGATAAACTTGTTCAACTAATCCTATCGGAACATTTTCGTATAATTTCATTTCGTCTACATCATCGAAGTGATAAGGCTTTAATATCTCATCTACCTTCCGACTATAGCAAATAACCCCTATTTCAAAAGTAATATAATCTTCTAAATTTAAGTGACTTACTCTTGGAGTACAATAATGAAATTCACTCGCCTGTATGCTCATCGTTCCGTATTTTAAGAATAACTGACTGTTTACAGGAAACTTTCTCAAACCTAACTTTTCCATAACTTCTATAAATTCAAATTCCATTTTTATTCTCCTTTTCTGAACTCTTCTTTTATAAATTCAACTCCTGCTCTTATGAGTGTCACTGTAACCAGTACTGAAAAAGTTGCTAGTGGAATTAATACAGTTAATATAAACGCATAGAACAGTATTTTTAGTCCTAGCATTTGAATTTCACCTTCTTTTTTATTAATATTTGATAAGCTTCGTTCACATCTTTAAAGCTCCAATTTTCTATTCTTTGTGGATTATCTAAGTAACCTAATTGTCTAACTTTTATTCTGATTTTCTGATATTCATCACAAATTTTATTAACATAGCATTCCTTACAACTTGCATTTAAATTGTGGCAATACATTTTAATCGCTTTTCTTTTCCGTTCGATTATCCTTGTATCGACCTCTGTTGTTGCTTCTTCCCATTCTCCTAATACAAGTGGTTCGATTGTATCTGAATATATTTCAAGTTTATATTTGTATTCCACATCTGACATCTTAACTAAAAATACACCATCTTCAAAAACTATGTAAATTTCTTTGAAACCTACAGGTCTAACCTTCATTCCTTGTTCTTTCGCAAGTTTTAAGGCTTTAATTATATCCATTTATATCTCACCTGCCTCTTTTAAAGTGTGGTAGGCTTCAACTATCTCTTTTAAACTCCAATCGTCAAGTAGCATTCTAAGAGGACTGTATGGCTTAGTGTGACAAATGCGTCTAATTTTGCACTCATAACAATCGTCACAATCTGCATTTTTATCACAGTATCTAACTATCTGAAATTTCATTGAATCTATTTTGTACTGTGTCTGTTTGCTTGGTTTTTCCTTTACAACTTCCCAATCTGCTAAAATATCTTCTGTTGGTACATAACAATACACATAAGAACCATTAGAAATTTTATAGTATTTAAAAAAACTTCCATTTTTATATTTAATTACCTGACAGCCCCGACCTACAGGTCTAACTTTCTTCCCCTGCTCCTTTGCTATTTTTAAAGCCTCTACTATGTTCATTAAAATCTCCTTTCTGAGTGAACATGTACTTCTACATTTTTAGGTTCTACAAGCTGTATTTTTTCAGCATCTTTTATATTCACTCTCTCAATAGTTATATTTCCATTGCCTTCTCTTATTGCATTCGTTATCATTTCTAACTCTTTTTCTTTCGCTTCATTTTCAAGCTTAGCTTTTTTGTGTATATCTATAAAATAAACGAGTATGTCAGTTACTATCAGTATTACGACTGTGGAAAATAACCCTACAATTATCCAATCTACTACATCCATTTATTTATCACCCTTCCTTTTATTTTTGTAATCTTTTATTATCCCTTTTCCCCTTAATCTCCATATCCTTTTCTTAATTGCTTCCTCTGTTCTTCCTAGCGCATACCCAATATCCTTCATTGTCATACCTTGAATACTTGTTATTATGAATTCATCATCTTCTTTCGTATAATGTTTACGCATATTGCATTCATCGTCAGCATATACCAAACTTTCATTTTCCTCTTTTCTTCTTTTTTCATATTCTTTGAAATACGCTTTATAATCGGTTATCATTTTTTTACCATTCACACTCTCTTGCTGCTTCCAATATACCGTGTGCCTCTCTTATGTCGTCTTCTGCCCAGTCATTACAACCGTTGCTTATTGGTGCCTGGTACTTGTCGCAAGTATCTTCTATATGGCATTTATTACAATCCATATAATCATCGCTGCAATGTTCTATTAGATCCTTTTTCATTAACTCAATTTCTATTTTTCTTGTATCCATTTTTTAACCTCTAATTATATAAATCTAGTTCCTCTTCTAAAATTTCTTGTAGTTCTTCTGTTTCTTCTGCTAACCTAGTCAAATAAAACTTATCTAACTTGTTATCCTGTATATCCTTTATTAATGCCATTTTTAGGTCGTTCAATACTTCCTTGTATCTCTCGAATGTCACTACTTTTCACCTTCCTTTGATACACTAAATTTAGCTTGTATCTTGTCTAGTAAATCCATTTTTTGCATAAAGCTTAGTGAATTATCATCTAATATCGCGTCAATTTCCTTTGTAAGCTTAGTTATATAAATCTTTGCATATAGATAAACCACAAAAGCTAAATCGATTAATATAAGCGTTGCTACTATTGTCGCAAGAAATATCGTTTTCATTAATCATCCTCCTTTTTATTTAATTCCTGGTATGCTTCGATAATTTCTAACATATCCCAATTTTCAAACCCTTCTTTTATCGGCGGTCTATTGTTTTTAAACGTTATCGGATTACATATTGTTTTGAAGAACTTACAATCACCCCAACTAAAACCGTGATTATCTAAGTTTTGACACCCAAAACTATATATGCTCTGTTCCTTGCAAAACTTACTTAATTGAAATTTCATACCATCAAGTTTTAACTGCTCTTTTTCGTCCATTTCAAATACTTCCCAATCACCTAATAGGATTGTTTCTATATCATTTTTTAATATTTCAAATGCTTTACAATCTTCTTTTTTTCTAGCTTGTATCATTGGACTACCCAAGCAATTTTTATAAATATATATTTCAGTTCCTTTATAATTTTCATTTTCCCAAGCTACTGGTCTAATTTTTTCACCTTGTTCAAATTTTTTAAATGCTTCTAATATATTCATTTTTTATTCCTCTTCTTTCGCTTTAGCTATTTTTATTTCCATTTCCGCACATTGTAAAGAAACTATAATTGAAGATACCGCAAACTGACTTAAACCTTCTTCCTGGATTGAATTAATAATATCTTCTTTCAGTTCCTTTATACGTTCCACGAAGTCCGCTGCGCTATATCTCATCTACATCTCAACTCCTATAAAACTAAGTGCTTTTGCAACCGCAGCATTTCTTTTTAATTCTCTCATTTCCTTTTTGCTTATCTTTCTTTCATTTAGGTTTCTTTCTGCTCTTTCATTTATTAAAAACATTGCACCGTTTAAAAGTCCTCTTCTTACTTCTTCGCTGTCTTTTTTAAACTCTCTTATTATGCTTTCAAATCCGTCTTTCATTAAGAAACATACTATTCTTGTATATTCTCCTAATATCTCCGCCGGCGTTCCGTCTGCCTGTATCTGAAGATTTATTTCGTTTTTTCCTTTAACTTCTTCTGCTATTATTTTCATTTTTCGTCCCTCCATTAAATGATCTAAATTTTATATTTTAGAAGCCGGGGTGAATTAACACCCCAACTTACTAAATTCCAAACTTTTTCAACTGACTTTGTCTCATTTTTTCTTCAAGTTCTTCTTTTGTATATTTACTTACAGTACTTTCGAAGTTTTGGAACCCGTTTGATTTTGTTCCGGTCTGACTTGTTTCTTTGAAATCACTCTCGATTGCTTTATACAAATAACCTTCTTTAGATTTAAGGTTCTTTGATTCTGTAAGTATTATTTTTTCTCTCAGATAACTAATATCTTTTCCCTTATCCTTTAGTAGATTTATTATTCTTATTGCATATTCTTCAGAATAAGATTTTCCTAAAAAGCCTTTTAATAAATCGACTTCTTTTTGGTGAGAAACCTCCACCCCTGGTGGTGGGGTAATCTCTTTAGTTATCTCTGTGTTATCTATGGTATTGGTTGGGTCATTTTGACCTACTCCATTAGTCCAATTTGACCTAATGGATTGGGTCATTTTGACCTTATCGATTGGGTCATTTTGACCTAATGAGTTATTGCAACGGTTTCGGTACAATGCTTGATAATCTATTGTGTACCATTTAGTTTTGTCATATCCCTTTTTGTTGAAATTACCGGATATTAATATTCCCTTGTCTTCTAAACTTTTAAATGTTCGTTTAACTGTTGGTTCACTCCACCAAGGAAAAAAATCATCACGCCATTTTTTTATTGAATTAAACGTCCAATATCTACCGTTGTAGTAGTTATTACCGCTTCTTTCGTTACTGACTAACCAATAGTGTATTTGCTGTAACACAATTGCTTCATTCAATCCAATTTCAATTGCTAACTTTGGGTCAAATACTACCGGTGGGTCATTGAATAAGGTAAAATCGCTCACGCTATCACCTTCTTTATTCTTTTTCTTTCATCTTTTCATAACCAGCAACAACACGTTCATATTCTGTAAGCGTCATTTCTTCGGCTGTTTTATTAAAGGCTTTTGATATTTGTTTTCTTACGGTGCTTTGGTCAACACCTTTTCTTATTGCTAATCCAAACAGTTTGTTTAAATGTTGGTTTGTTACCTTGTTTGGTTGTTCTATGTTTTTCTTATCTTCTGTAGCAGCTTTTCCGCGGTCGTTAGTTGCGTCTGCGTCTTTTGTATCATCAATACAGAATAAACCGTTTAGGGCGTATTTTCTCGCATACGATGAAGTACTTCCTGTTAGTTGAGCGCCGTCCATTCCTTTTTTGTTTTCGTCCTCTCTAGCCTGTGCCTTAACACACACATTTTCTCCATTATCTGTATCAACAAAAGTTGCAGTTGTTACTATATAATGCCTTCCTTCTTCTACCTTTGTTTCATCGCTTAAAAGTACGATTGCGTTATATTTATCCAATAAAGGTTTTAAGCCTTCTAATATATCTTCGCAACTTCTATAGTAATACTTACCGAATTTATTCCATTGGTTTTTAGGTGCTTTCAATTCGACTTGTACTCTATTTAACTTTTGCCAAACATTCAGTTTTTTAACTTCCTCTACAACTTCTTTAACCTCTTCACTCATCTCTCTTGCTCCCTTCTATTTACCTTTTGGTACGATTAGACTTGTTGTCTTTAATACTTCTGTTCCTGGTACAACTTCGCCGGTTTCGTTCAACCAATCTTTTATCTTTTTCTTATCTACCTTTTTAACAACTTCTACTTTCACGAATTCTTCCGGAACCAATGTTTCATCTAGCACATTTATAGAATCCGGATTATTTCTAACTGTTAAATTTCCAAGTGAAGTTTCTAATCTTTTTTTACCTAGTTTTTCCAAGCACTCTTTTATTAGTGTCTTTAATTTGTTCATTGAGTTTTGTTTGTTTTTCTTTAATGCTTGTAGACGCTTTATTTCTCCGTCAATTGCCTCTATATCGCTTTGTATGTTTCTTAGAATATAAAGCATTGATTCAGATTTATTGTTTATCTCAAGGTCGATTAACGCCTTAACTCTCTTTGTTTGTTCTAACTGTTCTTCCTGACCTTCTAACTCTTCCAATTCTTCTATAGTTAAAAGTATTACTTCCGCTTCTTCTGTAAGCTGATATAATGTTGACATCAACAACCCCTCCTTGTTATAATTTAGGTAAATTTTCTTTTATATATTCTGATTGAACGGTCTATATTTTGTGGTGATTTATAGACCGTTCTTTTTTTATCTTGTAGAAGCTAAAATGTCTTCTACTGTTTCTTTGTATGCTTGATATTCTTGTTCAAGCCACTCCCAATATTCTTCCTCTTCAACTTCTTGCGTTTTCAATAACTCTTCTTTCAAACTCTTCAGCCTCCATATACAATTCATTAATTAGTTTTCTCATTTCCAAGTGTGCTTCTTTTAGATCCTCGATTTTGTTATCCATTGCATTTAATCTTTTTTCACTATCTCTTATAAAAGCTGTTTGTGTAATGCTGCTCATAGCCTTGCATAATTTAGAATCTATTCTTTTTTCTTTTTCCCTAAAACTTGCATAGTCCATTATTTCACCACCTTTGCTAATTCTTTTCTTTTTCTACTTCTTTTACGGAAGTCTTTTTCAGCTTTTATCACGTCTAGGTTGTCAGATAGAATATCTAACGGAAATGTAAGCATAAAGAACACAAACGCGAATAAAACCATATTGACTTCTATATTTAACATCTGTGCAACTGCTAGTCCTAATAAAACTACATTTGCACTTCTTAACCCTTTAAAAAACTTGTGTACTTTTTTCATTTTCTCTTTTCTTCCTTTCTTCTTTTATTAAACTTCTAATATCCTGGTTTCTATATTTATCAATGAATACCGGGATTGAATCAGCTATCACACTTTTTTCGTTTTTGAATTGAAGTGAATCTAAAAAACCTAAGTCAACTAATTCTTTTGTAAGTTTTGTTCCGGCGTTTAATGTTGACCGTACTTCCGGAACTGATAGCAAATATTTATCCTTAATCCCTCTGTTTTTTATAACTTGCAATATCTCTCTTAGGATATTTAATATATCTAGTGCCATTAAAACCACTCCTATTCCATATCTCCAAATAAAAACTCTCTTAACTACTATCAATATAGTTTTCCGACGATTCAGATTCAGTTGATAAGATGGATAAATCTATCGGAAAACTATTTGATTTACTTGATAAATTCTAGTTAACTATGATTTTTACAAGCTGTGGGAAAGTATCTATTTCGTGTTGTACTTCTTTTAAGAGTTCTGAAATACGTTTTATCTTTTCCGTAGCTTTTTCTTCATCAAATTCTATTTTTACATTCACCTGTAACTCTTTTAACTCTCTGCTCATCTCTCTACACCTCCATTCCTATTTGTTCAGCACTTAAAAACTTATCAATGAAATATGTCTGCCCTTTTCCTGTTATTTTAGTTGTCTTATTTATTTTCACATCTCCATTAGGCTTGTTTATAACTGTTTCTTTAATCTCCATAATTCCTAATTCCATACTTCTTTGAGTTGGTAGGTTATGGTCGCTTCCTTGTCTTTTTATCAAATATCCATTATCTCTTAGATATTGGAATAACCTTTTTTCTCCTGTCTTTACTCCATTTTGCTTTAACAGTTTTGCCAGCTCTCCAACTAATATTGATTGCTCTGATGATGCTACTGCGTCGGCAAAAAGTGCTTTAGGCTTCATTACCTTATTTTCAATCTCTAATCTATTTATATTGTTTTTGGCTATCAGTAAAGCACGTTCCATAATTTTCTCTGGACTGTTCCATGCTTTTTCAACTTGAATAAGATACTGTCTTATTCTTTTTCCTTCTGGTGTTCTCTGAATCATTGCAATCTCTTTTGCCATATCCAACTTTAGTAGGTGGTCTGTTATTTTTCTTACTCCTCCAAATGCTGTATCGTCTTGGACATTTTTGTCCATCACGCAGAAATCAATATTTTCCTCGAAATCATATTCAATCATTCTATCCATCCATTTTTTATATGGAGTAGCTACCTTTAATCTTTCATGTAATTCTCTACCACTTATTATTGTTTCGCTGTTTTCATCTGTTCTTATGTTTAATAATTCTTCTGTTGAAACTAACTCAACATTTTCTCTAGCTTCTGCCACTATTACAACTGGTTCTAAATTTGATACTGTCATTTTAATTTCCCTCCTTTTTATAACCATTTGGTTGTTTTGTGTTTAAAAAAATATCTTCTATCCTACACCCTAATATTTGAGATATTATAAAAGCCTCTTCTACTGTAAATTTGGTTATCCCATTTTCCTTTTTTACATATGTAGAAGGCTTCATATTTGCTTTATTTGCAAGGCTTTCTTGTGTAAATCCATTCCGAAGCCTTAATCTTTTTAATTTTTCATTTTTCAAAATTTGCACCTCCAATAACCATTTGGTTGATAAGTTTATTATAATACCATTTGGTTAGTTAGTCAACCATTTTTTATAATTTTTTTATAAAATTTGGTTGGTTTTATTCCATTTTTTACATTTTGGTTGTATAATTTAATTAAGTAATTTATATAGAAAAGTGGTGTTTTTATGGTAACTTTAGGTAGTAGATTGAAGGCTTTAAGGCAAGAAAAAGGACTTACACAAAAGGAAGTAGCAAAATTAATAGGTACTACTGATGTAAGTATAGGAAGGTATGAAATGGACGCTAGAGTGCCTAAAGCTGATATATTAAATTCTCTAGCTAAATTATATGATGTTGAAATAGATTATCTTCTAACAGGAAAAGAAGAAACTGAACAACCTTTAAATGATAGAGATAAAAAAGATATAGAAAAAGATCTAAAAAAGATAATGGACGATTTTCGTGACGGAGAATCTGGACCAGTTTATTTTGATGGTATAGAACTTGACGAAGATGATATGGATAAATTAGAAATAGCTATGAGAACTGCTCTTGAAATAGCGAAGGTTAAAAATAAAGAAAAATATACACCTAAAAAATACAAGAAATAATAAAAAGGTAGGTGCGTTTGAATGGATGTGAAAGAATACGTATCTATTATAAAGAAAAAAGCTAATACGGACGATGTATTTGAGTTGGTCGATTACTTTAATATAAATGTAATTGAAACCGATTTAGGCTCTTCTACATTAGGAATGTATCGTTATATAAAAAGAAATAAATTTATTTTTTTAAACAATGATTTAGAACATTATCAGAAAAAATTCGTCTTAGCGCACGAATTAGGACACGCGATATTACATAGCGATTTAAATTGTTTTTTCCTAGAAAAGAAAACTTTATATTTAAAGAATAAGTTTGAGATTGAAGCTAATAAATTCGCCGTTGAATTACTTGTTAGCGACGACGATTTAAAAGAATTAGAAGGATATACAATCGAACAGATGTCAGCTATTCTCAATATTCCTTCTGATTTATTAAAATATAAATTTAAATAGGGGTGATTATGAATGAGCAAGCAAAAGAAGGAGATTAAAAGTATTAACAATGATAATTCCGATAAAGGTGGGTGTGGAATAGGATGCCTCGGAATTTTATTCTTTTTATTATCTAGTAGAATTTCAGTATTTTTATTAGCATTTCTTTTATATAGTTCAGCTTATCGGCAAGACAATGCTTTTTCAATCGGTGTATTAATAGCAATTGGGATATTGCTTGTAATACAATTCGCTATTAATTCTAGTTCTAAAGAAATAGAACAAGCTAATGCAAACAAATTAAAGGAAGAACTAGATGAATTAAATTCAGAAATAGAAGTTAAAAAAGAAGTTATTGAAAAAATAAATAACGATATAAATAATATAGATGGAATTGATTCAGAAAAAGAAAAAATAGTTGTTGAATATTGCAATAAAAAGAAAGAATATGATTCTCTTTTATCTGAACTAGAATCTCTTAAAGATGATTTAAGTGTTGCTAATGAAAAGATTGAAAAAATTAAAGAGATGAAAAAAGAAATAAAATCTTTAAAAGATGAACTTATAGAAACAAATGATATAGTATTACTTCAATCATTTGGACTATATGAGCCAAAATATGATTTTGAAAACTCTGAACAGTATATGGAAAGACTTAAAGAAATTAGAGATGACCAGAAAGAAATGGTTAAAAATAATAGTGGTGTTAATATAGATACTCAATGGTCAGTTGATGGATCAGTTAAAAAAGGACAGGCTTTAACAAATAAAAATGTAAAATCATTATTCAGATTATTCAACGCTGAATGTGACAACGTAATAAATAAGGTTACATATAGAAATTTAGAAGCGTCTGAAAAACGTATAAGAAAGTCATTTGAACAGGATAACAAGCTATATGAAGCATTTAATATAAGTCTAAGAGAAGATTACTTAGATTCAAAAATAGATGAATTATATTTATACTTTGAATATCTACAGAAAAAGCAAGAAGAAAAAGAAGAACAAGCAGCATTAAGAGAACAAATGAGGGAAGAAGCTAAAGTTCAGAAAGAAATAGAAAAAGAAAAGAAAAAGATTGAAAAAGAAAAAATTCATTTTAATACTGAATTAGATAGATTAAAAGAAAATATACCTTCTGAAAACGAAGAAAAATCTATCTGGGAAGCAAAAATAGCCGAATTAGAAGCAAAAATTAAAGAACTTCAAGAAGTTGAAGAAGATGTATTGAACAAAGAAAAAAATACTCGTGCTGGGTACGTTTATATAATCTCAAACATAGGTTCTTTCGGTGAAAATATCTATAAAATAGGACTTACTAGAAGATTAGACCCTATGGAAAGAGTTAACGAACTTGGCGACGCGTCAGTACCGTTCAAATTTGATGTTCATGCAACTATATTTAGTGAGGACGCTCCTGCTCTTGAAAATGCACTTCATAAGGCTTTTGAAGATAGAAGGGTTAATAAAGTTAATAACAGAAAAGAATTCTTCAACGTTACTTTAGATGAAATAAAAGAAGTTGTAGAAAAGAATTTTGACAAAACTGTTGAATATACAAAATATGCTGAAGCTATGGAATATAGACAATCTTTAAAATTAGCTAACAACTAAAAAAGAGCCTATAAAATAGACTCTTCCTTACATAAAAATTTTAAATGAATTGTGAAAGTTTTTAATGAAAATATTGATTATTGGTTTGTATCAGCTTTTCTACAATTCAATTATAACATAACCTTTTGAAAATAATTGGGCGACTTTTTTCGCCTTTTTATTTAACATATATAAGAACATACATTCGAAAAGAGGTGGTAAAATGGGAAGTTTAAGAAAAAAAGGTGATAGATGGTATTTTTCAGTTGAACTTCCACAAGAAAACGGAAAACGAAAACGTGTTGAACGACGGGGCGGAAAAACTAAAAAAGAAGCCCAGGAAAAAATGAAACTATTTGAAGCGGAAGTACTAAAAAACGGCTATAAAAAAGAATGCAAAATGACATTTGATGAATTGTATAATATTTGGTTTAACGAATATGTTTTGAATAATTGTAAAGAAAGTACTACTAACAATTATGCTAGATATTACAAAAAACACATAAAACCTATTTTGGGAAACTATAAAGTTTCAGATATTAAAGCTCGTGTTCTGAGTGACTTTTTTAATAAGTTAAAAGAAGAGGATAAATGTCATTCATCTGCAAATATTATAAGAGTTGTAATTTCAAGTTGTTTGGATTATGCAATATTTCCACTTGAAATTATAGAAAATAACTCTTGTAAGTTTATAAAATTCCCTAAATTTAAAAAAACAAAAGATAAAAAAGATATAATCGATATGAAAGATTTCGAAACTATATTGGATATAGGTTCTAGTAAACACAACTTTAATAACATGTGTCTTCTGTTGCTGCATACAGGGTTAAGAATAGGTGAAGCTTTAGGTCTGCAATGGGAGGATATTGATTTTGACAATAAAATAATACACGTCAGACATACTTTAATAGCACCAAATGTAAGGGAATGTAAATTAAGTACACCTAAAACAAAAACTTCAATTAGAGATATATACTTTAACGATACTGTTGAAAAAGTATTTAAAAATATAAAGAAAAGCCAAAACGAAAATCGTTTGAAGTTTGGTGTACTTTATAACTGTAATAACATGGTATTCACTCATGAAGATGGTTCTTTTTTAGATCATCATCATTTCACAAATATGGTCGCTAAGATAAACAGAAAAACTAATATCAATTTTTCTATGCACACGTTCCGTCATACTCATGCGACTATGCTCCTACAAGCTGGTGCAAATATGAAAGATGTTCAAGCAAGATTAGGTCATGCCGATATATCAACCACTATGAATATTTATGTACAAGATACTGAAGAGTCTAAGAAGAAAGCATTAGACAAATTTAACGATTATATCGAAAAAACTTCCAACATTTAACGCTAATGTCGGAAGAATGTAGGAAATATAATATTATAATTCGCTAAACCGTTGAAATTTCAATAGTTTAGCGAATTTAAAAAATAATTCTTAATTATATCTTAACTTTCCTTAAATTTTATTTATAAAAAATTTGAAACAAAAAAGAAGGCTGCTAACCTTCTTTAAATCTCTCACTAGAATTATGTGTTTATATAATTTTATATAAATAAAAAACTGCTAAGAAATTTCTCAGCAGTTTTTATTTTATTAGAATTTTTTCATTATCATATTGAATATCATAATTACATTGAATAAAAGTCCAACAGCAATTATGAACATTATCATTTTAAGAATAACTGATTTCATACCGTCCTTCATAATTTTCCTCCCTAACATTTACTCTACTAAACGTTATCACGTTATATACTCTAAATCAAGTATTTTTAAAGAATTAATTATTTTTAATTTAATAATATATTTATCAAATATTGACACTGTCAAGTTTGTATTGATATAATATTTACAGTGTCAAGTTTAAATTATCGGGAGGAGTCTATGAAAAATTCAACATATCATCATATAAATTTAAAAAATGAGTTAATCGAAAAAGGGATTGATTTGGTAAATAAATATGGAGTTGAACAGCTTTCATTAAGAAAAGTAGCTCAAGTGTGTAATGTAAGCCATTCTGCTCCGTATAGCCATTTTAAAAATAAAGATGAGTTAATTTCAGCTATGCAAAAGTATATTACAGATCAATTTTCAGAAAAATTATTAAATACTGTTTCTCTTTATTCAAATCAATCTAATTTTTTATTAGAATTTGGTAAAACATATATTTTATTTTTTTTAGAAAATCCACAATATTTTTCATTTTTATTTACACAAAATTCTATAAGTATTGATTTAGATATTAATAGTTTTACAGAAGAGAATTATAAACCATTTCTAATATATAAAGAACAACTGTTAAAACAACTTGCATCTTTAAATATATCTGATGAAAAAAAACAAAATTATATTATTTCATTATTTGCTTATATACATGGTATTACTTCTTTGGCAACAATGGAAAATGTAAGGCATACATTCGATTGGAGTAAAAAACTTGATGATTTAATTTGTCTATTTTCTATTGAAGGGTAGGTGAAATTATGTTAGGTGTTTTTTTTAGTGGAACAGGAAATACTGAATATTGTGTTAGACTTTTATCTTCTTTATTAGATGAATCTTATGAAATTGTTTCTTTAGAAAATCCATCATCTATAAAAAAGATTGAAGAGCGGGATACAATTATTTTCGGTTATCCTATACAGTATTCTAATATTCCCTATTTTGTAAGAGAGTTTATAATAAAAAATTCATTTTTATGGAAAAATAAGAAAATTATATGTTTAGCTACAATGGGGGCCTTTAGTGGCGATGGTGCTGGATGTTCAGCAAGGCTATTTAAAAAATATGGGGCAATAATCTTAGGTGGTTTACATATAAAAATGCCTGATTCTGTATGTGATAGTCCTTTACTCAAAAAAAATACACAAGAGAAAGAAATAATAATTAAAAATGCAACTGAAAAAATAAAACTCATTGCAAATAATATAAAAAATAAAATATATCCTAATGATGGTTTATCTTCTATATCTCATATAATTGGTCTTTTAGGTCAACGACTTTGGTTTTTCCATAAAACGAAAACTTATAGTAATAATTTGACTATTAATGAAAATTGTATTGGTTGTGGCTTGTGTTCAAAAATTTGCCCTACTCAAAATATAAGTATAGTAAATCTAAAAGCTATTGGAGGTAATAAATGTACTCTGTGCTATCGTTGTGTAAGTAACTGCCCACAAAAGGCAATTACTATTCTAGGGAAAAAAGTAATTGAACAGTATAAACTAGATAATTATATATAAAATAGAAGAGGAGAATGCAAATTTTTCATTCTCCTCTTCTATTTACTATTTTCCTTCTAGCTCTAATCTCATTTTTTCCATTTCATAACATTCATATTTTCTCCAAGCGTATGAATCTGGGTCAATTCCATGTTCTAATCCAAGTCTAACCTGTTCCATCTGGTTAGCAAAAAGCTTTCTTTCTGTGTATGGAGAGATATCTACTCCATTTTCAAGACCTTTTCTAATCTGCTCCATAACAGAAGTGTATATATTAGATTTTGCGTATTTACTTACATCTACACCACTTTCAAGTCCCATTCTAATCTGCTCCATCTGGCTCCAGATAAATTTATCTGTTGCATAAACAGAAACATCGTACCCATCTTCAAGACCTCTTCTGATTTCATACATCTGGTTAGAATCTAATCTATGATCTATATAGAAAGAAATATCTAATCCTTCTTTTAACCCCATTCTTATCTCATACATCTGTTCAAATTTGTATTCAGGCTTAGCATAAACATCGACGTCGATGCCTTCTTTTAAGCCTAAATCTATCTGATAAAGCTGATCCCCATTAAACACATCTAAATGATAGTAGTCTACTATTGTTTTTGATTCCATAAAATGCACCTCATTACACTAATTTGTACTTCAAATTTTTAAATTTATTAATTATAGTATATCACACTATTAACCAAATTTTATGCTGTTTTATTTTATGATTTAATAAAGTTTTGTTTTTATAATAATTTTCTGAAAATTAACTATCATATATTGAAAAATAAATTTCACAGTACTATAATAATAATTACAAATATAAGATAATTTTTGAAAGGTCGTGATTTTATGCGTAAAAATGATTCTAATGTGCTTCCTGATACTATTAGCGATAAAATCAGAAAATCAGTATCATCAAGAAATTACGAGCTTGCAGACTACCAATATCAAAGAATCATGGAAAGCATTTACGATTTTGAACAATATTTAGACAAAGATAAAGAGGTTGCTCTATATCTTACTAATTTCGGTGAAAGCGTCCTTATGCATATAACTGATATTGGATACAGCAATCCATCACTTATCCACTACTTCGGATACGTAAATGGAAACTATGCTGAACTAATCCAACACGTTTCTCAAATCAATTTCTTAATTACATCAGCTCCAAAATTGGACGATGAAAAACCAGCAAGAAGAATTGGATTTAAGAACAATGTTGGTGAAGAATTTGTAGAACCTTCAAAAGAAGACCTTGAAGACTACGAAGCGCTGATGAAAGAAAGCAGAACAAACTTCTAAAATAAATTAATACTCTTAAAAAACTTAACACGATTAAAAGAAGGCTGTTGCAACTGCAACAGCCTTTTTAATACTTTCCTATAGATAGTATAATTATAAAATTTAATTAGCTAGCTTTTGGTATTGCATAATAACAAACTTCCATCGACAACTCGGTTTGAAGCTAGTAAAAAATAGGACAAGATATATAACTGCCAGCCAGCGACAATGCAACTTGATTGCCTGGAGCGGATGGTAGTTATAATCTTGTCCTTTCATTTTAATTAACTTTTCCGAAGTTTTCCTAAAAGTTATATCACGCTTTTATTTTTCATTTACCTTTTTCATAGCATTGTATCCCATGAATACTACCCATACATATGCTAATGTTTTAGGCATCATTAGTGCTCCAACTATTGGAATAGTTTTAGCAAATAGTACAACTGGAATATAGAATCCAAAGCTTAATGTTACTGCAAGCCACATATTTTTGAAACTTAAATCGTTAAATTCTCTTGTCTTTTTAAAGAATATTACTATTATAACTAATCCCATTATTGCAAATGGTATGTTTCTGTATATTCCCCAAATTTCTGGTGCATTTGGAGATAACCAATCATTCTGTGGGAATAGGCAAAGTATTATTCTTATCGCTGCTAATGCATAAACTGCGAATTTAAGACCTTTATCGTCTTTTACTTCATATCTCATTTCCCATATATGGAATAATATTACATAGAAAATAGTCATTGTTATTGATGCAACGGCTTCACCAAATCCTAACGCAGCAGGATTGTTGTTTATACCTACTGTCCACATAGAATATACTCTTGGAACTAGATGGAACGCATCCCCACATCCAAGAACGATAGCCATTATACCAAATAATCTATACTGACTACCTTTTTCTGTTGCTTTGATCATCTTTATACCTACTGTAATAACTGTTACTAAGTAGCAGATGTCAAAAATACTTTCAAATATTCTCATATTTATCACCTCTGTATTTTTTATATGTTATATTTTAACACATATTATTTTATTGTCAAACATTTTTTATAAATAATATTTTATACTAAAAATATTTATCTAAAGAAAATATTTTTTACAATAAATATAACTAAATAAAAAATAATAAAAAAAATATCCCCCTACACTCTTTTCCAAGAATATAAGAGGATGCTTAAAACGTTTTAAAATTTATTAACTTATATTTTGAAAAATCGTGATTAATTTGCTACGACAATCTGTAAGCGACTCGCAACTTATAAATGTGTTACATAAAAGTGCGAGTCGCTGAAGCCTGGAGAACAATTAATCACGTTTTTCAATCGCAAGGTAATAACTTTTATAAACTTTTTAAGTATTCTATTATATCGTCTATTATCCAGTCTGGAGTAGATGCTCCAGCTGTTATTCCGACGTTTTCGTATTTTTTTATCTCTTCCACATCTAAATCATCTCTAGTTTCAATTGCAAAAGTAGGGCAAACCTCTTTACATATTCCAACTAATTTCTGAGTGTTTGAGCTGTGTTTTCCACCAATTACAACCATACAGTCCATTTCTGATGCAAGCTCTCTAGCTGCTTCCTGTCTAGCCTTAGTTGATGAACAAATAGTATTATTAAAATCAATCTTATCTGATTTCTGTTTTAATATATCAACCATATTTCCGTAAACTTCTAAATTCATAGTAGTCTGTGCAACTGAGCAGTAATCAACCTCAGGATCTAATTCTAACTCTTTTGCTTCATCTATAGTTTTTATAATTATAGCCGAGTTGTTGCACCATCCATTTATTCCTATAACCTCAGGGTGATTTTTATCACCTATTAAGATTATTTTCTTTCCTTTGTCGTAGTTTTCTTTAACTATATCGTGGATTTTTTTAACAAAAGGACATGTTGTATCCACTACTTCTAGTTCTTTTTCATCTGCTCTATCGTATATAGACTTAGACACACCATGAGATCTTATTATCATTTTAACATCACTTGGTATTTCCTCTATATCGTCAGCTGTCACTAGCCCTCTTTCCTCATACTTTTCAACTGCCTGTTTATTATGTATAAGTGGACCTAATGCGTATATCTGTTTATCATGTTCCTCGCATAACTCTCTCCATGCAAGTCCCATAGCTCTCTTAACACCAAAACAAAATCCTGCTTTTTCTGATATCTTTATATTCATAATTTCCTCCAATCGATGCTTAGGCGTTGTATTTTATTCCTTCAACATCTACTATTCCATCTGCCTGTTCACAGTAATTTTTAATAATTACCTGCATAACTTCTTCTGAGATTCTTTCGTGGTCTTCATTTGTCAATTTGGCTCTAAAATACTGGCTCATATCTATAGGTTCGCCTATATATATCTTAACTCTGCTGAATAATTTATAGCTAGAAATTACAGATATAGGCACTACATTTGCCTTTCCTTTAGATGCAAAAAGTGATAAACCTGCCTTTGCCTGACCAAATTCTTTTCCTTTTACCCTAGTTCCTTCTGGGAATAATCCTAGCACATAACCATCTTTTATAGCTCTTAAAATCTGCTTAACTGTTGAAATTCCAGTATTCTCTCTATCTATTGGTATAGTGTTTAATTTCTTTAAAATAAAACCTAGTATTTTATGGTCGAATAATTCCTTCTTAGCAACCGCTGCAACCTCTCTTGTAGTCATTGAAGATGCAACAAATATAGGATCTAGGTTTGATTTGTGATTCGCAGCTATTATAACATTTCCTTCAAGAGGTACATTTTCTATACCAATTACCTCATATTTGAAGAAAACCCTACAAAATAGACGAAGCACACTCAATGCAAAATCGTAAAACTTCATTATTTAATTTCTCCATTCTTATTTTTATTTAACTTTATAGTATACATGGTAAACTATTTTATTTTAGATACTACAGCCTCTACAACCTCGTCAATTCCAAGTCCAGTAGTGTCTATTTCTATAGCATCGTCTGCTTTTTTTAGAGGAGCAAATTCTCTATTAGAGTCTATCTCATCTCTTTTTTCTATATCTTTTATAATCTCTTCTAAAGTTCCTTCAAATCCCTTTTCACAAAGTTCTTTGTATCTTCTTCTTCCTCTTTCTTCAGGAGTCGCAACTAAGAAGAACTTGTAGTCTGCATTTGGGAATACATAAGATCCGATATCTCTACCGTCAAGTATTACATCATTTCTTGTTCCTATCTCTCTCTGAACATCTACCATTAAATATCTAACTTCTTTTATCTTAGCAACGTCAGAAACATTTGCACTTACTTCTCTAGTTCTTATCTTCTCGTTTACAACTTTTGAATCAAGATATATATTATTATCTCTAAAATCTATATCAGTTCTTTTAGCTACTTCTATTACAGCTTCCTCATTCTTAACATCAACGCCTTCAGATAAGCATTTGTATGTTACTGCTCTGTACATTGCTCCTGTGTCTATGTAGTTTATGTTTAGTTTTTTAGCTATTAATTTTGAAATAGTACTCTTTCCAGCTCCTGCTGGTCCATCTACTGCTATTATCATAATTACCACACTCTCCTCTTTTTTTATTCATCTTTTCCTGCTGCAAATCCTGTTGAGAATGCAATCTGTAGATTATACCCTCCAGTTTCTGCATCTATATCCAAAATCTCACCTGCAACGTGAAGATTTTTTATCTTTTTAGATTCCATAGTAGTAGAGTTGATATCCTTAACAGATACCCCTCCAGATGTTACTATAGCTGGCTCAATTCCTAATGTTGAAGTACAAGTCAGCTTCATTTCTTTTATAAGTGATACTAGCTTGTTTTCTAGTTTTTTAGGAAGTTCGTTGACTTTCATTTCCTCAACTCCTGCCTGTTCTGCAATAGCTTTTAAGAAATTCTGTGGAAGTATTCCTTTTAAATTTGTTATTACATTTCTATTTGGGAACTCCCTTATCGCTGCAACGATATCTTCTCTTGTGCTATTAGGTAGGCAGTCTAGTGTTATTTCTATATTTCCATCTTCCAATGCTTTATTTATATAAGAAGATAAAATTAAAACCGCCGGTCCACTTATTCCAAAGTGAGTAAATATCATATCGCCGCTCTGTTTTATCTTTTTCTTCTTAATCTTGCAAGATAATTCCACGTCTTTTAGCGAAATTCCCTGCATATTCATTATCCAAGATTCTTCTATCTTAAGTGGTACAAGTGCAGGAAGTGGCTCAACTATCTTATGACCGTATTTTTTTAGGATTTTGTACATATTTCCGTCTGATCCTGTATTTGAAAAACTTCTTCCTCCCGCTGCGACGATTACCTTGTCGCACTCAATCTTATCTCCATTGTCTAGGATAATTCCTTTAATTTCACCAATCTTGTCCTTTTTTGATAAAATCTGTTCCTCTGGGAACATATTTACATCTAAATCGGCAACTCTTTTATTGTAGTATATTTTAACATTTCTCTTTAAAAGCTCTTTGTTTAAAGCATCTATTAAATCTTCTGACTTGTCGTTTTCTGTATATACCTTAAAATCATTATCTTTTTCTATTTTGTATTTTAGGCCAATTCTGTCAAAGAACCCTAGCAGATCCTTATTTGAAAATGCGTCAAAACTGCTGTATAAAAATCTCTTGTTTGTAACTACCTTATCAAAGAAATCATCTATCTCTCTGGCATTAGTTAGATTACATCTTCCTCCACCAGTTAGTTTGATTTTTCTTCCTAATTCGCCGTTTCTCTCAAGAAGTATTACCTCGTTATTTGCATTTTGACTAGCAGATACAGCCGCCATCATACCAGCTGCTCCACCACCGATTATAACAACCTTTGCCATATTTATCTCCTTTATCCAACAATCCTATACCCAAGTAAAAATAACCTACATTTACTCAAGAGCCGAGTTGTTAAGTTTATAATCCCCTTTTATATGAGATGTATCATTCATCTTAGTAACAACTGGACCGTAATGTCTCCACTCTACTATATTTAAAGCTGTGTTATCCTGTTTAATTCTGTATATATTTTTCATTGGTGAGTCTAACATTAATAATAGAAGCACCCTAACTGTCACTGAATGACTAACTAGTAAAATATTCTTGTTATCATATTTTTCATTTAATTCGTCTATGAATTTTTCTAATCTTTCCTTTATCACATCTAAAGTTTCCCCACCAGGAATTTTTGCAAGATGTGGCTCATTTCTCCAAGTTTTGTATATTTCTGGGTATTTTTCAGTTATTTCTGGAATTAATCTACCTTCCCATTCTCCAAATCCCATTTCTCTTAAAGCTTCTGTCGGCTGCACTTCTATCCCAAATCTCTTTCCAACTGCTTCTGCTGTCTGCATTGCTCTTCCTAAATCGCTTGAGAATATCATATCCAGTGGATATTTATCCATGCCCTCTGCAAGTTCATTTGCCTGAGCAAGACCTTTTTCTGTTAGAGGTGAATTTCCATGCCCCTGAGTTTTTCCTAATATATTCCATTCTGTCTGTCCATGTCTAGCTATATAATAAGTGTTTCCCATAATTTCCTCCGTTTCATTTTTACAAAACAAATGATATTGTCAAATGTTTTAATTTATCTCAATATTATATTATACAACAATAATGTGTTTTAATCTATGTTTATCGGCTAAAAGGCTGATGCAGGTGAAGTATTTCAAGGTAGAATTAATGATTTTGTAGCAATATTTTGACTTAGTACAAGTATTCGCTCTCCAGGCTTCAGCGCCTCGCACTTTTATATAACACATTTATAAGTTGCGAGGCGCTTACAGAATTGTCGGTGCGATATACTTGTATCTAAGTCTGCAAAATATCTGCTTACAAAATCATTAATTCTTATCTTGAAATATCTTTTGAAAACAAAAAAATATTGTAAATAGGTTTTACATCAATAGGGCATATAATGTGTTGAATGTGCAATCCTATTCTCCATTCTCTCTTTAAACAAGGTAACAGCTAAGAACAAAATTAATATTTTTATTACATAGAGGCTTTTGCTAAGTTTACTTTCTTTGCTTGGAAATTAAATATATCTCCGTACTCGACAATGCAGCTCGACTGCCTGGAGAGAAGGAGATATATTTTTTCCAAGCAGCAAAAAAGGAGACTTCCTCAAAAGCCTCCTCTAACAAAATATTAATCTTATTCTGCTGTTACCGGTTTAAATCCATTACCTAATGCCTCATGTATATCAGTTATGATTATAAACGCTTTAGGATCGACTTCTCTTACAAGTCTTTTTAGCGCAACAACTTCTTTCTTCTCAACTACAACCAAAATAACATTCTTATCAGCACCAGTGTACGCACCTTCACCTTTAAGGAAAGTCGCACCTCTGTCTAACTCTTCCATTATCTTGTCTGTAATTTCCTTTGAATGATCAGAAATAATCATAAATGACTTAGAATAGTTAAATCCTTCTATCATAAGGTCGCTGACCTTTATAATGATGTATAAAGAAACAGAAGAATATAGTGCTATTTCTATCTGACCTGTTGCAAATCCTGACATAACGATTACTGCACAGTCTATAATTCCTAAAAGAATTGGTATACTTAATGTTGGGAACACCTTATTAATTAACAAAGCCATTAAGTCTGTACCACCTGTAGAACCACTTATTCTAAGGATTAACCCCTGTCCGATACCCATAAGTATTGAACCGAGTATTATAATTAGGTAAATGTCCTCTGTTATGAATATTGAAGACATACTCTCAGTTACCTTTAACGCAACTGTTAATAATATTATTCCTAGTACTGTTTTGATACAGTCTCTCTTGCTCAAAATCTTGTACGCTGCGATAAATAGCGGTACGTTTAGAACAAGGTTGACAATCCATAGAGGAATTCCAAAAAGCATATTAAGAACAACTGCAAGCCCAGTTATCCCACCTGATGCAATTCCATAAGGATTGAAGAATAAATTTAGCGAAATCGCCATCATAATACATCCTATTATTAGAATAAAAACATCGCTAAACCCTAGTCTTAAACTTTCTTTTTCTTTTTCCAAAATGATCCACTTCCTTTCATATTTAATTATATATGAAATTTTTCTTTTTTCATAGTTTGGGAAAATATTTATTTAACAATATATTAATCTATAACTATTTTATTAAATCTATTTTTTAAATTTACTTTTAAACTTCTTATATATATAAATTGTTTTATATTTGTAGTATAATATTATTAAGAAGTAAGAAAAAATTTTCCTGGTTTATTTTATAAATTAAATCACATTTTTGAAGAGGTGGTATTTATGATTTTTGATTTATATCCTTGGAAAGTAGATTTTGACATAGAATCTACTAAAGAATTTTATAAAGAAAATAATCTATCTATTGATGCTGATTTAAATGAAAAATTTAAACGCAGCCTACACCTAACTCACAAACAATTTTTTGAAAATATCGGTGTAGATATTTTAAAAGTTAGAGTTGAAGAGATAGAATCTTGCCCAGATGAAAACGTAAACGACCATAAATTGTCTGTTGATTTCTTAGTATGTGGAAAGTTTTTGACAATAGCTGAGTTTCAAAAGGAAATTTATGGAAATATAGAAGAATTTAAAGACGATGTAGAAAAGGTAGATGTATTAGATTACGATTTTCCACCATTTGTAAACATAGACGATATGGGATGCGGAGTTGTATTTAAACATCCATCTAGCAAATTTGACTTTAAAGGATTTGAAAAATGGGACTGCGGATATATCTGCGGCTCAGTAATAATATAGAGAAAAGGGTGTTTTAAGCAATCATCAACGACAATCTACAGACGATTTTTTCTTTAGCTTCGAACGGAGTTCGAACTAGATAAGAAAAATCGTCGAAGCCTGGAGTGATGATGCTTAAACACCCTTTCTTTCTATTCTATAAACTCATTTTATATATTTCTAATACATCTTCTTTGCTTAGAGATACATATCCATATTTTGCACCTCTTTTAGATGCAAATTCAGCCATAACTTCTAAGTTTTCTTCATCTATACCAACTTCTCTTAAATTCATTGGTATTCCTATACTTGCGAAGAAATCATAAGTCTTTTCAATAGCCATATTAGCTATTTCAAATTTATCTAATGAAGAATCAATTCCCCATACATTAACACCGTAATCGACAAATTTACCTACTGTTTTGTCGCTTAATATGTGTTTCATCCATCTTGGAGTAAGGATTGCAAGTCCAACACCATGAGTTATATCATAGTATGCACTTAATTCGTGTTCCATTGGATGAACTGACCAACCTACATCTGTTCCGTAAGAAATCATACCATTTATTGCATGAGAGCCTGCCCACATTAAATTTGCTCTTGCATCATAATTTTCTGGCTCTTTAACAGCTATTGGTCCAAATTCTATACAAGTTTTTAATAGTGATTCAGCGAATCTATCCTGTAAATAAGCCCCTTCAACATCGTGGAAGTATGTTTCTATAATGTGGCTCATTATATCTGCAGTTCCAGCAGCTGTCTGGTTTGCAGGCACTGTATATGTGTATTCAGGATCAAGTATTGATACTCTAGGTTTTAAAATTTCTCCACCCATACCTAATTTATCATTTGTTTCCATATTAGATATAACAGCAAATCCATCCATTTCTGAACCTGTTGCTGAAAGAGTAAGTACTGATATTATTGGAAGTGCTTCTTTTATAAGTGAGCTTTTTAGTACTAAATCCCAAGGATCTCCATCATAAAACGCTCCAGCTGCTATAAGCTTACTACAGTCGATTACGCTACCTCCACCAACTGCAAGTATTACATCTATCTTACATTCTTTGCATAATTTAACACCATCTCTAGCAGAGTCTATTCTTGGGTTTGGAGCAATTCCAGAAAGCTCAAATACATTGATATCAGAATCATTTAACTGTTCCATAACCTGGTCGTAAATTCCATTTCTTTTAATACTATTTCCACCGTATACAAGAAGAACATTGTGTCCAAAGTTTTTAACTTCTCCTCTTAACTTAGATATCTGTCCTTTACCAAAATGTACTCTCGTTGGAATATTATAGTCAAAATTCTTCATAGCACTACCTCCAAAATTTATATAAATTTTTTATTCAAACATTCCGTATTTATCCCACATCTGCTCTAAATCGTCGAAATGTTCTTTTATATCTTCTTTTTCCTTCATACCTACTGCTACCGCTAGTGCATTTGCAACACTCATAGCAGGAACTAGAGAATCGACAAATGATGCCATATTGCTCTTAACTATTAGCGTATTATCAGATTCTGAAGCTATTGGAGCAAATAAACTATCTGTTATAGATATTACATGTGCTCCTTTTTCCTTAGCATATTTTACTAGCTGGAATGATTTTTTAGAATATCTTGGGAAACTAAATGCTATTACAACATCATCTTCACCAATTCTTACTATCTGTTCAAATGCATCTCCCATATCCATTCTTACAGTATGAACATTATCTAGTATTATTCCTAAGTAGAATCCTAAGTACTGAGCAACAACAAATGATGTTCTCATTCCAAGTATGTATATTTTTCTAGCTTTTAATAATCTAGAAATAGCTTCCTGGAATGCTTCTCCATCTATTTCTTCAAGAGTTTCTCTTATGTTGTCTATATCCCCTTTTAGGATTTTGTTAAGTATTGTATTTTCATCAGAGTAGTCGTTTGCCATTTCAACCCTCTGAACTGTAGTCAATTTATTTTTTATTAATTCCTGTAAAGCTGCCTGTAGTTTAGGATATCCTGAATATCCTAGTGCATTTGCAAACCTTACAACTGTTGATTCACTAACTCCGACAGTTTCCCCCAATTTACAGGCAGTCATAAATGCAACCTTGTCGTAATTATTTAGTATATACTGTGCTATTAACTTCTGACCTTTACTTAATCTAGTATACTGTGTCTGTATATCTGAGATAAGCTTTTTACTGTCCTTTAATGTTTCATCCATTTTTTCTTTCTCCTTTTACCCTATATCTTTATTTTTATTAAGAATGCAACTCAATATACATCTATTCAAATTTTCTGTATATTGACATCGAACATATATAAAGATTCATTTCTCTACCATATTATAACACTTTATCCCATTATTTTTAAGGGATAAGTGCAATTTTTTCATCATATTTCGACTTTTTTAGAAATTTTTCTTTATACCTGTTTTTTCTTTTCTATTAATATTATCGATGGTGGGTTATTCTTTTGATTTATAAACTTAGATTCAAATACATTATACTCCTTTTGCTCTAAATTTGCTGCGTAATCAAATACTGCATTTCTTTCTTCCATTCCACCCTCATGACCTGTGTAGATTGAAACGCAAACCACTCCATTTTCCTCAAGCAATGCCACCGACTGCTTTATAGCCTCTATAGTTGTATCTGGCTTAGTTATTATCCTATGCTCACATCTTGGCAAATACCCTAAATTAAACACCGCACACTTGATGCTATCTTTTACATAGTTGCTTATATTTTCGTGTCCATCTAAAATAAGCTCTACCCTATCCTCAAACTCAAGCTTTTTAACTTTCTTTTCAGTAGATTTTATCGCCTCTTCCTGAACATCAAAAGCATAAACCTTACCATTTTCGCCAACTATTTCAGCTAAAAATACAGTATCGTATCCATTCCCCATAGTTGCATCTATACAAACATCGCCTTCTCCAATGACCTCTTTAATGTACATCTTGGCGATATTGTTTACATTGTCAAAATTATTTCTCTTTTTCATATATCCATCTCTTTTCGTAAAAAACTACAATAACAAAAGTTGTTACGTATAATCACTTCACTTTATCTTTTTATTTTTTCCACATTATATTATAACCAACTTAAACATTTAATACAATTGTTTAATCTACTTTATTTAAAATTTAATTCATTTATTTAATCAATACTTCTATAGAAAAAGGGACTTTAAAAAAGCCCCTTTTATAAGTTTCTGTTTATTTTTATAAATTTTTATTTATCGAAGTCTATTGTAAACTTCATTCCACCTACCTGAACTGTATCTTTCTTAGATAGTAATTTATTTTACTGTTTTTAAGTATGCCACTTCTTCATCAGTTAGGTTTCTATATTCTCCAACTTCAAGTCCTCTTATATTTATTCTTCCCATCTGAATTCTTCTAAGATTTCTCACTGGATGATTTATAGCCTTGCACATTTTTCTAACCTGTCTATTTCTTCCCTCGTGAATGGTAATCTTACAAACTGAATAGTTCTTTTCCTCGTTCACCTTCACGATTTTTAACTTAGCCTTTGCAGTTGTGTAATCCTCTATCTGTAATCCGTTTTCAAAACGTCTTTTTTCTTCAGGAGTAATTATACCATTTACCATTGCTAAGTAAGTTTTTTCTACCTCGTGCTTAGGATGAGTAAGTTTGTAAGTTAAATCCCCATCATTTGTAAGGATTAAAAGCCCACTTGTTTCGTAGTCAAGTCTACCAACTGGGTAAACTCTCTCATCTACATCCTTTAATATATCAAGCACACTTGGTCTATCAAACTGATCTTTTACAGTTGTTATATATCCCTCAGGCTTGTTAAGAAGTATGTACACCTTCTTTTCTTCCTGATTTATAGGCACTCCATCGACCTCTACTATATCCTTTGTTTCATCTACTGTTGTAGATAATTCAGTTATTAGCTCCCCGTTTATAGTAACTCTCCCAGAAATTATAAGCTCTTCTGCTTTTCTTCTTGAAGCTACTCCACACGAAGCTATGTATTTATTTATTCTCATTTTAATTCCTTTCTAATTTATACCTTCTATTCTGCTGATTCTCCTCCAGAGCTTTCTCCACCACTTGAAGAACCCCCTGATGAATTTCCTCCTGAAGATCCTCCTTCATTAGATGAACCACCTGAAGAACTTCCTCCTGACTGGTTTCCACTGTTTCCACTATTTCCACTATTGTTGCTGCTTCCACTATTTCCACTTGAAGAACCTCCTGATGAGCTTCCTCCTGAACTACTACTATTATCCTCTGGTTTCTCTGGCTTATTAGCGTTTGGATGCGTTGCATTTGAGTGAAGTGCATCAGACTCTACCTGACCTTTATTATTCTTAGCAGCTTCCTTAGCATTCTGCTTTCTCTCTTCTCTCTCAGCATCTAAATTCTCAACTAATTTCTCTAGCTCAGCCTTTTTCTGCTCAGCTTCTTTCTTTATCTTTGAAGAACCATTCTTTAACCGAAGAATCTTTTCTATTTCCTTTAATGCCTTTTCATACTCTTCATCATTCTCATATTCTTCAACTCTTAACATTCTCATTGCCTGACCGTACATATCTCTAGCAACCTTGTTCTCACTATCGCCCTCTAGCACATCTGAAAACTTCTGCATAGCTGTCTTATACTCGTGCTTCTCTAAAGCTACCTGACCATCATTAAAAAGCTCGGTACCCTCACCAGACTTACACGCAGTCAAACTAAGAGCCATAACCATACTAAGTGCAATTAATTTTATTTTAAACTTCATAATATCCCTCCTACTTATTCAATATAATTTTAACATATAAAAATAAAAAATGACAAGATAAATAACTGTGCCGTATCTCATCCTTCAAAGCATATAACTATATTCTCCTATTCTCGATGTACGCAGCTTCAGAAGTATACAAAATTAGGGCTACTTGTAAACTTGCAACAAGCCTATTTTATTAGACATAACCTTTTATGAATTTAGTGCATTGTATAGAGTAGTAAAAAATAAAAGCTTACCAATAATAATATAAATATGTAGCATATGAGTCATATAGACAAAACTCTCTCGACAATCTGCAGACGTGCGTTTTAATCACAACAAAATAATTTACCTACACGCACGTCGAAGCCTGGAGAGAAGTTTGTCTATATCTCATATGATTCGCATAATAACAAAGGATTGGTAAGCTTATGTTTTTACTACTCTATATTCACTAAACATAAAAGATTATTCTAAAAAAGGCTGTTGCAATTTACAACAGCCCTAAGTTTTATAATTCTAAAGCAAGTACATCTTCGAATGTTTGTCTTCTACATACTGGTGTTATTTCACCATTTTTTACAGCTATTACAGCCGGTTTCTGTATTTTGTTATAGTTTGAAGCCATTGAATATCCATAAGCTCCTGTTGATGTAGTAATTAAAATATCGCCACTTTCTATCTCAGAAATTGCAACATTATTTATCAGTATATCTCCACTTTCGCAGCATTTTCCAGCAATAGTAACTCTATTTTCTGTATCTCCATTCATCTTATTTACGATACTACATTCGTATCCTGCATGATATAGAGATGGTCTAATATTATCAGTCATACCACCATCAACACTTACATACACTCTAACATCTTTAATATCTTTTATTGAACCTATTGTGTACAGAGTACTTCCTGCATTTGCGATTACAGATCTACCTGGCTCTATAACAAGGTGAGGAACCTCCATACCTAACTCAGCACAAGTTTTTTCTGCTCTATCAATTATCGCTTCACAGAAATCTTTTATAGCTCTTGGTTTATCTTCTTCAGTATAATAAACACCAACTCCACCACCTAAATCTACATCTGTTAACTCTATTCCATAGTTTTCTTTTATTTCCTTAACAAGTTTCATCATAACATCTACTTCATCAAGGAATGGCTCAAGCTCAAATATCTGAGAACCTATATGTGCATGAAGTCCAACTAATTTAACTCTTTTATACTCTTTTAATTTTTCGATTGCATTATATAAATCTCCATTTACAAGTGCAAATCCGAATTTTGAATCTATCTGTCCTGTTTTTATATACTCGTGAGTATGAGCTTCTATACCAGGAGTTATTCTGAAGTATATTTCCTGTACTTTATCTTCTCTTTCGCAAATTTCTTCTAATAAATCTAATTCATAGAAGTTATCAACTACGAATTTTCCAACTCCATACTCTACACCCATTTCAACTTCTTCTCTAGTTTTATTGTTTCCATGGAAGAATATGTTCTCCATTGGGAATCCTGATTTATGAGCTGTGTATAATTCCCCGCCAGATACTACATCAAGACACATCTTTTCTTCTTTTATAAGTCTGCACATATACCCTGGTAAAAATGCCTTACCTGCATATGCTACCCTATTTCCATTTTCTTCAGCTTTAAAATATTTTCTGTATTCTCTACAATTATCTCTTATAAGCTGCTCGTCAAATACATAAAGAGGTGTTTTGTATTCTTTTACCATATCTAGGCAATTTACACCACCAATATAAAGTTCGTCGTTTTTTATTTCCATACTCCCATGAAGTTTCATATCCTATTCCCTACTTTCTTTCAATTTCTCTTATACATTAAATTCTTCGCACATTTTCTGTATAGCTACTTCTTTGTCTGAAGTATTTATTGCGCAAGTTATTCTTATTTCTGATGTTGTTATTAATTTTACTCTTATATTGTTTTCTTTGAATATTCTAAATACCTTTGAAGCAACACCAGAAGTGTGTTTCATTCCAAGTCCTACTAGTGAGAATTTAGTTATTTCGTTGTCTACAGCTACATTTTCATCTGAAGTGTATTTTTTAGCTAATTCTATACATTCATCTACTTCATCTTTTGGTATAGTGAATGATACGTTTAATTTTCCATCTATTGGAGCTGTCTGGCTTATCATATCCACGCTTATAGATTTATTTGCTATATCTTCAAATAGAGCTGATACGTTGTCCATATCTAATTCTTTTATTGTTATTGAGCTATCTGCATCACTTGTTGCTATTCCTGTTATTACTTTATCTTCTAATTTCATGTTTTTTCCTCCTCTTATGTATGTTCCTTTTACTGTTCCACATGTACGTCCTACATATACTTCTACTCCATATTTCTGAGCAAGTTCTATACTTCTTGAATGCATAACTTTTGCACCTAAGCTTGCAAGTTCTAGCATTTCTTCGTATTCTATTTCATCAAGTTTTTTAGCATCTGCATATGCTCTTGGATCTGTGAAGTACACTCCATCTACGTCTGTATATATTTCACATTTTCCGTTTAATTTAACTGCTAATGCAACCGCTGAAGTATCAGATCCTCCTCTTCCTAGAGTAGTGATATCTCCTTCGTCATTAATTCCCTGGAATCCAGTAACTACTACTACATATCCCTCATCTAAACTTTCCTGTATTCTATCAACATTTATATCATCTATTAATGATTTTCCATGATTTCCACTAGTATGTATGTCTAACTGGTAAGCATTGTAGCTTATAGCTTTGCAGCCTAGAGCTTCTAAAGTTATGGCAAGCATTGAAGCTGATATCATTTCACCAGTTGATAAAAGAGCATCTAGTTCTCTTTTACAAGGTTTATCTGTTACTGATTTAGCCATATTTATATATCCATCAGTAGTTTTTCCCATAGCTGAAACAACTACTACTATGTTAGGATCAGTTTTCTTTCTTTCTATTATTCCCTCTGCTATTGCTCTAATTTTGTCAGTGTCGGCAACAGAGCTTCCACCGTATTTCTGTACAACTACACTCATTCTTTTACCTCCTAATGAATAATAAAAACCTTTTGCAAATTTCTATAATTTTGCCAAATATATCGCCCTTTACTTTATTTCTAATAAAAAAACGGTCCAAAGGAAACTTTGAACCGCTGTATTCATACAAAGTAACCTTGTAGCTCAACACTTATTAAAGCGACAGTCCTGCATATGTTATATACAGGCCCAGAAAGAATTATTGCCATACATTCTATCTTCGGCTATATCCCCTTTCTCTAAATTCAACGTCTGCCAACTCCTCTAGATACTATTGAACAATAGCGCCTCTACCTTGGTTTATTATTCTGTTTTTTTTTGATAAGTATATTAAAACATATTATTTCCAATATTGCAACTTTTTTTCTGAAAATTTTAAAATTTATGTAAAAAATATTTATTACACCTTATTTTTTATTATTTTTTTATTTGACAGCGTTTTCTATTCTTTCACAGATTTTATCCGCTGTTTCTGTCTGGAATCCGAACATTTCTAATTCTATTCCATTTTCAGAAAGTATTTTTGAAATTTCGTCCATAAGTACTCCCTTTTCTCCTATGTATTTTATGCTGTCTATTGTCTGTCTAAGATTTGGATTACTTCCTATTTCTCCTCTCCAATCTCCAACACAAGTAAGGTCTACTCCACAAGATGGACTTCCATCTATACCTAATATTCCTATTATATTGTAGCCGTTGTTTATATATTCCTGTAGCTGCTGTAAGTATATTTCAAATTCACATCTACATACGTTTCTGAAATGAGGTGTGTCAAACTGGTCTTTAACGTGTCCCCATCTCTTTGTTCCATACATTATAAGCTCTGGACATGGTAGCTGAATTATCCCAATTCCATTTTCTATAATTGTTTTCATTACCTTTCTTCTTGCTTCTTCTCTTCCTTCTTCCTCTCCAAAACTTTCTACCTTAGAAAAAGTATTTAACATACAATGAGATACAAGTATAATATCCTTCATAATTTATTACCTCCAAAAAATTTTAATTTTTAAATTTCTACATAATTAGATTTTACAACAAAAAAGAGCCTTCTCAAAACGTTTTTTAACGTATATAAGATGACTCTTTTTAGCTTGCAAAGATTTATTTAGGATTTTATAAACTCCTTGCTAGCTTTAGTTTTCCTGTGATTTAAACTGAGCAAGGAAATTCTTAGGCATTTTAGATATAAATAATACAACTAATAAACAAGATAATGGTTTATCAACTATATTGCTTAATATTCTTGGTATAAATGCTGCTGTGAATATCTGCTGTCCTGCCTGTAAAAATGCTCCAACTAATAAGTCAGCTCCACTTCCGCTAAGTCCACCGAACATATAAACTGATATAGGTGTTCCTATCATAGGACAAACTACAGCAAGTATAATACCTGTTATGATAGCCTTTTTGTAACCAAAGTTTCCTTTTTTAGCCATGAACCCTACTATAAGACCAGTAGCTATGTTAACTATTGCGAATGGTATGTTTGTAGGATCTGATATAACACCTAGTACAAGGTTACTACATCCACCTATTAAAGCACCCCATAATGGTCCAAGTACAACTGCACCAAGTATAGTACCTATAGTATCAAGGAATAGAAGAGGTATCTGTATCATACCCATAACAGTTCCTAATACAAGGTTTACAACAACACACATAGCACTAAATGTCAATTTTTTAGTATTCATAAAAAAATACCCCCCTTATTTTATTATGCTACAATATATAGATTATTATAATTAACACAAAAAATAAAATAGATTATATCTATACATTTTGATTATTAATATAAATATAATCTATACTCTAATTTTGTTTATAAACTAAACTATTTTTACGATTTCGCTTTAAATCTATATAATTTTATTTTTAGCTATAAAGTTTTTAATTTTTTATAATAAAAAAATACTGCTATAAAACATATTAAAATGTTTTTATAGCAGTATCCTATTTACTATTGCTCTTTTGTTTCTACTTTATCCGTAGTTCTTTTGTCTTTAGTTTCTTTTTTCTCAGATTTATTTTCTTCTGATTTTTTATCTTCTGATTTTTTATCTTCTGGCTTAGCTTCTTCTTTCTGTTCAGCAGGTTTACCTATGTTATAGTTATCAAACTCATCTATTTCTATAACATCTTTTTCATCTTTAGAGAATGTAATTTTTATTTTATCTCCTTCTTTAGTAAGAGGTAATTCTTTAGAAATTTTAGAAGTTGCGTAGAATATATTTCCTTCATCTGTGTCTAAAGTCAGATAATATACTGTATTGCCGTTTTTAGTATCTGCAGCAATTCTCTTAACAGTACCTTCTAGCTCTTTATCAAATTCATCAGATTCGTCTATTTCTAAGCTGCTTCCACCAGATTCTAACGCATCTTTGTAGTTTTTCATAGCTTCAGCCTTATCCCGTCCTACTCCAACTATGTTGTAGTCCTCAACAGATACAAATACAATTCTCTTAACAAGACCAGCTTTATCTTTTAGTGATGATACATATGTTGGCTGTCCTAATATATTGTACATAACTGGGAATGTTGCTTCATAGTTCTTTTCTTGAACACTACCTTCTGCTGATTTCATAGCAGCCATTTCTGTTGCACCTGGCTGTTTATAAAGTTTTGCTTCTTTAGTTCTTGAATCAACAAGCATAAATCCTATAGTAGATTCATCTCCACCTGCTGAAGTTATGCCTGTGTACCAGTATGATTTATTATCTTCACCGTACACTAAAGAAGTTCCCTCTGTAGCTTTTAATACACCTTTTTCAGATATTACTGAGTTTATAAATCCATTTACATAAACTCCCCAACTGTTTATCTGATCAACTACAAAACTTTCTGGCTGAATTCTATCTACCCATTCTGGAGTATCTTTTATAGAGTAGAATTTAGTTTCTCCTGTTTTCGCATCGACTATAGCAGTTCCGTTTACATTAGCTCCTCCAAATCCTACTTTATGTTCATAAAGAGAAACTACCCAATATGGTTTACCATTATCGTCTATTTCTAATGTATAATCTGCCATACCTTTACTCATACCACCATTTATATAAACGTGTCTGTGTAAATCTTGAAGTATGTACGCATCTGGCTGATATACTATTTTTATATCTTCGCCATTTGCTTTCTGAACAAGTTTAACGTCTTGAGGGTCATTTGCAGATACCATAACGTATCCATTTGTACCACTCATATTTGTTACCCATTTTATAAAATCTCTATGAACTAGAGGTGCTACCCAGTAAAGTTTTTCTCCAACTTTCTGTATGTGGAATTTGCCTAGTTTAGATACACTCCCTATTGCTGGTACCTCACCTAATTTTTTATCTCCTAGCTTCATAGCCATCTCTTCATCGACTATTCTTATCTCATTTACATTTACAGGGCTGACATCCTTTGTAAATTCACTTTCTTTAACAGTACCAAGTAAGTTTCTGTATGCCTTAGCTCTTATAATTGGTGTAGATGCTAAAGTCGGTAAAACAACTGCAATTGCTAAAATACCTATAGCTATTTTAAAATTCGTTTTGTTTGTAATAGTAAATCTCTGTTCTTCTCTGTCAAATACCATATTAAGTATTCCAGCAATTACAAAGAACATCGCAAGCACATAGTATAAAGACGTAAAATCTACTCTAAGCACTGGTAATTTTACAAACGCATACACCGCAGTTATTATAAATGAAATAGCGTATGACTTAAAATTCTTCATTTTATCTCCTTTCAATCCTCTTTCTTTTTAATTTTATTTTGAATCCTTAGAAAAGATTATATCATATAAAAAAAAGGTTTGAGTAGTTATTTTACTATTCAAACTGTTTTTTATTAATTCTTTAGATTTTTATACTATGCTGCTGGTTTTAAAGAGTTTCCATATTGAACTAATATGTCATAAGCACACTGCATCGCATCTCTTAAAGTAACCCGCATATCAGCTTTTATTTCGTTGTTTTCAATCTTTATTCCTGTAAGATTTATAGGTTTCAATGTTTCTGGAGGGATTATAATTGATCTATCTCTCATTTCAAATGGAATTTCGCTCTTTTGTGAAGCCATTATCTTTGCAAGAAGTCCACCATGAACATTGATTTTTCCAACCTTAATATTATCTACAGTAACAACTAGTGACCCATTTTCTACAGATGGCACTACACTTACTGTAGCTTTAGTTTTTAAAAATTCTACTTCAACAGGAACAGTTACCATTAATTTATTATCTTCTATTTTTATATCATTAGACATCATATCATCTTCGTAATTTTTCATAAATGTATAAACTATGTTGCTTACGTCCTCTGCTGTTAAATTTATACTTCCTTCAAAGCTTTCTGTTTCTCTACTGAATTTTAAACTCTGAAGTAATCCCATTTTCACAATATCTTCTTTAGTTATCTCTCGGTTTCCTGTATTATCAAAGCTCATTCCACCTTCTGGCTGCAATGCATAAAAAACTCCACCCATCGCCAATGCAATCACTACAAGAATACCTACTAAAATTTTTAATACCTTCTTCATAAAAATCACTCTCTCTTCGTTATTTTTACTAATTTTGTTTTATGTATTAATTTCTTTTTTTCATTATACATCTTTTTTAATTTTATTTCTATTTATCTTACGTATAATTAATACCCTAAACGTTTTCATTTTACACAAAAGATATTTTAAATTCTAATTTTAGTCAAATAGTTTCAAAAAATATCATAAATTCTTCTTATCCTCTTTATTTTTTTCATATATTAGATTAAAATTAATGTATATTATAAATAAAATTAAACTGGATTTTTCTATTCTATTGAGCGATTTTAATAAATAGAAATTCAAAATATATGCTTTGGAGGAATAATAATATGGCAAATGAAACAGTATCATCTAACTTTATAAAAAATATAATCATTGATGATTTAGAAACAGGAAAACATAAAAGTATAGTTACTCGTTTCCCACCAGAACCAAATGGTTACTTACACATAGGACATGCAAAAAGTATATGCCTAAACTTTGGTCTTGCTAAAGAATTCGGTGGTAAAGTTAATATGAGATTTGACGATACTAACCCTACAAAAGAAGATGTAGAATATGTAGACTCAATAAAAAATGACGTAAACTGGTTAGGATTTAACTGGGACGATTTATTCTTCGCTTCTGATTACTTTGAAGAAATGTACAACAGAGCGGTTTTATTAATCAAAAAAGGTAAAGCATTCGTATGTGATTTAAACGCTGACCAGATAAGAGAATATAGAGGAACACTTACTGAACCAGGTAAAGAAAGTCCTTACAGAAATAGATCTGTAGAAGAAAACTTAGATTTATTTGAAAGAATGAAAAACGGTGAATTTGCTGATGGAGAAAAAGTTCTTAGAGCTAAAATAGATATGTCTAGCCCTAACATCAACTTCAGAGATCCTGTTATATACAGAATAGCTCATGCAACTCACCACAACACAGGAGATAAATGGTGTATATACCCAATGTACTCATTTGCTCACCCACTAGAAGATGCTATAGAAGGAATAACTCACTCTATATGTACTCTAGAATTTGAAGAACAGAGACCTCTTTATGACTGGGTTGTTAGAGAATGTGAAATGGAAAGCGTACCAAGACAGATAGAGTTCGCTAGATTAAACATGACTAACACAGTAATGAGTAAAAGAAAATTAAAATTACTTGTTGATAACAATGTAGTTGATGGTTGGGACGATCCAAGAATACCAACAATATCTGGACTTAGAAGAAGAGGATACACTCCAGAATCTATAAGAAACTTCTGTGCTGAAATAGGTGTTGCTAAAGCAGACTCTACTGTAGACAGCCAACTATTAGACTTCTTCTTAAGAGAAGACTTACAGCCAAAAGCACCTCTTGCAATGGCAGTTTTAAGACCTGTTAAATTAGTTATAGACAACTATCCAGAAGATCAGGTAGAAGTTCTTGAAGTTGAAAACCACGCTAAAGACGAAACAAAAGGTAAGAGAAAAGTTACATTCTCTAAAGAATTATACATAGAACAGGAAGATTTCATGGAAGAACCTGTTAAAAAATACTTCAGATTATTCCCAGGAAATGAAGTTAGACTTAAAGGTGCATATTTCGTAAAATGTACTGGCTGCGTTAAAGACGAAAACGGAAATGTTGTAGAAGTTCACTGTACTTACGACCCAGAAACAAAAGGTGGAGAAAGCAACGATGGACGTAAAGTTAAATCTACTATACATTGGGTAGACAGCAAAACAGCAGTTCCAGCAGAATTTAGATTATTTGAACCATTAATACTTGATGATATAGAAGAAAACAAAGGAAAAGACTTCTTAGATCAGATAAATCCTAATTCTCTTGAAGTATTAGAAGGATTTGTTGAAGAAACTCAGTTAAAAGGAGCTCAGCCTCTTGATAAATTCCAGTTCTTCAGAAATGGATTCTTCAGTGTAGACACAAAATACACAACTGACGAAAAAATGGTATTTAATAGAATAGTACCATTAAAGAGTAAATTCAAATTAAATAAATAATTTTATGTATATATAAAGATGGCGCAGGATTTTCTGTTGCCATCTTTTTTAATGCTCGAAATTAATATCCAATCTCCTCTCCAGGCTTCAGCGCCCCACACTGTTAGAGTAACACATTTAGCAGATGTGGGGCGCTTGCAGAATTGTCGAGTTCGATTTGGATATTATTTTCATCGCAAAAGATGTCAAACAAAAAACACCTTGCGCCATCTATACTATATACCGCATAAAATTATTTATTTCATTTTGAATTTACACCTTTAATGGTTACTATCAATAGCAGTGAGGTGGTTAATTAGAACTTTTACCCTCTCTTCTCATAATGCAACTTGTAAAAGTATTTAAATAGATATATAAAAAGGATGTCGCAAGTTTTTATAATTGTGGCTTGTGCGTAAACATATATTGAGTTGCACCGACTATCTGCAAGCGCCTCACAACTTATAAATGTGTTACATAAAAGTGTGAGGCGTCGAAGCCTGGAGATGAGACTATTTGTGATTTGAGCTGTACAGTTAATAATCTTGAAAAACTACAACCCCTTTTATATACCCCTATTTAAATACTTTTTTACAAGTAAATTTTTCCATGGTTTTTACTAGGTCATTGAAGTAAGGTACTTCTATATTCGATTCTACATGTAATATAGTATCGCCTTTTAGTGGTTCTCCACCTTTTTCTGTTAGTTTCCCTTCTTCTCCGTATAGATACTCGTTGAATCTTCTTATTTTGCTTCCAGTTTCTTTCATTTCAAGTATCCAATTTACGTCAGTTCTTTTTACTTCATGAGTTTCTGCATATTCGTTTATATTTCTCCAACTCATTACATAGCATTTTAGAACATTATTTAAAAATCTTCTATATTTTAAGCTTCTTATTTTATCTTCAGAAATTTGCTCCATATTCTCAAATGAAGGTCCTTCAAATTCTTTGATCCAAGCACCAACCATGTTTTTTTCCATGACTATTTTTCTGCATAGACCGTCTTTTTCTACAGCTAGGCTTACTTCTTTTATGGCATTGTACATAAATCCGTATATTTTACCAAATTCGCAGCCACAACCTTCACATCTATATGGATTGTCAATTTCTTCGTTGACCTTCCCCTCTCTTACTATTTCTACTATTTTATCGCTAGTCCCACACAGTGGGCATATTCTTTCTTCCATTTTTCCCTCCACATATACAAAATATCAAATTATATTTTACAATATAACTTAATATATAACAACAATTAAGCAAATTGTTTTCATATTTAACATCAATCAGTATAAATATTTATTAATAAACAGCAACGTGTCCGTCGCATCTTTTTTCTGTTCCACAGACATATCCACCTTTTTCGTTCTTTAGAATTATCTGCCCTCTACCCATGTTTATTTTATCAGACACAACCTTAACATCGTGGCCTTTTTCTTTTAGCCCCTCTGCTATTCCTGTTTTCATATCGTTCTCAACCTCGATTTTCATACCATCAATCCACTGCCATCTAGGTGCATCAAGCGCTTCTTGAGGATTCATTGCAAAGTCAATTAAATTTGTAACTGCTTGGAACTGACCTTGAGGCTGCATAAATGCTCCCATTACACCAAATGCTCCAACAGCTTCACCATTTTGTTTGATAAATCCTGGAATGATTGTATGGTATGGCTTTTTAAATGGCTCGACAATATTATCGTGATTTTCATCTAAGCTAAAATTGTTTCCTCTATTGTGAAGAGCAATTCCTATACCTGGAATTACGACTCCTGAGCCAAAGTTCATATAATTGCTCTGTATGTGAGATACCATATTTCCATCTTTGTCCGCTGTGCACATATACACCGTACCACCACAGAATGGCTCTCCAGCTTCTGGAAATACTGCTTTTTCTTCTATTAGCTCACTTCTCTTCTTAGCATATTCCTGATTTAACATAGCACCCACAGAAACAGTCATTTTCTTAGGATCTGTTACATACTTCTTAGAATCAGCAAATGCCAACTTCATACACTCAATCATCTTGTGTATATTATCCACAGTCTCTTTTTCTTCATCTAACTCCAACTCTTTTAGTATATTTAATGCAATTAAAACTGTTATTCCATGCCCATTTGGAGGAATTTCGCATATATCATACCCTTTGTAGTTTGTGCTTATAGGTTCAACCCACTGAGGATGGTATTTTTCTAGGTCTGATTTTCTTATCATTCCACCAAATTTTCTACTATGTTCATCTATTAATTCAGCGATTCTACCTCTGTAAAAACTTTCTGCTCCAGTATTTGCAATTTCTTCAAGAGTTTTTGCTTGAGCTTCACATTTAAAGACATCTCCTGCTTGTGGAGCTTTTCCATCTATTGTAAATGTATCAAACCACTCTTTTAAAAGTTCTTTATCTACAAGCTCGGCCTGTACATCCTTCTTAACTCTATCTTTAGGAAGTTTTTCAAGCTCTTTTAAATCATTTGAATAATCTTCAAAAGACTCCTCCCAAAGTTTTGCAACATTAGGATAAACTATATATCCTTCTCTTGCGTAATCTATCGCTGGTTTTAAACATTCATACAATGATAACTTACCAAACTTTCTATTTAACTCTGCCCATGCAGCAGGAATTCCAGGAACTGTAACTGCTCCAAATCCATGTCTTGGCATTTTTTTAAGTCCTTTATATGCTTCTTTTGTCATAAGCTCTGGTGCAAATCCACTAGAATTCAGTCCATATAATTTCTTTTCAGATTCTATCCAAACTAGTGAGTACGCATCTCCACCAATCCCATTGCTTGTAGGCTCAGTAACTGCAAGTGCTGCAGCAGTTGCAACAGCAGCATCTACTGCATTTCCACCTTTTCTTAGTATATCTAATCCTGCCTGGGCTGCCTGTGGGTTTGAAGTAGCCACTGCTCCACTCTTTGCATACATAACATTTCTTTCTGATTTGTATCTATTTGATAAAACATTAAAATTCATACTCTACCCCTCACTTCTCAATTTAACTTTCTTACATTTATAATTGTACTTCTTCACCTTTATAACTTTACTTTTTATCAATTATCTATGTATTTTATAATACTCACATCCAAAAATGCTTTTCCTATTACATTTTACCACTGTTTCTGGTAAATTTTCTAGACTATTGTATATCGCTGCAGAAATAGATGCATTTTCTTTTTTACCGTCTATCACTACATCAGCATAGTAACGTCTAAGTCCCTTTGTTGATCTACTAGTATCTTTTTCAAGTGCAATTACAGTTTCGTGATTTTCTGGTGTAAATGTAAGTGCATTGTTTAAATGATCAGTAGTACAAACTATTATCAAAAGCATTGCCATAGCAACAGTCGCCATCTTACTAGTCTTTTCTCTTATTCCACGCTTTTTAAGCATTATCATATAAATTGAAAACAGTATTAAAAAGTAAATCACTCCAAATTTAATTTCACTATGATTTACATAATTTAATTTAGGTAAATTATATAGCATAAATAAGGCTATAATGGCAGATGCATATGGTATTTCATAGTGAAACTCTCTACCATCTTTTGTCTTAGTTGGTAATTCAACGACCATTTTAGGATATAGATATATATAAAGCCCCCAGATAAAAAGAAGTTCTGCAGACCAAACAATACTTCTTATACGAGTTCCTAAGAATAAAGCTACTATAGAAATAGCCCACATCGCTATATTTAGTTTTCTTATCATTTCTTTTTCTTTATTTATCTGAGCTAGTCTATCCTTTCTCTTTATATGTTTTATCTCATCTTCTCTATTTTTCTCAATTTTATTTCTTGTATTTAAAATCCAATTATCGAACTTTCCATTTTCTTTTTCCTTTATCTCAACGCCATTGCCTTTAAAAGCGATTATTGCTTCTTCAATTCCCTCGTATCCGTTATTAAAAGAAGCTATTTTCTTTCCTTCTTTAGAAAAAATAGTATAATTTTCATCGTTCATTTTATCTAGCTGTACAAATCCTATCTCTCTATATAAATAATTTTTCCTTTTACCAAATGTTGGGATATACTCAACTCCCTCATTAGTTAAAATTATTTTTCTTCTATAGTATTTTATAATTCCGTAAGTGAGCACTACTGTAATGATGATTTCCATGACTGTACAAGTAACCAACATAACTCCATCGTTCTTTGAAATAGCTATATTATTTGCAATCATAGCAAATATAGCATTGAAAATAAGCCCAATAAAAAATATATATAAATTAACTTTCTTCGTTTTTATAATTGCTCTTGAAAAATAACTTTTCTGTAAGTTATCTTTTGTATTTTTGTTTTTCTTAGCCATAAAAATCACCTCTTTTTATTTTTTTATTGAAAATTGTATAATTTCTATTAAAGTGACATATAATATAAATAGAATGAAATATCAAACACAATTTTCTGATAATTCTTTAATATTATTATCTCATTATATTTAATATTTAACAATAATTTTTAGGTTGGAGTGTCATTATTATTTTACTTGTAAAATTTAAAAACTATAAAATTAAATCTATAATTTGATAAATACCTTTGACTTATACATACTAGTTTCATTATAATAGTATTATGGTTTTTAATTATATTTTGATTGTATTATATGAAAGGAGGAAACTATGGCAAAAATTAAAGGTTTCTTTGGAAAAATTAAAAATGCTATTATATCCGGATTTAAAGGATTTGGAAATTTCATAAAGAACCATAAAAAAGGAACTGCTGTTGTGGTTGTGATACTACTTGCTGCAGGATTTATGGTTGGAACTGACTACGTAAGAAGAACTAAGGAAGAACAGAAGATTCGGGAAAAATACGAAATTTATAAAATACCAGCTTATGAAAATATAGACATAAACGGTATGGTTACTCCTAGAGAGTCAAAACAGTATGCTAACCCAGAAAACAACTCTTTAAGCGATATAAGTGTTGAAAATGGGCAGGAAGTAAACGATGGAGATTTACTTTTCACTACTAAAGACAACTCTGTTATAGAACAGATTAATGTTTTAAAATCTCAGTTAACTAGTTTAAACTCTCAGAAATCTCGTTTAAGCAAGAATAATAAAGATAATATAAATAATGAGGCTATTGCTTCTATAAATGCTCAGATTTCTTCAGTAGAAGCTCAGATATCAGCATTAAACAGTAGTGCATATGTTAAAAATACTGCTCCATTTGCTGGAAAAGTGTATATAAACGACCAGAACTCTACTGATATGAACACTTCTTTTATATCTCTTGTAAGTAACGAGTTCTTTATGAAGGGATATGTTAGCGAAGACGATTTAGAAAAAGTTCAGATAGACCAGACTGTAAGTATAAAGGTAAATTCTTCTGATAAGAAAATGACTGGTAGAATAAGCTATGTTTCTGATAGACCAACGACTACTAAGACAAAAGAAATGAAAGATAATTTATCTTATTACGAAGTAGATATATCTTTTGAAGATCAGGAAGGTCTAGTAAATGGATTCCACGTAGATGCTGACCTTGAAATAGTATCTAATGAATACAAAGTTCCTACAACTGCAGTATTAAAGAGTGGAGATTCTGCTTATGTAATGAAAGATCTTGATGGAATACTTAAAAAACAGGAAGTTACTATTGTTAAAACAGGAAAAAATGTAACTAAGATAGTTACAAATCTTGAACCAGGAGATAAAATATTAAAACATCCAGATAAATCTATGAAAGAAGGAGATGCAATACCTTCTGCTGGACTTGTTGATAAATCTCCAAAAATAGACCCTGAAGAATTAAAAATACCTGACGTCAATGGACAAATAGAGGAATAAGTAAATAAAACAGGACAAGAGTATAACTACTCTTTGCTCCAGGCTTCAACGCCCCACACTGTTAGAGTAACACATTTAGCAGTTGTGGGGCGTTTGCAGTATTGTCGCTTTTGAGTAGTTATAGCTCTTGTCCTCAGTTTGTTTACTTTATTCCAAGTGAATTTCATAAAATAGTATAAAAATAGCTACTTACAAGTTTTTTTGTTAGCAGCTATTTTTATTAGTTGTGAGTTTTTTGTTGTGTTTGTGTAATTTTGTGTATGTTTTGTTTGTTGTGATTGATTTTTGTTGTTTGTTGGGTAATATTTGTTTTTTATTTATTTTATCAAACTATTTCATTAGTTTTGATACTATGTTTGATGGTATTACGAATTCTACTAATCCTGCTGAACCTGGAGCTACTTCATATTCATCGAAGCATATAACTAGTTCGCCTTTGTCATTTATATAGAATGGCTGATCTTTTTTGATTTTGAATGTATTGTCTACAAAGTATACATCATTTGAGTCTTTTTTAGTTCTTTCTTTCATCTGAGATAATATGTTTTTGCTTAATACATCTACATAATCGTTGTTTCCAAACATTCCTTCAAGTGTAAGAATTGTTTTGTCTTTTTTATCTATATTGTATATTTTTCTACTTGTTGCTGCTGATGCTTCTGTTTCTGTGTTGTATATAGCAACTGATACAGTTTTAGCATTTTCTGCTATAGATTCAGTCCACATTTCCGCAGATTTATGAGTTGTTTTTCCTTCTTTTTCAAGTTTTTCAACTTCTGCTTCGTATTTTTTATAAGCTTCTTTACCTTCTTTTTCAAATTCTTTGTTTAATTTATACTCTAAATCTTTACTATCTGAGCTTACTTCTGGTAGTGATATTGAAACATCCATACCATCTTTGTCTATTCTGTAATTTCTATTCTGTAATTGTTGAAATTAACTACTCTTATTATATTGCCTATCACTGGTATATTTTCTAAACTCTTTGCAAATGTTGAACTTGCGTTTACTGATACTATTATTAAACCTACTGCAGCTGCTGATGCATACCATTTTTTCATATTTTTCATATTTCTTCTCCAATCTTTTTTGTTATTTTCTAATTTTTTATTTTCACTTTCATTGAATGCGTCGTTTATTACATCATCTAGTTCTTTTGGGATTTCAATGTTGTTATAGTTTTCTTTTAGTTTATCTATTTTATCGTTTTTCATAGTCTACACCTCTTCTATCTTCGTTAATTCTATTTTTAGTTTTGACAAGCCAGTATATAACCTTGTCTTTATGGTGCTTTCATTCTCTCCTAGCACCTCTGTAATTTCGGAAATCTTCATGTCTTCAAAATATCTAAGTATTATCACCCTCTTATATTTTTCAGGCAAAAGCTGCATTGCACGCTGAAGATCGAAATTCTCATATTCATCAAATCCCACCATACTATCATTTTGTATCTCATCAGTCATTTCTGTGTATTTATTATTTTTTCTCATATAATCTATAGCACAATTTGATATGATTTGATAAATCCAAGGCTTTATTTTATCCTCACTTTTTAGCGAGTCTTTATTTGTAAGTGCTTTACAAATAGCGTCGTGAACAATATCTAAGGCATCATTTTGATTTCTAGTATAGCTATAGGCGAATCTGTACAAGCTATCCTTGTTGTCGACGATGTACTGCTTAATGAGCTTTTCCTTCTTTTTATCTAATAAGTTATATATTTTCATCTTCTTATTTCCTCCTTCGTATATAAGACGATTTATCTATGCTAAAAAGTTTGATTTTTTTTGAAAAAATTTTATAAATTTATTCTTAGATTCTTTTACATATTGAATCTATAGGTTTTTAGAATCTTAATATCTGTTTGTATCGTCTTATATCTGAACTACTCTGCTATTATATATCCTCAATCCTTTCTTAAAAACAAATTATGTTAATCTGTATATTATCTGTAATTTTAATCGTAATATTTTTCATCTTTGTATCTTTTCTGTAACTAAAAAAAGACCGATTGAAATTTTATATTTCAATCAGCCTTTTAATCTAATTCTTTAATTTATAATACTTTGCTCATAAAATATCTCGTATGTCCTTTAGGACAGTCTTCCAATTCCCCAAACACACTATATCCATGAGCCAAGTAGAAATCTTTAGCCTGAAAATCAAATGTGTCTAGATGAATTAGGTGAGATCCATTTTCTTTGGCAACTCTTTCTACTTCTTCAAGCAGTAATGTACCCAGACCTTCGCCTCTCATAGACTCGTCTATCCAAAATGTGTCTATGTAGATACATCTCCAGCAGTACATTCTAACAATTATCCCTGCCAAAATCTTTCCATCTTCAGATAGAACTTTTCTGCTCAAATCTATAAAATTCTCCTCTTGAGTAGCTGGAACTTGAGATAGATTATAATCTACTAATTTATCCACAAGAAATGCTTTGTCCGAACCATTGCACCCCGAAACAGTGTAGTTATTTTCCTTAGTAAATCTTTTTAAATCCATTTCGCCATCTTTTAATTTTGATTTAGATGTAGCTTTAATTCTCATAACAACCACTCCATTCCCAAATAAAATAATTTATTTTTAATAAATTTTAATATCCAAAGAGTCCAATAGACTCATTGCTTCAGGGAACGAAAACTTTGCTCCCTTTATTTTACAATTCGTGATATCTACCAAATAACCTTTAGCTTCTCTAAAATCAGCGTTTCTAATATCACAAATATTAAATCTCGTCTGAGTCAAGTCACATCCCTTAAACTTGCACTCCTTTAAACACGATTCATCAAACATAGAATCATGAATAATATTTCCGCCAAAATCAAACTTTTTAATATCCATTTTTAAAAAAGAAGAATATTTTAAATAACATTCTTTCAACTTTGAAAACGGATTTGAATATCCCCTCTCAACAGTGATATCCTTCCAGTTAATTCCTATCAAGTTGCATTTTTCAAACTCGCAATCCTTAAAAACAGTCAATTCAAACTTGTTTCCAGCGATATTGCAATTTACAAATTTACAGTCTTTGAATAGACAGTTATGTATTAAACTCTCAGAAATAGAGCAGTTTTCAAAATTACAGTCGATAAATTTAATATTTTCTATTTCTTCCGACTCAATCTCAAAATTCCCTAATTCCTCATATTCATACTCATCTCTATTAAATATCATAATCCTTTTACTTACTACCTTTCATTCAAAATCCTTAATCCTAAAGAACTTTTCCTTTAGAAATTAAGAATCTTCTTCTATATTTTAACTCTGCATAGTCGACAATTTTCTTTAAATACATAGTGTTTGTAAGTCCTCCAGCTATCCCTATTACTGGTATTCCTTGTACAAACTTCATATAAAGCATTTCCTTTGACACAGAATTTGCTGCTGCAGCAATCTGATAATCTATATCCTCTTTTTCTACAACAAATTCGTATTTATCAACTTCATCTATAAATCTATTCAATTCATCATTCTGTTTTTCAAATTTATCTGATTCTTGCATAGAAACTTCGATAATTTTTAGAATAAAGAACTTCTCAAAATCGCTCTCATATTCAAATCCATAGCTCATAGCTACCTCGTATATACTTTTCAAAATAACTCCTGTAAATACTGGAATATCTGGAATTCCTACTCCTAAGGCTCCCATTCCTGCACCTTCAAGTCCAGAAAGAAGAATATTTTTATTTTTTCCAGCAGATGCAGCCTTTGAAAATGATTTAAGTGACCTTCTATTCCCTGTTTCTGCATGCCATCTTTCTCTATTTTCATACTCAAAATCGTACTTTTCCTTGTCGTAAGTCTTTTCTATTATTCCCGATCCCTTGCTAAAAACTATCTCAAATGCCTTTCTAAACGCTACATTTAATGTTGATAGCAGTTTTTCAGGAACTTTATCCTCAAGCAATTTGTTTATTTGCGATTCTTTTTTATTCTCTCTTTTTCTGAGCATCTTATCTTCTTGTTTAAGAAGTAGCTCCCATTCCTTGTCCTTAGGACTTTTCTTCTGAAAAATCATCTCAAACACCCCGATTCAAAATATATTATCGTATGTTATTTTAAATATTTATTTTAGTTAACATAATTTTATTATGTATAACTGTCTATATAATTTTATGTACTATCTAAGTTTTATTCAATTAATTTATCTGTTTTTAAATATTTTCACTAAAAATATCGACATTCCACCAAAAATTAGAATTAAAAATGCAAATACTGATATGCTGTTCAACCTTTCTCCAGCTATTGATTGTAAAGTCATGTATGAGAAATATATCATAATCATCATTTTTAGGTATGTTTGCATATTTCTAAGATTTGTATATACTCTTTCCCGATTTTCCTCAGTTATTTTCACTCCTGTATTCCATATGTTTGGAAATCTCTCAAGTACAGACATCATTGTAAACAATAGTATCTGCACAACAATAAGTATCCATATCGAATTTTTAGATGAATATTTGTCTATTTCTCCAGCGATATTATAGTGCCCTGGAATCATATCTGGAATGTTTTTCCACGTTATACTTAAAAAGTTACTCTCATCTGATACCACAATGCTCCACCATGCTCAGAGCACGAAACTCCCTCATTCTCAAATCCAAATTTAGCGTAATAATGAAGCTTAGCTTCCTTGCAAGTAAGCACTAATCCTTTTTTACCTTCTTTTCTACAATCCTCTATTGCTCTTTCTAGTAACATGCCTGCACACCCTTTTCTTCTATACTCTGGTAAAGTTGCCACACCAAAAATCATCTGCCAATCTCCATTTTCATCGTGTAAAGACGCATCTGCAAACATCTCATCTACTAAATCCGTATCATTTGTAACCATTCCATTTACAAAACTTACAAGCTTATCCCCGTCGTATAAAAGCCAAAATCTATCTGCAAAATGGTTTAATCTCTTTTCAAAAGACTCCTCACTTGCTGCTTCAGCTTCTGGAAAACAAGCAGCCTCAACATCTGTAATATCTCTTAAATCTTCTATAGTAGCTTTCCTAATAATCATAATAAAATCCTCTCTTTAATCAATTTATTTCTTAATCTCAAGTTTGTTCTCTTTTCTAATTTTCATTCTTAACATCTCAAAATTAAATTATCTTAGTATTTTAAATTTTTTAATATAATTTTAAAAAATCAAAAACTTTCTTTAAATAAATTATACCAAAATTAAAACATTCTTTCACAAAATATTTTCTAAAGATTCTAAAATATAAAATAAATAAATTTATTTTTATTAAATATTTTGTACTATAAAAGGGAGGTCATATATACTAACAACAATAATACTAAAGTAATTGTATGTACTCCTCCCTTTTATATTCTTTTATTTATTTTTATATTAAATTTAAATCATTCAGATATTATTTACTCTACTTAAATCATTCTAAAAAACTATATATAATAAGCAAAAATCGCCTAAAATATTGAATTCATTTAAAAACCTAATTCACATAAATCATCTCATTGACAAGCTGAAATACCGAGGTATATACTGAAAATATAGAAAAGTGAATCAGATTCTCTTTTTATTCAATGCCTGCTTTATGAGCTAAATCTAGCAATATTTCTCTGGTTGTAACCTCATCAAAATACAAATTTTGATTAAGAATACTACCTGATGCATAAGCATTTATAATTGCATGAATAGTACTTGCATAAGTGCGTAATCTATCGTGGTCAACAGATGGATATTCACGTTCTAATAACATAACAAGCATGTCATTAAAACTGCCTGCATTGTTTGGAATATCATTTTTACTACTTGTAATCATGCGAGTTACACTGGCATTGTAATAACATTTAAACAAGGGATGTTCGTAGTATTCTTTATTACGCAAAAGAAGATAGTCAATCGACTCTTCTAAAGTAGTTGTTTTCATAGCTCCGTCTATGGATTCTTGAATATAATCTTGAAGAAATTCATTCCATAGTTCAATTAAAATATCTGATTTACTCTTATAATGACGGTAAAATGCACCAATAGAATATCCTGCCATTGTTACAATATCCTCGATACTTGTATTATCAAACCCTTTTTCAAGGAAAAGTGTTCTGGCAGAATTTAAAAACTGTTGATGAGTGCGTTCACTTTTTTTTGCTTGTAACATTATTGTTCAACCTTTCTTTTTAATTTATCGTTATTAAATTATAGCAAATGTGAAATTCTGATGCAAGAAGCTGCTTTTTGTGTACAATTAACAAAACTTATATAAAATTAAAAGCAAAATAATTGCATTAGGTAAAAGAAAAACAAACTTATAAAATCTAGGATTGCAACAGAAGGGAGTTTTAAGTGATGAGATGTAAAGGAAAAATAGCTTTAGTAACTGGATGTACTAATGGAATCGGTAAGGAAACTATGTATAAGTTATTAGAAGAAGGCGCAGATGTTTATATGCTTGTACGCCGAGTTGAATATGGTGAAGAACTTGCCAAAGAAACAGAAGGAAAATACCCTGGAAAAGTTAGAAAGGTTATTTACTTCCAGTGTAATAAGCTAGAAACTATTGAAAGTGCTATTAAAACTGCTTATGAAGATGCAGGACGTATTGATATATTTATCAATAATGCTATTGGTGGTCCAACAATGGCTAAGGATAATACAACAGTTGTCGACACTAGCCATGAAACATGCATGGGAATAATGGAAGGAATACTTGGCGTAAGTGCTGAATGTTGTAGAGTTGTTATTCCTCTTATGATTAAAGGCGGTGGAGGATCAATTGTCAATGTATCCTCATCAACTTCTGTTCAGGCTGATGTATCTCGTACTTATTATGGAGTGGCAAAAGCAGCTTTAAATATGCTAACTCAGCAGATTGCTGTTCAGTATGGAAGACAAGGTATTAGATGTAATGCTGTTCTTCCAGGATTTACAGTATCACAGGCAACAGAACGGGCACTTCCTGAAGAATTTAAAGAAGCGTGGTTAAAACACACATTAATTCGTCGTCTTGGTGAACCTAGAGATCAAGCTAATGCAATTGTATTCTTTGCTTCTGATGAATCTTCTTGGATTACAGGACAACTTATGGAAGTTTGTGGTGGTTACGGATTAGCAGCACCTATGTTTGGCGACATTGTAGAATAAGGGAGGAATTATCATGACAATAAAATATCCATTACTTTTATCACCAGGAAAAATTGGCTCAATTGAACTTAGAAACAAAACTGTTATGAGTGCAATGGGAATGAATCAATCAACAAATGGTTTTGTAAATGAAGCAGTAATTAATCATTACGCTGAACATGCAAAAGGTGGCGTAGGATTAATTGTTGTAGAAGTAACTTGTGTAGATTCACCAGTTGGTCTAAACACTGCAAATATGTTAGTAATTGACGATGATAAGTTTATACCAGGAATGACTAAACTTGCCGATGCAATTCACAAAGAAGGCTCTAAATGTGTTCTTCAGATTAGTCATACAGGACGTGGTGCACGTCGAGCAATCACAGGACATCAGCCAGTAGCTCCAAGTGCAGTTGCAATGCCTTACTCTTTTATGATGGGCTTAGAAAATGAAGAACCTAGAGAATTAACAATAGATGAAATTCATGAAATTGAAGAAAAATACGCTCAAGCTGCTCTTCGTGCGAAAAAAGCAGGATTTGATGGTGTAGAAATCCATAGTGTTGGATATTATCTTGGAGAACAATTCCTTTCTTCTACTGCTAATGTAAGAACTGACGAATACGGTGGCAATCCAGAAAATAGAGTTCGTTTCCATTTAAATATTATTAAAAGAATTCGTGAATTATGCGGAGATGATTTTACTATTATTGTAAAATATAGTGCTATGGAACGTGGTGAAGATGCTGGTATTACTATGGAAGATGGAATTTATTATGCAAAGAGATTCCAAGATGCTGGTGTTGATGCACTAGAAGTACTAGCTGGAACATGGAAAAAAGAAGCTAACATGGAAGATCTTCCTGATTCTGCATCTAACTATTGTCAGGCTGTTGGACTTTGCCAGGCTTTAAAATATGGTATCTTAAAAATGACTGGTAAACCTGCTACTATTACTATGATTGGTGGTGGACGAGCACAGAATCCAGACATTGCTGAAAAAGCCTTAGAAGATAAACAATGTGAATTTATTTTCCTTGGACATTCATTATTAGCAGAACCAAATCTTGTTAACTTAATTATAGAAGACCGTCAAGATGAAATCCGTCCTTGCATAGGATGTGGAACTTGTATTGACACTCAGTTACAAAGTGGCGGAACTTGTTGCTGTTCTGGAAATGCTGTCATTGGACAAGGAAGCAATGATTATACAATAACACCTGCTGAAAAAATCAAAAATGTAGTTGTAATTGGGGGTGGGGTTGCTGGTGTAGAAGCAGCTCGTATTGCAGCAAAAAGAGGACATAAAGTATCTCTTTACGAAAAAGATGATAAAATCGGCGGACAGCTTTACTATGCTGTAAAACCTCCTCACAAACAAAACATGGAACCATTAATTCCATATCTAGAAAGACAGCTAGAAGTAACAGGTGTTGATGTTCACTTAAATACAGAAATTTCTGCAGAAGAAATAATAAATATGAGTCCAGACGCAGTAATATGCGCAACTGGTGTGCATCCTGCTAAACTTTCTATACCTGGTTTTGAACACGCTGTAAATGCAAAAGAAGTTCTTGACGGAAAAGAAGTCGGCGAAAAAGTTGTAATTATCGGTGGTGGAAGTGTTGGAATTGAAACTGCTGAACTACTTGCTTCAATGGGTAAAAAAGTTACAATTATTGAAATGATGGATAAATTAGCAGATAAAATGGTAAATGTAACAAGAACAATAGTATTAGGACATCTACGCGAATACGGTGTTGATTTCAAAACTTCTTGCCTATGTCAAGAAATTAAAAATGACTCTGTAGTATGCAAAGAAAAAGATGGAACTATTGTCGACATCCCTGCTAATGACGTTATAATTGCAATAGGAGATCGTCCAGAAACATCTCTATATGAAGAACTAAAAGGACGCATCCCAGAAGTTTATAACGTTGGAGACAGTGCAAGTGGCGGAACAATTGCTAAAGGTGTAAACCAGGCATACAATTGTGCATTAAATTTATAAATAAAAACGATAAATAAAAAGGTTGTTTTTTATATATTAACGCTTAAAAGAGGCTGTTGCAATTAATGCAATGGCCTTTTTAAGTGAGTAATCAAAATTATTTTCTCTCCAGCCCTCAGCGTTATATTTCTTGTTTATTAACTCTTTTAGACTTATAATATAGTAAATTAAAATTATTTTGAAGGGTGTGTAAATAATTGAATAAATTTAAAATAGATAAGGAAAAATTTAAAACGTTTATTATGTGCAGCACAATATTTTTAGTAGTATTATCAATTATTGCTTTGATAAGTGGATCTATAATGAAAATATTTGGATTTCAATATAAGTCTATTGGTAACATTGTACTATTCTTCATAATAGCAACTATAATGTCTTTTCCTCTAAACTTAATAGCTGGTGCTTTTCCCAAAGCATTGCTAAAACTTGGAAAAATAAACAGACAAACTGCTTTTATTATATATCTAATTTTAGATACAATAGCTACAAGCTTTGGATTGTTAGTTGTTGACTATTACATGCCTACTGTATCAGCAACAAACATTTCGATAATCATAATCTCTCTTCTATTTGCTTTTATGGGAAAAGATGATTTCAAGAATGTATACTAATTTTTGTAACAAAAATGGATATAATAAATAATTTTAAAATTTATCTATCCTTATTATTATTTTTTTCTAAATATTCTAAAGATAAAATAAATTTTTAAGCATATTTATTGTCTACTGAATAACTTATGATTATAATGTAAGTAAATAAAAATAATTTTTAACTTAGGAGGTGTTCCTAAATGAGTAAAAAAGATAGATTTGAAGTTATTTATCAAGAAACAGGTTTAAAAAGCGAAAAAACAATATTAGTTGACAAAAAAACAGGAATAAACTATCTCTTCGTTGCAAATGGCTTTGGAGGAGGATTAACACCTCTATTGGATAAAGATGGTAAACCTGTTGTCACAAAATAAAGAAATTTTAATAAAACAGGCTATTGCATTGATATCAATTAATGTGATAGCCTATTTTTATACAAGTACAATTCAAAATTTTACATTAAATAATACATAAAATTGGAGGATACTTATGGATAATTATAAACTTGATACAATAACTGAAATTGATATAGATAAGATTTTAGATATTTATAATTCTAATACACATTTTTTAGAAAATCATATGGGTATTACCGAAGTTTCTAGAGAATTTATAACTAATGAAATTAAAGAAATGAAAAATATTGGATTTAATTCTCTAGTTATAAAAGATTGTAGGAGTAATATAATTGGAATATGTGATTTTAAAATATCAGAAGAAGTTTATTTATCTTTGCTAATGATTGATGCTAACCAACAAGGAAAAGGTCTTGGTAGTATAGTATATAATCAGTTAGAAAAGCTTTTTAAAGAGAATCATGCCAATAAAGTTAGAATTGATGTTGTGTATAATTATGATCATAACGCAGTTGATTTTTGGAAAAAACAAGGTTTTATCCCTTGTGAAAAAATAAAATTAGAATGGAATGGATATAAAACTAATGCTATCAAAATGTTAAAATTTATTTGATGGCTATTAATAAAATATTTTTCAATAGGTTTTCCTTCAAAATTTGCGAGTGTAAATAAAAACTGATAAAAAGGGAGGGTACATACTTCTCCCCTTCTGTGAGTAGTAAATATATGGAAAGATAAAAAAAGACCATTTCCGTCAACAATCTGCAAGCGAAGGCAAAAAGCCGTAGCTGAAGCCTGTAGACGAAATGGTCTTTTTTATCTTTCCCCGTATTTACTTATCACTTATAATTTTTCCATCACTAATAGTCACTATTCTATCCGCAGTTTCCGCAATTTCCTGATTATGAGTTATCATCACAAGTGTCCGTCCAAAATCATTGACAGTATCTCTAAGCACCTGCATAACTTCCTCAGTTGTCTTGCTATCAAGATTTCCAGTAGGTTCATCAGCAAATATAACTGATGGTCTATTAGAAAGTGCCCTAGCTATTGCAACCCTCTGCTGCTGCCCACCTGAAAGCTCATTTGGAAACTTCTTAACCTGTTCCTCAAGTCCCATACTTTTGATAATACTATCAATATATATTGGATCTTCCTTTGAGCCATCCAAAAGAATTGGCAACACAATATTGTCGTATACACTAAGCACAGGAATTAAGTTAAAACTCTGGAATATAAATCCAAATTCCTTTCTTCTTATCTTAGAAAGCTCGCTATCACTTAACTTGTATAAATCTTCATCCCCTAGAAAAACTTTCCCATCTGTAGGCTTATCAAGTCCAGCTATACAGTGAAGAAGTGTACTCTTTCCTGATCCAGATGTCCCTATTATCGCTGTAAATTTTCCATTTTCAATCTCTAAATCTATCCCGTCTACAGCTTTAACAAGGCTCTCATCTTTTCCGTAGTATTTTTTCAAACCTTCTATCTTTAACGTCTTTTTCATAAAATCTCATCTCCTCTAAATTCGCCAAATTTATTTAGCGAATAAAATTTATCTGCCATTTATTTACGATTAGATTAACATTTTAAATATTTACCTTCAATATATACTGCCTAAACGGTATAAAAATCGGTACAAATGGCAATATAAAGTCTAAAATCAATTTATTCTATCAAAATTTAATCATCTAAATCCCTAATTCCATCTGCTATTTCCTTGTTTGCAAATTCTCTATTTGCTAGAGAAACTGCGACCAAACAAGCTATAATTGTAGTTATTACAAACACAAGTGCTCCACCAGTTGGGAATGTAAAGTCCATAAAATGCTCTATTCCGAAGTTTACATACGCATCATTGTGCCATTTAACCATTTTTAAAAGACTTACAACAGCTATTTCTATTCCCACAATTGAGCTAAGTACACCATAAGTTAATGCTTCAAATCTATTCATTTTCTTCATACCTGAAACATCCATTCCAAGTGCTCTCATTGTAAATATCTCTTTTCTTCTAATTATTAAATTGGCTCTAACTGTGCAGAATATGTTTAAAATAGATATAAGCACGATAAGAATTAAGCTTATTATCGCTTCTTTTCTCATTTCCAACTCTGCCAACCTTTGCTCTTCTTCAAAATCAAATCTGTTGCTTATCCGGGCTGGTATATTATCCTCAACATAGTCTATAACCTTTTTATTTTCTGCATCAGTATTTGAAGCTTTAAGGTTTATTCCTATTTTATTAAATGTTTCTCTTCCAAATATAGCTTTCATATTGCTATCAGATGTTATCAGTTCCACCCTAGATGGAAGTAGCTGATCTCCATAGCCTAGCCAACTTTGAGATATAAGCGCACCTACTCTGACATTTATTGTTTTTCTCTCAATCTTATCTCCTTTGTGATAATTTACATTTATCGGAATTATATCGCCAACTTTAAGTCCTTCAATAACCTCGTGATATGTGTGTGTATCTATAGGGTCATAGAAATAATTAAGAACTGCAACATTTACATATCCATCTTTTGTCTGTTTTATACTATCAAGAGATCCATCTTTTATATAACCTTTCATTCTTTCGTCAATTCCTTCATTAGTGTAAAATCTCATGTGGCTTAAAAGGTCTATATTCTCTGTTTTCTTTATTCCGTAGTATTTTAAAGCTCTTTTGTTTGCACTTCCATTTTTAAGTTGCACATTTGCCTCTCCGTCAAATCTTGCATTTATAGATTTGACTTCATTCATTGCCTTCAGATTTTCAACATACTTCTTATCAATTCCAAAAGTATCTATATCATTGCTTACTCCAGGAGTTGCTTCTATATCGTATTTATAATATATATCAGTTATATTATTGTCTATTTCTCCCATCATCGAAGTGAATGTGTTCATTATCATATATCCGCCAAGTGCTATTGAAATAACAGAAATCAATGTTCTACTCTTTTTAAGAGTTAGATTTCTCATTCCCATATATCCATATATTCCAAATACTTTCTGTAAAAATCTTCCAAACACACCCTGTTTTTCTCTTCTTTTATGTGTTGAAATATCTCTAACTGCATTTAAGCTAGATACTCTTCCTATTTTAATAATCGGCGGAATAGTTGCTATCACTACAGAAATTAGAGATACAACTACTGTCTGAACTAGTATTCCACTTTCTATGTATAGCTTAGGTTTTATTTTAAGAGCCGTTAAACTAGAATCCTTAAACACCATTAATCCAACTTTTGAAAATACTATTCCAGCTAATATACCAAGAATTGTACCTATTACTGCAATTATCGCTGATTGGTATATTATCATCATTCTAACCTTGTTCTTAGTAGCTCCAACTAGTCTAAGTAGGCTAACTTCTCTTATAATTTCTCCCCACATTATGTTAAATATATTAAATATAAGAAGTATTACAGTTAGTATTATAATCATATTATTTTTGTCGTACATATTTTCAAGTGAAAACTGTATTTCTGTGAGTTCAGCTATGTAGTTGCTGTTTGGATAGAATGTCGGTCTTCCTATTCCATTTTTCAAACCTACCTGTTCTACTTTTTCCATAACGGCTATTGATTCTCTAAATGATTTAGCTTTATCAGTTTTAAATTTTACTATAGAATCGTAAGTTACCGCCTCATCTGGAATTATTCTCTGATTTTTTGTAAATGAAATTCCCTGTAATTCATCGCTACCATTTCCATAAGTGTACGCTATCCGTCGACTCATCTCTGCACCTACTTCAACAGCTCCTCTTATATTGTCCTCGTATTTTCTTTTTACAATTCCCACAACCTTGAATTTTTTATTCTCTGTAAATAACTGCTCTTTCCCATTTTTATCTGTATATTCTTTTTTAAGAGTTACAGTTATTTCTTTTCCAAGCTTGTCCTTTATTCCAAAAATCTTTGCTGCTTCTTCATCTAGCACAATCTCATTGTTGTTCCTAGCTTTTCTACCAACAAGCTCCTGAGATTTCATAGAGAAATAATATGGTGCTGAAACATACTTTCCTTCAAAAGACTTTAGCTCTGTCTTTAAACCATTGTCTGTTACTATCTCACCTAAGTTTTGAACATCGTCTATTGCTGCAATATCTTTATCCCCCATTAGTTTATTCAACTGATCTAAAGTTATTCCAACGTATTCTGTGTGATAGCTTCCGTATACTTTTTTCAGCGCATTTGCCTTGTTCATGCTCTGAGAAATCCTTACTGTGTTTAGTCCAAATATTAGTGCAATCGCTGCAATTACCCCTAAAAACATCATCACAGTTCTATTCTTATTTTTAGTAAGGTATTTGATTGATAGTTTAGAGTATATATTTTTCATATTCTCACCTCTTTTTTCTTGTGTATACGGCGTAAATTATTTCAACTACAGCCAATATTGCCAGTATTACAATAATTATTTTTCCTTTATTGCACAATTTTTCTGAATCAATGCTTATTTTTGAAAGTTTATTTATGTAGTTACTATTTGGATATATTTTATCTTTTCCTATTTTACTTCTAGCACCTACCTGCTCAACTTTCTTTTCAAGATTTACATTTGAGCCAACATGATTTTCTTTTCCTGTTTTAAATCTTAATATCACATCGTATGTAACAGCCTCATCTGGAATTAGCTCTTGTCCTTTATTCCATATAAGACCTTGTACGTTTTCATTACCATTTCCGTAAGTGTAAGCTATCCGTCTATTTATGTTGGACTCAATTTTCACATCATCTTTTATATTGTCCTCGTATCTTTTCTTTACAAATCCGACAACTTTGAATTTCTTATTCTCTTTAAAAGTCTTCTTTTCTCCGTTTTTATCTGTGTATTCTTTTTCAAGAGTTACATTAATTTCTTTTCCAAGCTCATCACCTACTCCCAAAATCTTTGCTGCTTCTTCATCTAGTACAATCTCGTTGTTGTTTCTAGCCTGTTTCCCAACAAGCTTTTGAGATTTCATAGCAAAATACTGTGTAGTTGCGTAGTATCTTCCTTCAAATGACTTTAATTCAACTTTTGAACCATTATTTGTATTAATTTCTCCCAAGTTTTGAACATTGTCGATTCTTTCAATATCTTTTTCTTTGAAAATACTCTGAATCTGTTCCTCAGTTATACCAACATATTCTGTGTGGTAGCTTCCGTATGACTTTTGTATTTCATTTGCTTCAGTTTTGCTCTTTGAAATTTTTACCGCATCTACTCCAAGTATTAGTACAACCGCTATTAAAGCAAATATAAATACCATAAGCATTTTGTTTTTGGTAAGTTTTTTTAAGTTTGTATTTTTCATATTCTCACCTCTTTTTTAGAAAAATTTTTTATAATCTACTTGTGTGATTGATTAATTAAATAATATCACTTTATTTTTTATATATTATAAATTTGGTCTGAATGGTATAAAAATGTGCCTGAATGGTAGTTTTATATACCTTTTTTTATCATTTCATTTATCATAGAATCAAATCCCGAACTATTAAACATAAACAATACTATATCTGCATCGCTCTCTTTTATAATCTCTGTATAACTTTTTTTGATATCTGTTATATTTCTAGGATCAACTAATTCTGTTTCTTTAAAGAAATCTCTAAATAGCCAAGTAGTCGCTCCTTGCATAGAATCTCTAATCACCAATATCTTTTTGTCTGAAAATGCATCATCATTCTTTATTTTTAATATATTCATCTGTGCTCCACGAGAATATGCTCCTCCATAATCCCATTCTTTTTCATGTCTACTCGTAGCGATTACATCTTCTTCTTTAACTGTTTCTCCATTTAAAAAGTATTCAGCATTGTTATTTTTATTTTCTTTAATAGTAAAATAATCTGGGTACTCCTTTTCTCTTACAACCATACATATATTTTTGTTATAACTACCCTTAAATTTTTTACTATCCACAGTTATTTCTTTATACTTATCAAAAATATTTTTTAAATTTTCTGAACTTACATCCAAATCCATCTCTTCTATAATTCTTTTAAATCCTTCAAATGCTCCTTTTCCATTCCAATGGTGATCAGTTTTAAAATACATACTTTCCAATTCTTTTTTACTAAATTTGTTCATCATATAATCATCCATCTCTATATAATTTATAACTTCCTTATTAAGTTTATCCTCAAATCCCTTAATATTCTTATCTATGCTGCTTGTTTCTATGTACTTTGGATAAATATGTTTAAGTACATTAGTTTTGTGCGGTGTCATAGCAAAATAAACATCCTTACCTTCACTTTTTCCAACCTTAGCCAATTTATTTATAGCATTTGAATATCTATTAAGTCGCTTTTCATTAAATACATTTGGAAATTTTCCCAAAATCCAGTTATTATCTACAACATAGTAATTCCCAACCTCTGTCTTGTTTAGAATATAGTCTGTAACTGTATTTACACCTATTAAAAAATCTCTAAATACAAATTGGTCATTATAATAGTCTTCATATTCTTTTGAAAAATTTTCTCCTCCTACTTTTTCTAAGCTAGGTCTTTTACTCAACGTTCTATTCTCTACTTTACTGTATTCTTTATCTGGAGAAATAGTATTAAATACAAAAAATGTAACTATTATAACCAAAAAAGGAATTATTATGTATCTATTCTTTTTCATTTTCTATTCTTCTCCCTTCAATATTTTTTAAAATCTAAAATATAGAAACGGATTGTATGTAGAACTACAAAGCATTATTGTAGATACTAATACACACATACTCAGACTTAGCCCGTATAAAATCTGTAAACTCTTACTTTCATTTACATCTATTTTTGAATTTATATATTCTTTTGCTATTTTTACTACTGGAGTTGATAGTATCATAGCTGCTATTATCACATACCAGTAGTCTATAATATATATGTATAATTGATTACTTACTATTGGATTATTTGATAATCCAAACATAACTTTATAAAAGTCTAGTGCATCTCCAATTGTTAAAGATCTAAATATTACAAACAATAATGTTACTGTAGATAATACGTATATATGTCTGAAAGCATTAGACCTCTTTTCCAGCCATTCATTCAAAAAGGCTCTCTCCATTGCTATTATCAATCCATATAAAAGTCCCCATATTACAAATGTCCATTCTGCTCCATGCCACATTCCTGTCAAGAACCAAACTATAAATATATTTCTATATATCTTTAACTTTGATACTCTACTTCCACCTAATGGTATATAAACATAATCTCTAAACCAACTTCCTAAAGATATATGCCATCTTCTCCAAAATTCTGAAATACTTTTAGATATGTATGGATAATTGAAGTTCTCTAAAAAATCAAATCCAAACATTTTCCCAAGACCGATAGCCATATCTGAATATCCACTAAAATCAAAATATATTTGTAATGTATAACAGATTATTCCTAACCACGATTCCAATACCGATATATTTCCAATAGCTGCATTAAACACTCCATCTGCCACAACAGCTAATTGATTAGACAATATGACTTTTTTTCCTAAACCTATACAAAATCTATTTACACCATCAGCAAATTTTTCTTCTGAGTGAATTCTTTGATTTATTTGGTCGGCTACAGTCTGATAGCGTACTATAGGTCCTGCTACAAGCTGAGGGAATAGTGCAACATAAGTTCCAAAATCTATCACACTTTTTTGAGCCTTTGCATCTCCTCTGTAAATATCTATTGTGTATGACATTGTCTGGAATGTATAGAAAGATATTCCTATTGGAAGAGGTAAATGAAGTAAAGGAATATTTGTGTTGAATACAATATTTACATTAGATACTATAAAATCCGCATATTTGAAAAATCCAAGCAAACTTAAATTAATAATCGCCGAAGATATTACATATCTAAATGCCTTTTTTCTATTTCCTTTATTTAAATTTTCTTCTACTTTCATTCCATGTGTATAATCCACAATTGTTGAAAATATCATAAGTAAGACATACACAGGTTCTCCCCAAGCATAAAAAAGCAAACTCATTATGAAAAGAACAATATTTTTCCACTTATCTTTTGCCCCATAATACATTAAAAGTGTTATAGGTAAAAATAAAAATATAAAAAGTAAGCTACTAAATACCATATTTATTCACACTCCTCATTTAACTATTCGATAAAATCATATTATCATTTTATTTTCCTAAATAATTAAATTTTGCGCGAATGGTATGAAAATGTGCCTAAACGGTAAAAAAACTGTATAAAATCAAATTTTATACGTTAATATCTCTCGGGGATTGAAGTCATAGACAAACTCCTCTCCAGGCAATCAAGTTGCATTGTCGAGTTCGTTTTGTCTATGACCTTCAATCTACCAAGTTAGCTATTATCCCTATAAATTTTGATTTTATACAGTTTTTATATAGTAAATTCATAAATAAACTTGATGTTGAACAATCTTGTAAATGTTATAGTATATTGTATTACAGTACATTTTTATTATTTAATCTTTTATAAATTTACTAACTAAAAAAGTGGATAAAATCAAAATTTGCTAAAACTATTAATGGTATCTAGCATATGAGTTATATAGACAAAACTCTCTCGACAATCTGCAAGCGTGTATTTTATTCACAACAATACATATTACTTACACGCACGCTGAAGCCTGGAGAGAAGTTTGTCTATATCTCATATGCTTTCATAATAACAAAGGATTAGCAAATTTTGATTTATCCACTCTTGCATATAGTAAATTTATAAAAGATTATAATAATAAAAAGACTGCTGCAATTTATGCAACAGTCCCTCTATTTTCATTAGTTTAAAGGTATTAATATTTTTATCATAAGTTTATCATCATCATAGTCTATCACAACATCTCCATCATAAGCCTTTGCAGATGTTTCAATACTTCTAATTCCTATTCCATGGACAAAGTCGTCCTTTTTCTCCGTGATAAATCTACTTCCTGCTCTTTTTATCTTATTTGTTTTACTGTTTTCACAGTATATTACATAGTACCGTTTTATCTTATACGCCTCAAGTTTAATATATTTCTCTCCATTCTCAATCTTTTGACAAGCTTCAATCGCATTGTTTAACACATTTGAGAAAATGTTAGATATATCTGCATTCTTCATAAAGCTCAATTCCTTAGAGTTTACATTGGTTTCAAAATCTATACCTTCTTTGATACAAACTTTTTTCTTTTCGTTTAAAATTATATCTACTATAGCATTTCCAGTGCTTTTTACATCGTTGCTATTATTTAATTGTTCCTTCAATTCATCTATATACTGCCTTGATTCTTCGCTGTTTTGATTGAGATTACTTATATTTTCAAGATGATTTTTCATATCGTGGTACAATTTTCTCACCTGCATCTGAGATTCTTCAAGGCTAGAATAGTATTCTTCTTGAAGTTTTAGTTTGCTATTCATCAAATCTTGCTTTGCTCTTTCATCATTTTCCTTTTTAATCATAATAACTAGATATATGGTCATTATTAGATTTAAGAAAATTAAATCTGGAAGTACCTGTATTTGTAGTAGATGCCTTTCTGATGTCAATAATTTTCCATATATAAAACCTATCTTCCCTATAGAAATTACGTTTAAAAACTCTAAAACGAATAATATTATTACGTTCATCAATAGTATATTTATCCCATACACATATACTCTATTATTGTTTACCAGTTTTTTTATAATCTTTACAATTCCAAGCATAAATAAAAATACAAGAAAAGCTATTAATATAACAGAAAAATCAAACCAATTCCACTCTTGCAAACTCAATTTTGTAACCATTTCTGAAGAAATAGAGTCCTTTTTCCACATTATAAATAGTATTCTTGGAATTACCACATCGCATATTAGTGAAAGGTATTTTGTAGTCATTACGAATAAAAATGCTGATTTTATGCAACTTATATTGTATTCTTTCTTATATACTTTAACTAAAAGTATTAAAAATGGTATGTTGAACATCCACCTTACTACCATATACCCCCTAATTTCACCCATTGAAAGAAATCTTACTAAGAAATCTCTAAATATCATTTTTCTATACGGTATAAATCCACTTCCTGTATATATTTCCCATATTCTGATTTCCCTTACTAGTATGTATGTAATAGCTATCATAAAAAGCTGCACAGTTATATTTCTTTTTTTAGATATTTGCGCATCTCTTTTGTACTCGACTACAGTATTAAATACGAAAAATACATTAACTACACTAAAGATATATATAAATTCTCTAAATATTTTTTCCACTAATTACCACCGCCTAAGCGCCAGAAGAACTTTTCTTTGAGATCCTTGTACTTAGTTCTTCCAATTGGTATGTCTTTACCATTGTCTAAAACAGCTGTATATCCTTTGATTTTATTTATATAATCAAGGTTTACAATGAAACTCTTTTGACAGTGATAAAACATATTTGAGTCTAATTCATTTTTTATTTCAGATAGTGTCTGTCTTGTTTCGCTATTGCCCTTTTCTGAATGTATGATTACTTTTCTGTTTAAAACTTCAATGTATAGTATATCTCGCTGATATATTTTCTTAATCCCATCATCAGATTTTACAACTAAATACTTTCCCTTGCTCTCCTCTACATCTTTGATGCACGATTTTAAATGCTTTGCTACTATATCCTCATCCACTGGCTTTAATAGATACCTATACGCTCTCACTTCATAGCCATCAGATATATAATCAACTAAAGATGTGATAAAAATTATCTCCATATTTTTATCGTTTTCTCTTATTTTTCTAGCAGTATCCATTCCATTTATATCGCCCATAAGTATATCCAAAAACAGTATATCTATTTCACCAACATTTTCTTGTAATAACTCTTCCCCAGAAGAAAATGTCTTTATTCTATAATCTCTATCATTGTCAAACATAGTCTTTTCAACTACATTTTTTATTTTTTCCCTTATTTCTTTTTCGTCATCGCAAATTCCTATCGTAAGCATAAAATCCTCCTTTCGATTTAAAGAATTCTATTATTACATTATCAGAAATTTTTCTATTTGCAAAGGTATCTTCTCTTTCCTACGCTTTTCTTTCCGTATTCGATAGCTTCAACAGGACAATTGCAGATACAAGCCATACAATGTGTGCAATTATTTCCCCAAACTGGCTTATTATCCACTAATTTTATATTGTTTAGCATACAAAGTTCCTCGCATTTTCCACAACCTATACAATTATCCTTAACGTAGAATTTATCTGCCTTTACAAATTTTTTGTAAAATATATTATTTACAAATCCGCTCTTTACCTTGTCAAATGCTCTTAGCTTTCTTTCTTCAAATTTCTTACATTCTTTTATCTCATCGGCTGCTTTTTCTATAATAGGATTAGCTTTTTGTATTATTGATTTTGATTCTTCTTCGCTTGGAACTGGAAACATCGCTATATAGTTTTCAGGCATTATAATTTCTTTGATACCCATAAATTCAAAACCTTTTTCTTTACATAATATTGATATTGTTTCTTCTGCATTTCCTATATCGCTTCCACAGTTCATAACAAAGTATGCTTTTTTACTTCCTTCAAAGTTTGATTTTCTTATAAATTCATCAAATACTCTCGGAATTCTCCAGCCATAAGTTGGACAGACAAATACAAATGGTTTTTCTGAGTTAAGAGTGGGATTTTCGTTGTTTTTTATGTATTTTGTAGAATCTATTATTCCATCTTCTGTTATTTTTTCTATTTTTTCTGCTATGTATTTGCTATTTCCAGTACCTGTAAAGTATACTATCATTTCTGTTCCCCCTTTAGTTATAAATATGGTGCTGCCAAAGAATGTGTAAAACACTCTTAAAACAGCACCACTTTTTTATTTCATATTAAATTTTTTATTTTATTCTTTATAAGATTTTTTATTTATCTTCGTAAGCTATTCTTCCGTTGCAGATAGTGTATTTTACTTTACCTGTCATTTCCATTCCTGTAAATGGAGTGTTTTCTGCTTTTGAAGCGTAGTCACCTGCTATCCATTTTTCATTAGGATCAAATATTACTATATCTGCTGGTTTTCCTTCTGCTATATTTGCAGTATCTAAGTTGTATAATTCAGCTGGTTTTACAGACATTTTTTCCATTAACTGAAGGTATGTAAGATGTCCTGCATTTACTAAAGACATTATTCCTAATGCTAAAGAAGTTTCTAATCCTATTATTCCACTTGGGCAATTCTGGAATTCGCCAGTTTTTTCCTCAGTTGTGTGAGGTGCGTGGTCTGTCGCTATTATTTCTATTGTGTTGTCTTTTAAACCTTCTATTATTTTATCTCTATCCCAAGCTGTTCTTAGAGGTGGGTTCATTTTTGCAAATGTTTTGTGCTCTCTAACAGCATCTTCTGTCAATGTAAAGTGGTGTGGAGATGCTTCAGCGTACACTCTTGCACCATGCTGTTTTGCAAATCTAACCATATCAACAGAATTTCCTGAGCTTATATGCTGTATATCAACTTTAGCTCCTGTTTTCATAGCCATCATACAATCTCTTGCAACCATTACATCTTCTGCTACGTTTGGAGCACCTACAAGACCTAACTCTTTTGCAACTTCTCCTGCGTTTACACCAGGGTTTCCTATTAATGAAGGATCTTCTTCGTGGAAGCTTAGTGGCACATCTAATTCTTTTGCCATTTCCATAGCTTTCATTACAAGAGCTGTGTCGTTTATTGGAAGTCCATCGTCTGTGAATCCTAATGCTCCAGCTTCTTTAAGAGTTTTCATATCTACTAATTCTTTTCCTAAAAATCCTTTTGTTATTGCAGCAGCCTGAACTATGTTTATTGGAACTAATTCTGCTTTGTTCTGCACATAGTTTAATACTTCAACGCTATCTACAACAGGTTTAGTATTTGCCATACATACAACTGTAGTAAATCCACCTTTTGCTGCTGATGCAGAACCTGTTAATAAGTCTTCTTTATGCTCAAATCCTGGATCTCTAAAGTGAACGTGAACATCTATAAGTCCTGGAGCAACTATTTTACCAGCTGCATCGATTACTTTTTCAAATCCATTCTCTTCAATTCCTTTTTCTACTTTTAATATTTTTCCATTTTCTATTGCGACATCCATTACTTCATCTGTGTTTGTCGCTGGGTTTACAAGTCTACCATTTTTTATAAGTATCATCAAACCAATCCTTTCTGATTTAAAATTATCGCCAATATTATACAATTTTTATTTCAACTTCTACTTTCATTTTAAGTGTCCATTGTTAATTACAATTATACACTATTTTCGTTGACTTTCTAGTAAAAATAAGATAAACTTATATTTAGCTTTTGAAAGTTTTTTCAAAGGCTTTTTTAATGTAATTTAAATTTGTTTATTATAGTCTAAAAGAGATTTATTTTAAAAAGATAATATTACTTTTAGAATATTTATTAATAAAAATTAAATTTCATAAAAATATTTAAAATCTAAGTTCTTAGGAGGGATTATTTTGAGTAATAACACGAATGAAAAATCCATAACAGCTGCTGGATTTTTCAAATTCTTTATTCCGTCGCTATTTGGTATGATTCTTTTCATAATACCACTGCCATACGGAAGCATGTTCCCTATTGAAGGTCTTTCATCGGTAAATATAGGGATAGGTTTTTTAGCTGAACTTATAAAAATTTTACTTGCCGATTATATGAACTACATCGCACTTGTAGTAATCATAGCATCTGCTATTTTCTCAATTATGAGTAAATTTATAAAAGTTAAAAATGATTTTTTAAGAACTGTTCTTGAAGTTTCACCATTTTGGTTAACATTTAGAATACTTGGTGCAATATTTATATTTATGACTATATTTAAGGTAGGTCCAGAATTTATACATTCTGATGTGACAGGGGGCACTATGATAGGTGTGCTTCCAAGCTTACTTGCTATATTCTTAGTATCAGGTTTCCTACTTCCTTTAGTTGTTGACTTTGGGTTAATGGATTTATTTGGTACTTTAATATCTAAGTTTATGTATAAGCTATTTAAAGTTCCTGGAAGATCTGCAATAGATGCGATATCTTCTTGGCTTGGAGATGGTACTCTTGGAATTATGATAACTGATACTCAGTACAAACAGGGATTCTACACTGCTAAAGAAGCGTCAATAATAGCAGTTTGTTTCTCACTAGTTTCACTTCCATTCTCTACAGTAATAGCTGACCAGCTTGGATTTATGGATATATTTGTTCCATTCTACGGTACTGTTTGTTTAGCTTCATTAGCTTGTGCACTTATAATGCCTAGAATATATCCTCTTAGCAAGTTTGAAGATACTACTTATATGGGTGTTGAACATCTTAAAGAAGAAGTTATACCTAAAGGAGAAAATGTGTTTGCATTTGGACTTAAAAAAGCAGTTGAAAGAGCTGAAACTTCTCCTTCTTTTGGAGATATTATACTAAACGGATGCAAAACTGTTATAGATATGTACTTTGGATTACTTCCACTTGTTATGGCTTGGGGTACTCTAGCACTTATCGTTGCTGAATACACTCCTTTCTTTACAATAATATCTTATCCAATAGTATTTATACTTAAATTACTTGCTATACCAAATGCAGTAGAAGCTGCTCCAGCAGTTTTAGTAGGATTTACAGACATGTTCCTACCTTCTATAATGGTGTCAGTTGATGGAATAGCTGAGGTTACTAAGTTTATAATCGGTGTTTTATCAATATCTCAGTTAATATATTTAACAGAAACAGGTGCTGTTGTTCTTAAATCGGATATACCACTAAATCTAAAGGATTTACTTGTAGTTTTCTTAGTTAGAACAGCGATAAGTTTACCTATAATAACATTAGTAGCGAAATTTGTAATCTTCGCATAAATAAACAGGACAAGAGTATAACTCTTGTCCTAAGTTTTTTTATTTGTTATCACATGAATTTCTGTTAAATCACTAAATTCATAATCAATTATATTAAAAAAGAGGTGATTGCAAATTATTACAATCACCCCAATATATTTATATATTATTTTTTTGCTCCATACTGTTTGTAGTATTCGTCTATAGCAGCTTTTATTTCGTCGTTTATTACTATTTCACCGTTGCATGGTTTGTTGTATAAGTATTCTACAACTTCTGCCATTGTTACTATAGCATTTGTATCGAATCCGTATAATTCTTTTACTTCATCTAAAGCGCATTTTACTCCGCCTTTTCCTATTTCCATACGGTCTAGAGATACCATAAGTCCTACTATTTCAACGTTTGCTGCACCTCTTACTTTTGGAACTGTTTCTTCCATAGATTTTCCAGATGTAGTTACGTCTTCTATCATTATTACTCTATCGCCATCCTGAAGTTCGCTTCCAAGGAATCCACCTTTGTCAGCACCATGATCTTTAACTTCTTTTCTATCTGAGCAATAACGTACTTCTTTTCCGTATAATTCACTATATGCAATTGCTGTTACTACACCTAGTGGTATACCTTTGTAAGCTGGTCCGAACAGCACATCGAAATCATCTCCATATTTATCATGTATAGCTTTAGCATAGTATTCTCCAAGTCTTTTTAACTGTGAACCTGTTACATAAGCACCAGCATTCATGAAGAATGGTGATTTTCTTCCACTCTTTAATGTAAATTCTCCAAATTTTAATACTTTGCTTTCAACCATAAAGTCTATAAATTGTTCTTTATATGCTTCCATATTTACAACCTCCGTATCTGTAGCTTTTTAAATCTTTTTAATTTTACCACAGATTTGCGATTATTTCAATTCTCTAACTTCAGCTATTAATGGACCCTTTCCTTTTTCATTCCTTTAAACTGCCCTCTTTTAACCTCAAAATAAAATCCTAATTGTTCATATATCTCATTTAACTCGTATAAAGTTACTTCTCCATGTTCTAAATTTGAAAAAGTTATTTCTCTTAATGTTCTTTCTCTTTCCATGATAAAATCCTCTCCTCAAAAAAAATTTTATGTATGTTAATATTCCCAATTTAATATATTTGCAAACATTTTTTAGTAAAATTGTTCTGTTCTTCTATAGAACATCTGTTCCTTTTGTTAATTCTATTATACCATACATATGTTCGATTTCAAGATTTTTGTTCGATTTTTTGATAAGAATTTTATTAAATTTGTATAAATTTTTTCTGCTTAACTTTTGAACAATTTCCTATAAATACACTTGATATATTTTTGAATAAGTTATAAAGTATTTTATAATACTAAAAAATATTTGGAGGTTTCCGATGGACAAAGATAACAAAAATTCGAAAACAATAGACTTCAATTCTATAGATAGAGAAAAAAGAGATAAAAAACTAAACGAATCTATGACTGTAAACACATATGAAGGAAAGAAAAAAACTACCAACGACGGAAAAATAATAGAATTCGAACAAGCTAAAAAAGAACAAAAAACAAAAGCTCGCAAACAAAAAATAAAAAATGCCGCTCCCAAAGGAAGAAGCAGCTACATAAAAATATTCTACGCTATACTACTTGTACTTATAGTCTTTGTAGTATTCTCAAAACTAATCTAAAATAAAAGCATTATCATTTATAAAATAAATAAGTATTTTGCTATGTAAAATAATTTAACAATTATAAAATTTAAAAATTAGGGACTGTTAGTATAATATTGCAATAATTCCATTTTATTAGTCATAATCTTTTATAAATTTACTATCTTGAAAAAGCGGATAAATAAAAATTCACCAAAACTATTGATAGTATGTAGCATATGAGTTATATAGACAAAACTCTTTCGACAATCTGCAGACGCGCATTTTAGTAAAAACAGAACTATTTTTCGCTTACGCGTCGAAGCCTGGAGAAGAGTTTGTCTATATCTCATATGCTTCGCATAATAACAAAGTTTTTGGTGAATTTTTATTTATCCACTTTACAGATAGTAAATTTATAAAAGATTATACTAAAAAGGGACTATTGCAAATTTATACAACAGCCCCTTTTTATTTAATTATCTAACCATAAATAATCCTACTGTAGATAATATCATGGTTATAGTCATAAGTATTCTTGCTTTTCCAAAATCCTTATCCTTCATAACAAACGCTATTACACCTGGAACAAATAACGCTGCTGAAATTAACTTAAACACTATATTTGAACTTGGCACAACTGAGAATAAAAGTACGCATAGAACAAACATATATAGCCCTATTGCATTAAAAACAAGCTTATTTGATCCAAGATTTTTCAATAAAAACATAATTCCTATTGATAATACATCCAACCCTAAAAATACATACATAATAGTTGTTAAATTTTCCATTTTAAAATTCCACCTTCCCAATTAAAACTACTCAAAATGAGCTAAAAACATCTTACAAGATTTTTCGATAAATTCATCTGATTTGCCGTTGTTTACTCCACCACCCTGTGCTGAGTATCTACTTCCTCCACCTTTTCCTTCTATAATGGAGATATTACTTCTTAATATATCTGACATACTAGGTCCGTCTATATCTTCAGTGTATGCAAATACAACATTTATCCTATTTGAAACTTCATTTAAAAACATAACAGCCATTTTTTCATTTTCTGTAATTTTCTTAACCATTTTGTTTAAATATCTACTGTCTTTATCTTTAAATACAGCCTTTATAAGTTTTATATCGTCTACAAGCTCAGCTTTTTCAACTAATTCTTTAATTCTATAATCCAATAACTCATCTTCTAGCATATTTTTCTGATGTATAATTTCATCGCATTTTTCTTCAATATTTTTAACGCATTTTTCTATATTTTCTTCATTGCAGCTAAGATGCTTACAAAGACTTGTCATAACAGCATCTCTTTTTAATACATAGTCAACTGCTCTTTTTCCAGCCAAGAACTCTACTCTTGTAGCATTTCTACATTTTTCTGTTCTTTTTATTTTTAAAAGTTTTAGTTCTCCTGTGTATTCTGGGTGGCATCCACAACAAGCATTCGTATCTAAATCACCTATTCTAACAATTCTTATCTCCTCAGCTGTATCTGGAAGCTTTCTTCTAGTCCATGTATCCTCTAATTCGTCTTTTGAAGGCACAAATATATCGACGTGTATATTTTGGCGAATTACATCATTTGCCATTTTTTCAACTTCTAAAAGCATCTCATCCGTAAACTCACCCTCTATATCAACTGTGCTTATATCCTCACCTAAATGGAATCCACAAGTGTTTCTATTGTATTTTGTAAAGAAGCATCCAGAAAGTACATGCTGCCCAAAATGCTGGTGCATTCCATCTTCTCTTCTATCCCAGTCTATAGCTCCTTTTACCTGATTTTCAGATAAATTTTCTTCTATTATATGATAGACCTTTCCATTTTCCTCAAGCATATCTACAACTTCTATTCCGTTTAACGTACCCTTATCACAAAACTGTCCGCCACCACCTGGGAAAAATGCAGTCTGATCTAATTCTACTAGGTATTTTCCTTCTCTTTCTATTACATCGACAACTTTTGCATCGAATTCTGTTTTATATCTATCTGTGTAGTATAATTTTTCCATTTTTTCATCTCTTTCTTTAATGTTTCTTTTTTCATAGTTTTCTGTAATTTCAATAATAATATTATATCATTTATTAAAAATAAAAACATCTTTATTTAAAGAAGATAAAATTTAAACAATTTCTATTTTTCCTGTTTAAAAACATTTTCATTGGGAATATATCTTATATAAGATAATTTTAAAGTTTTCAAGATAAATTACAATTTGTCTTGTATATTAATAATTACGATTACAAAGGATGTGTAAATATATGATAAAAAAAGCTACATTTGCAGGAGGATGTTTTTGGTGTATGGTCAAACCATTCTCTAAATATGATGGAATACTTGAGGTTATTTCTGGATACACTGGTGGTGAAACAGAAAACCCTACATACAAAGAAGTGTGCGGCGGAACTACAGGACATTACGAAGCTATTGAAATAACTTATGATGATTCTCTAATAGATTATGCTGACATATTAGATGTGTTCTGGAAACAGATAGATCCAACTGATTCTAATGGTCAGTTTGTCGACAGAGGTCCTCAGTACAGACCAGCTATATTTGTTCACGATGAAGAACAGAGAAAAATAGCTGAACAGTCTAAAAAAGAATTAGATGAAAGCAAAAGATTTGATAGACCTATATCAGTTGAAATAATTGATGCTACTACATTCTACAATGCAGAACCAGAGCATCAGAATTACTACAAAAAACAGCCTAAACATTATAATATGTACTACAAAAATTCTGGAAGATACAATTTCGTTAAGGCGTTTTGGGATGGAAGTAGACCTGATAGGGACGAATTAAAAGAAAAACTTACTGATATTCAGTTTGAAGTTACTCAGAATGATATGACTGAGTGTCCATTTGAAAATGACTACTTCAACAACTTTGAAGAAGGAATATATGTAGATGTCGTTGGTGGAGAAGTATTATTCTCTTCTAAAGACAAATTTGAAAGCGGTTGTGGTTGGCCAGCATTCTCTAAACCTGTAGAAAACAACTCTCTATCAGAAAGAACTGACTTCTCTATGGGAATGCTTAGAACTGAGGTAAGAAGTAGAGTATCAAACTCTCACTTAGGACACGTATTTGATGACGGTCCAGAAGAGCTTGGAGGACTTAGATACTGCATAAACTCTGCATCACTTAAATTCATACCTAAAGAAGATATGGAAAAAGAAGGCTACGGAGAATATTTAAAAATATTTGAATAAAATTCAAAACTTAAACTTGTTAGTAGGTATTCTCACATACTTAACTATAAAACCAATTAATTATATCCCTAAAAAGGTGCTGTTGCATATTTGCAACAGCACCTTTTATTATTTCTTTCCTATTAAATCACTTTTATAAATACTTCTAAATATTAGTACTCCTATCACATACAGTACAACAGTTACAAAATATGGTGCATTATATGAAATATGCTCCATTATGAATCCACCAGCAGTTATTCCCACTGCTCTACTAAGATTTTGAATAACTGCAGCCAAGCTACTTAAGTTTGTTCTTTCATCCTCTTCAATAAGGTCCATCTCAAGATTTTGCATAACAGGTGTAGCCATATTCATAAGACCATTTCTCATAAAGAAAGCTATTGTAAGCATTATAAGCCCTTGAGGGAACATTATTGATAGTAGAAACGGTATTGATATAAGCTGGCAGAATATAACCGTTCTGGCTCTTCCCATTCTCGATACTAAAAATGGTATAACCATACCACCGACGATACATCCAAACTGGGATATAGATAAAATACTACCTACAACGGCATCACTTATATTCATACTGTATTTTAGATATATACTGAAGAATGGAACAACAAGACCTGCTCCAACTCCAATAATTCCGTAATAAATCATAAATGCTATTACATTTTTCTTCATTATATTCTTATAAGCCTTAAAACATCCCTTCATATCTCTAGGAACATGGTTTTTAGGATCTTTCATAAGCGCTATAGGAATTATCGCTATTAAAGACATAAATGTAGATATTACGAAAATTATCTGAACTGCTGTTTTTGAATCGACAACGTGAGCCATATAAGATGAAATTACTCCACCTAAAAATGTAGCCAAAACATATCCTAAGTTGTAGATTACATAACTAAGGCTGAAAACAGCAACCCTATTTTCCTCAGGAGTATTTTCGGTTATAAACATTCCCTCTTCAGTCGCCCTTACACTAAGACCAAACCCTACAGCAACAGACATAAGAAGTATCAGTATCTTGCTATGAACAAAGATAATTCCTATACTACCAGCTGCAGTAAATAAAAATCCTAGCATAAAACTGTATCTTCTACCTATTTTTTCCAATAGATATGCACTAAAAACAGAGCCAAACGCAATAACCAACGTATTTATGGATAATACATATCCTACAAAATGTTCTCCATACCCAATTTCTTTCAGATATATTCCGACAAATGTATTGAAAACTCCCATAACAAAACATTCAATCAGATTTACAATCAAGAACATTTTCATATTTCTATTTAGCTTTTTTATTACTCTTATAGTTTCCATATTTTCCGCCTTTTAAAAAATTAAAGGCCTATCCCCTATTTATATCTTCCCAAAGCTTAATTATCTATCTTTAAAAGATTCGTGTATTCTCTTCATACATTCTTCTAATATACATCTTGGGCAAGCTATGTTTATTCTTTCAAATCCGCTTCCTTCTTCACCGAACATTGTACCTTCGTCGAATATTAATCCAGCTTCTTCAAGCATTATTGTTTCTAATTCGTCAGCACTTATTCCATATTCATTGAAGTCTAACCACATTAAGTATGTTCCTTCTAATGGAGTTACTTTAACTTTTGGAAGGTTTTCTTTAACGAATTCTTCTACATATTTAGCATTTGAATCTAAGTATTCTATTAATTCATCTAACCAATCTTCACTTTCATTGTATGCAGCGATTACTGCTTCTATTGAGAATGGGTTAGGATTGTGCTGTGCTCCACTCTTTGGAACTTCTTTTAACCAAGCTTCTCTAAGCTCTGGAGTGTTTATTATTATATTTGACATCTGCATACCAGCAAGGTTGAATGTCTTACTAGCTGCTAGACAAGTAACTATGTGTTCTTTATATTCTGGGCATAATTTCTGTAGATTTATGTGTTTATGTCCTTTTCTTACTAAATCATTGTGTATTTCGTCAGCTATTATAAAGACATCATGTTTTTTACATATTTCAACAACTTTTTTAAGCTCTTCTTCAGTCCATACTCTACCTACTGGGTTGTGAGGTGAGCAAAGTATCATTAATTTATTATTAGGATCTGCTGCTTTTTCTTCTAAATCTTCAAAGTTCATAGTGTATTTACCATTTTTGTATATAAGAGGGTTGTTTACAACTTTTCTATTGTTCTCTTTTATCTTATTTGTGAATGGGTAGTAAACTGGTCTCTGTATAATTACACCATTTCCTTCTTCAGTTAATAATCTTATTAAAAGTGCTACTGCAGGAACTACTCCTCCACAGAACATTATAGATTCTCTGTCTAATTCCCAATCGAATCTTCTCTTGTACCAACCTAAAACAGCGTTATAAAATTCATCTGTTTCTCTTGTGCTATATCCAAATACTTTTCTATCTGCTACTCTATGTACTGATTCAATTATAGGATCCGCAACAGCAAAGTCCATATCTGCTATCCACATAGGTATAGAGTCTTTTTTAGCTCTTGGGAAAGTCTTATCAAGATTGTCCCATTTTGTACAGTTTGTATTTCTTCTTTCTACATATTCGTCAAAATTATATTTTCCCATTTTTTCCATCTCCCCATATTTTTATTTTATAAATTTTTTGACTTTTCTCTTATTATTATAATTCATTTGTGATAATTTTGTTAAGGTTTTTAAAAAAATTTATTGATAAACAATTTCTATTTATTTTATAGATTTTATCAATAGCATTATAAATTTTATTAAAAATATGCTTTAAAAAAGGAGATTTTCTTTTATTTAAGAATATCTCCCTTTTATAAAAATTAATTCTTATATTTTATTTGTAGCAAATTTCTTCTGCTAATTCTACATTAGCTATTATTGAATCTAACTGCACTTCATAGATTTATTCTCAAGTTTTGCTCTTTCTTCTCTATCAAGCTTTCTATTATACATAAACATATAAAGCGCAGCAGCAAATACTATACAGTATCCTAAAATACTCCATCTATCTGGATACGCACCAAATATAACTATACTTAAAATTGCTGAGAATATTATATTTGTATAATCGAATATAGAAATCTCTTTTGCTGGAGCAAATCTATATGCCAGTGTTATCCCAAACTGACCTATACTAGCACATACACCAGCCATAAGCATATACACAAGCTGCATTAATGTCATCGGCTCATAAACCATAACCACTATTGGCAGTATAGAAACTATAGAAAATACTGAGAAGAAGAATACTATTGTATAATAGTCTTCTTTATTTCCTATTGCTCTAAGGCAAGTGTACGCAGATGCTGCACAAATTGCTCCAAGTATTCCTATCAAATATGGTATTACCTGAACACTAAATGTAGGCTTAATTATAAATAAAGCTCCTATAAAAGCTATGATTATCATCGAAATCTGTTTTGTATTTATTTTTTCCTTTAAGAATACTGCACTTAAAATAACCACTAAGAATGGGCTTATCTTGTTTAACATATTAGCATCTGATAGTATTAGCTTATCTATCGCATAGAAGTTGAATATCACTCCTAAAGTTCCAAATAATGATCTCATAAGTAAAAGCTTTCTATTTTCCTTCTTCCCTGTAAAACTTCCCTTATGTTTTATTATTAGATAAAGTGCCATTACTGTAGACACTAAATTTCTGAAAAATACTTTCTGAAAACTTGGTAAATCACCTGCTAATTTTACAAAAGCAGACATTCCCGCAAACCCAGCTGCAGATAGTATTATAAAGAATACACCTTTTAATCTGTTACTTGATTCCATACTATTCCTCCTCTTTAAAATTATATTTTAATCCCTTTTAAATAATCTCAAATCTAATTAGTTTGATATTATAATTTATTATTTTGAAATAAAATTATAAATTACTCTTTTAAAATAATAAAACTATATATTAAAATCAAACTCCTTTATTAGTTTATATTTTACCCTCTTTAATGTCAAGTTACACAATTTTTTTAACTTTTAAGATTTATGCGCTAAATATTGTCAAACATCGTTTTCCACGATAATTTTTCTCAATTAAATACAATTTAAATTTATTTTTCTCAATTATTTTTTGTTTATTAGTTTATTATTTTTTATTCTTGGACTAGATTATTTTTAACATATATATTATAATTTTATAGCATATTATTTTAAGGAGGATGAAATTATGTCAATAAAAAGATTTGAAGGCACTGGAAGAATGAGCAGAGTTGTAAAACACAAAGATACTATATATCTATGCGGACAGACTTGCGGAGAAGGAGATATAATAGAACAGACTAAAGGTGTTCTTGCTAAAGTTGAAGAATTATTAGAAAACTACGGATCAGATAAAAAACATATCCTTTCTGTAACAATATACTTAAGAGATATGAAAGACTTCGAACAGATGAACTCTGTTTGGGATGCATGGGTAGAAGAAGGACACGAACCAGCTAGAGCTTGTGTTGAAGCTAGACTTGCTAGAGAACATCTACTTGTTGAAATGAGTGTAGTTGCTGCTGAAAAATAGTATATACTCTAAACTATTGAACATTTAAATATTAATTTTTTGAAGGCGATTTAATACGAATTTTTTATATTTTCTATTATTTCGCCTTTTTTATTTTAAAATATTTACATAGTTACATTTTTATTTGTTGCCAATAGCTAGACAAATTTGTTAAAATATTATAAAATAGAAGTATTATAATTATTTAAAAGTGGGTGATTTAATGGATAGTAATTACACAATGCCGATATATCAGAAAATCGCTCTAGATATAGCAAATAAGATATATACAGGTGAAGTAGAAGAAAATTCAATTTTATATGGTCGTTCTGTTCTAGCTGGAAAATACAATGTATCTCCAGAAACAGTTAGACGTTCTGTGAAAATACTTGAAGACATAGGTGTTGTCAAAAGTATTAAAGGAAAGGGTGTTATAGTACTTTCATCTGCTAAAGCATCTTCTTTTATTAAAAAATATCAGGACCTTACAAATATCTCATCTTATAAGTCAGACTTGTACGATCTTCTAGATGCAAAATCTAAAATCGAAGACAATATTCTAGATACAATCAATAAAATCTTAGATTATTCAAACAGACTAGAGATAATAAATCCTCTTGTTCCTGCTCAGTTTGTGCTTACTAAAGAATGTAAGTATATCGGTCAGGATGCTGGAAAAACTAAGTTCTGGCAGAATACTGGTGGTACAATAGTAGCAATCAAGAGAAACGACGAACTTATAATTTCTCCTGGGCCATATATAGAATTTATGGAGGGAGATACTTTACTAGTAGTTGGAGATAAACATATATTCAACTCTGTACCTATGTTCCTATATGGAAATGACGACAAAGAAGAACAAAAATAAAAAATGCCTCCTTTGACTGATGTCTTAGGAGGCTTATTTTTTATTTTTCTAAAATATTCTTTAAAAATTTTATCGCTTCATCCAAATCCTCTAGCTTTGCAACTATCATCTCTTCCACTTCTTCTGGTGCATCAGCCAATAAATCCGGAATCATTATCGGATTTATTCCAGCTGCATATGCTGATCTTATCCCATTTGGAGAATCTTCAAATGCTATACAACTTGTATAATCAACACCTAATCCATCACATGCCATATTATAAATCTGTGGATCTGGCTTTGATTTAGTCACCATATCACCACAAATTATCGTATCAAAGTATCCTCCAATACCTACATCGTATATTTTTGACATAGCATACTTTCTACTAGAAGATGTAGCAACAGCCATTTTTATTTTATTTTCTTTTAAAAACTCTAAAATATTAATTAACCCCTTCTTAACCGGAGTTCCATTTTTTGCTAAATAATCGGCTGATACCTCTCTATATCTATCCGTAAAACCTTCAAAATCAAAGTCTTCTCCGTATTTATCTAAAAAATACTCTCTTCTTCTGTTGTAGTTCATACCTAAAGTATTGTATATATTATCTCCAAAGTTATCATATCCCATTTCTTTTCCTGTAACATCCCAACAATACTTTATAAGCCACTCTGTGTTAAACATAAGACCATCCATATCAAACACAACAGCATTCAAATTTCCCTTTAATTCCTCAGCTCGCTGTTTATCAAATTCATTCAATTTCATTTATAATACTTTACCTCTCAAATACTTATTTTGCCCAAACATCAGCATATTCTTCTCTTTTCTCAAAAGTATGCTCAACATAAGAGCACTCAGGTACTATTTTAACACCTTTTTCCCTAGCTTGCTTAACTATTTCAGCTAATAAAAGACCTGCTATTCCATGACCTGCATAATCTGGACGAACAAAAGTACTATTTACAACCCAATTTCCGTCCTGCTCAACGTATTTTATCTTTCCTACTCTCTTATCTTCTTTATCTGTATCTAAAGCAATTGCTCTATTTTTATCTGCTTGATATTCTATTCTTATCATAATAATCTCTCCTTTTTATCTTAAATAATTTATTTATATTTGATAAATTATTTAAATTTAATACTCTAATTGTTCTTTTATAAATGTACCTTTATTTAAATCATCTAAAGCTTTTTTAATTTCTTCTTTAGAATTCATAACTATAGGTCCAGCCCAAGATATAGGCTCATTTAAAGCCTTTGAACTTATATAAAGAACTTGTGCTTTTTTATCTCCATTTTTTATATAAAGACTACTTCCTTCTGTCAATTTAACAGCTGTTTTTTCTTCAACAAACTCACCTTCTACATACACATCTCCAAGAAGTGTAAATAACATCACAGATTCATTTTCATCCATATTTAAAGTTATTTCAGCATTTTCATCTAAATGTATATCGTAGTAATTTAAAGGTAGATGTTCTCCCTTATAACCACTGAATTCGTTATAATCTCCGGCCAAAAGTCTTATCTTTCCACCATCTATATCAATCTCTTTTATACCTTCTTTTTTTATACTATTGTAACTTGGTTTACTCATCTTATCGTCTTTAGGTAAATTCAACCAAAGCTGCACTCCCAAAAGCCTATCTGATTCTGGTATTTGCTCCTCGTGAAGTATTCCAGAACCTGAGTTCATCCATTGAACCTCTCCACTAGACACTGTATCTTCATTGCCTAAACTATCTCTGTGCTTCATCTTTCCACTGGAAACATAACTTATAGTTTCAATACCTCTATGTGGGTGCATTGGAAAACCTGCTATATAATCTTCCGGATTTATACTATCAAACGAATCCAACATCAAAATTGGATCAAACTCCTTAACAGTATCCCTTCCCAAAACTCTTACCAAACTTACACCTGCACCATCTATAGCTCTAAATCCTTTTACTGTAGTCTTAACCTTTCTTTTCATTACAATCTCCCCTTTTTAATATCTATATTCCCAATAAAAAAATAATTATTCATTTAAAACAAAAATATTTCTATTTAAACATATATCCCTATAATCTAAAAGTGGTTCATGCTAGTATTAACTACACCAAAACGATTGAAGGTTATTATTTATGTATATTTTATAATATAAGGGTTGTCATTCTTCTTTAAATATATCGTATCCCCTCAACAATCTGCAAGCGGAGGTTAAACCGTAGCTGAAGCCTGGAGAGGGGAATGATATATTTAAAGAAGAATGACAACCCTCATACTATAAATATACATAAAAAGAACCGATAGAGTTCCCAGTTCTATCGGTTCTTTTTGGTTAGTGAATCATTTATTTTTACATTTCTTAATCAATAAATCAATTAAAAAATTGCAACAAGCTTATTAACAATCAAACTCTCATCAACTTTAATCTTATCTGAATTCAATCGTATATCTAATCGTGGTTTTATTCTACATAAGTTCCATTTGCTTTTTCTCTGCTTTTTATAAAAGCTAAAGTTCCTAAAACAGCTATTAAACCAAATCCTAATGATATTGCTGCTGATTTTGTAAATCCTGCTATTATATAAGTTATACAAGATATAACAGCTACTGTTGCAGCGTATGGTATCTGAGTTGAAACGTGGTTAACGTGGTCACTCTGAGAACCAGCAGATGCCATTATTGTAGTATCTGATATTGGTGAACAGTGGTCTCCACATACAGCCCCTGCCATACAAGCTGATATAGCTATTATCATCATCTGATGGTCATTAGCAAATACTCCAACAACTATTGGTATAAGTATACCAAATGTTCCCCAAGATGTACCTGTAGCAAATGCTAAGAAACATCCAACTAAGAATATAACTGCTGGTAAGAAGTTCATTAGAGCCTGTGCATTACCTTTCATTATACCTTCAACAAATGGTGCTGCTCCTAAACTATCTGTCATAGCTTTTAATGACCAAGCAAATGTTAATATCATTATTGCTGGAACCATTGATTTGAATCCTTCTGGTATACAGTCCATACATTCTTTAAATGTAAGAGCTTTTCTACATACATAAAGTACTATTGTAACAACTAATGCGAAGAAACTTCCTAGTGCTAAACCAACTGAAGCATCTGCATTTGAGAATGCTGTTACTATACTTTCTCCACTGAAGAACCCACCTGTGTATATCATACCTATTACACAGAATACTATAAGTGAAGCTATTGGTATTAAAAGATCTAAAACATGACCTTTTGTATTTTCTTTTACTTCTTCATTGTAAGCATATGGTCTTGCTCCTGTTGTGAATAGATCACCTTTTTTAGCATTATCTTCGTGTAATTTCATTGGGCCGTAGTCCACTTTTAAAAGAACTAAACCTAACATCATTATTATTGTAAATAATGCGTAGAAGTTAAATGGTATCGCCTGAACGAATACTGAAAGACCATCTTCACCAGGAACAAACCCAGTTACTGCAGCTGCCCAAGATGATATTGGCGCGATTATACATATTGGAGCGGCAGTTGAATCTATTAAGTAAGCTAATTTAGCTCTAGATACATTGTGTTTATCTGTTATAGGTCTCATAACACTGCCTACTGTTAAACAGTTGAAGTAGTCATCTATGAATATTAAACATCCTAATATTATAGTAGTTATCTGAGCACCAACTCTTGTTTTTATATGCTGGCTTGCCCATCTACCAAATGCAGCAGAACCTCCTGCTCTGTTCATTAAACTTACCATAGCTCCTAAAATAACTAGGAATATTAATATTCCAACATTGTATGGATCTGAAAGAACTCCTATAAGTCCGTCGTTTAATACATGTGTTATTGTTCTTTCAAAATTTCCACCTCCGTAGAATATACCACCAACTGCTATACCTACGAATAATGAACTATAAACTTCTTTTGTTATAAGTGCTAGTGTTATTGCAACTACTGGCGGAACAAGTGCCCAAACTGTAGAGTATAATTTTGGTACATACTCAGTTGCTTCTCCTTCCGCAAATACTGTTACTGACATCATCATGACAATCATAAGACACATCGTCATAATTCTAAATATTTTTCTTCTAGAATTTTTCATTTATAAATCCTCCCCCTTTTAAACAATAAAAAAACCACAAATGATATATCACAAAGAATATAGCATTTATGGCTGTATTTACAATATAAAAAGGAAAGTCCTTTTATCTAACCAAGATAGCGCTCCACTCGATGTGACAGTGTATCGCATATTCTACGATACCCCAGAACAGACCCTGGTGCAAAGCCTGAACTTCGGCGATATTTCCTTTCAATAATAACAGCTGCCCTGCTTAAGTTATTATGTACTGATAAATACCGCGCCTCTATCATTTAATGATAATATTAAGTTGATGATTAAACTTTATCATCTAAAAACTTCACTGTCAATAGTAAATTTTCTTTTTAGAATAACAAGTTTTTAATTTTTTTAAAAAATTTTACACAATTAAACCAATTCAATACGTGTCTATGACTACTCTCTAGCCAACTTAAAATTCACGATTTTTTCACATATAAATTTATATAATTTCTTTTTTCACAATTAAAAATCCCACATTTTTTAGTAATATTTCTAAGATAAAATTAAAATTTTGTTATATTTATATCTTCATATAATTTTTTAATCATCTCTTTTGATGATGGTTTTGTTCCTATTGTCATAACAGCACCAACAGACATAGCTGTAGCCAATTTAGCAGTTTTTTCAAACTCTAGTCTATTTTCTATACCGTAAACTAATCCTGCTAAAAGCGCATCACTAGCACCCACAGTAGAATGAGTCTTAACTTTTGCAAAACTACATTTGAAAACTTCATCGCTATTTGCAAAAATTGCTCCTCTTTCACCCATAGATATAGCAGCGTATTTTATTCCATCGTTTATGTATTTTTTTACTACTTCTACTATTTCTTCGTCGTTCATATTTTCTTTTTCATGAACTCTCTCTATATCTTTTAGCTTAACTTTTATAATCTCTGGCTTTTCTTCAACTGCCTTAGAAAATAATGCACCTGCTGAGTCTACTGCTACCTTAGAGCCTCTATTATGAGCTAATTTGATAATATTCTTAAACACATTTGCATCTACTCCTGGAGGAACTTTTCCAGATATTACAAATAATGTATTTTCTGTAGCATATCCGTCTATTTTTATCATAAGCTCATTAATACGGTCTTGTAAAATTTCAGGACCTACTGCATTAAACTCAGTTATAGTTCCGTCTTCCTCTATAATTTTTGTATTAATTCTAGTTTCTCCATAGATATAAGTAAAATCATTTCTTATCTGTAGATTACTAATCATCTCTTTAAATGTTTGACCAGTTCTACCTCCAATAAATCCGAGAGCTATGGGCTCCTCACCTAAAATCTTTAAGTTTTTAGCTACGTTAATTCCTTTTCCACCCGCATCTACTTCAAAATGCTCTATTCTGTTCACACCTGCATATTCATAGTTTTTAACATCTATCGTCTGGTCAATAGCAGGATTAAAAGATACTGTTACTATCATTTTTCTTCTCCTTATAAAATAAAAAAAATAAAAATTATTATAATTCCACTTAATATAAAGTATAACATAATTCATATTATTTTCATCAACAAGAAATGCCGCCTCAAAAACTTTTTTCGAAGCGGCATCATATTAGATAGAATTTTGACTATGAACAAAACAACAAAACTCACAGTCTATTTATAAAAATTTGAATAGAGGCTTAATATTCTACACCAAAGTGGTCAAATAATATTTTTTCTGCTTCTGCATTCCATAACCCTCTATGAGCTTTACAACTTGCATCAAGTTTAGCAAATAGTGGATTAGTTTTTCCTAATTCTTCAAAATCATCTATTGCAGTAAGAGGCATATCTATCTGAGTATAAGTAAGTTTTTTACCACCTGGTATATTTGGTAAGTTAAGAGTAGCATCTGCTATACTATCTATTCCACCTACATGAGTAACCATAACTGCTGGTTCTATTAAACCTTTAGCTGCTAAGTCATTAGCTTCTATAAGGTCGTCATTGTTTCCACCTGTTGTACCTAATATATGAGTACTTGTGTAGTGGCAGTTGTATAAGTTTATTTCAGCACTGAACTGGTTGTTTGTTGGTCCAGCGAAGAAGTTCATACATCCGTCAAATGCTAATAATTTATCTCCCATTTCTGCAACTTCTTTTATTGGAACATATACAAATACGTCATCAAATCCATGACCTTCTGTTAAATCCATTAATTCTTTTATTGGATCTTCCATTTTAGCAGTGTTTACATATTTTAATTCTATTCCTTTTTCTGCACCTTTTTCTTCAGGTATAACAGATTTTGCTCTTTCTATTCTGTCATCACTTATATCAGTAACTACTATTCTCTTAGGTTTATTTTCGAACTGTAGTCCGTAGCTAACTGCACCAAGTCCCATTGGACCACATCCACCCATTATTAATATATTACCGTCTACTTTTGTACCCATAGCGTGGTTGTAGTTTTTCTTATTTGTGTGGTAATTTGCATGGTATCCACCTATTATACAGCTCATTGGTTCTCCTAATGATGCTTCAAAGAATGAATCTCCATCGTAGTTAAGAAGGCATCCAAGTTCCATAACTTCGTGAGGCATTATGCAGTAAGTACAAGCACCACCGCAGAATTCATAAGAATATCCTGGAGAATCTAGTCTTCCTTTGTAGTTTAATGCTGGCTGCTGAGCAAATTTCTGCCCTGGTTTAAACTGATCTTTCCATTTTTCACCAACTTCAACTATAACCCCTGCAAATTCATGTCCAACTATTACTGGGTTTGTATCTATATTCTGAGGAGCTCTTTTATGTTTTTTACCCTGTTCAACTAATTTATATGTAGACATACATATACTGTCACTCATTACTTTAACTAATATTTCATCGTCTTTTATTTTTGGTAATTCAAACTCTTCTAATCTTAAATCTTCTTTCCCATACATACGTACTGCTCTTGTTTTCATTTTCAAATTCCTCCTAAGTTTTTATCTATAATTTTTTGTTATTAATATGCTATATTTCTTCACATTCAACCTGTGCTAAAAGTTCATCTACAACTTCTCTTGTAGGTGGTTTTGTTCCTATAGTAGTAACGGCACCTGCAGAAGTTGCAACACCTAGTTTTGCTGCTTCTCTATAAGAAAGTCCCTTCTCTACTCCATAAGAAATAGCTGCAACCATTGCATCTCCAGCACCTACTGTAGAATATGTTTTGACCTTTAATCCCTTGCATTTGAATTTTTCTTCATTAGATACAAATACTGCGCCATCTTTTCCCATAGATACAGCTATATGCTCAATTCCTCTAGCCATTAACTTTTTAGCCATACCTACAGTATCTTCAACTGTTATATCTCCTTCTACACCGAAGAATTCTGCAAGTTCTACATTATTAGGTTTTATATAATCTGGTTTAGAATCCAGAGATTTTACAAATAATTCTCCATCAGCGTCTATAAACACTTTTGCACCTTTTTCGTGAACTGCATCTGCTATTTTTCCATATATTCCTTTATCAACACTAGCTGGAACACTTCCTGCAAGTACAAATAAAGTTTCTTCAGATGCATACCCTTCTAACTTAGTTAAAAGCTCTTCCATAGCTTCCTCTGTTATAACTGGTCCAGGCTCATTTAACTCTGTAACTATTCCACCTTCTTCAACTAGTTTTGTATTTGTTCTAGTTGGGCTTTCTATTTTTACAAAGTCGTTTTTTATACCCATTTCATTAAGTACGTTTTCTATTAACTGACCTGTAGTACCACCTATAAACCCTGTAGCTATTGTTTCTCCACCAAGCTCTTTTATTGTTTTTGAAACATTTATTCCTTTTCCACCGGCATCGATTTCAACATTTTTTATTCTATTAAGTCCACCATGTTCAAATTTTCCAATGTCGACAGTTTTGTCTATCGCTGGATTCATTGTAACTGTAACTATCATCGATTAGTCCTCCTTCATAAATGTATCGTATATTAGATCCACACTGTTTCCATTAACTAATTTGTCAACTTCTTCCATGCTTACTAATTTAGTAGCTATATTTGCTAGTATCTCTAAGTGTTCATCTCCAACACCAGCTATACCAATTACTAACTTAACATCTTCTCCACCCCAGTCTGTTCCTTCTGGGAATGTAAGAACTGCTATCCCAGATTCTAAAACTTCTTTCTTAACTTCATTTGTACCATGTGGAAGTGCTATGCAGTTCCCCATATTAGTTGAGAAAGTAAGCTCTCTTGCTATCATCCCTTCTATGTAGTCTTCTTTGACATATCCAGAATCTACAAGTATCTGACCAACTTTTCTTATCGTGTCGTTTTTTTCCATTCTTTCACAGTTTAGCACTATGTTTTCCTTCATTAATAATGGTTTCTTTTCAACAACTTCTTTTTTTATATCTTTAGCTTCCTGCTCTGCTTTTTTCTTTTTTCCAAATCCAAATAACATTTTTATTTCCTCCATTAATTTTATATTTAGTCTAAGTTTCCGTTTTCTTTATTTTTTATTTTATTTTTTTGTTTCCCTTATCTCTATGTCTATATTATAATTCCAGCAGGATAACATTTTCAATTCAAACAAAGTCCTTATTTGGCACTATGGATAAGTGCCAAATTTAATGATATACTTTAAAGCAAGTAAATTTCTTTTATTGGTATAATTATAGACGAAAGATAATTGATTAAAGTTAACAGATTTATAAATTAAAGTTAAGGGATGTGAATTTATTGAACGAGTGTAATAGTTTAAAAAGACTTCTATCTAAAGGAGTTAAGTTTTATAGTAGTATAATCGCAGCAAATCTTCCTTTATTCATAATGCTTGGTTTTATTTCATTGATGTTTTCAAATTCAGGACTATTTCCAAATGAAGAAATGGCTTTAGTAAGTCAGTCTTGTTATAAATATCTACTTCCGACTATTTTAGCCTACTATGCAGGTAAAAAAATAGGCGGTGAATCTGGAGCATTTACAGGTGCTGTATGTGGACTAGCAATTTCTATTTTTTCTGCATATACATCTTTTATCGCATCTATATTTATGGGAACGCTTTGTGGAATCTTATGTAGATTTTTAAAAGAAAAGATTAAATTTGATAAATTTACAGGGTTTGAAATGATAAGTAAGAATATCTTTTTTGGTGCTGTCGGGGTTATAACAGTTTCATTGACATATTTTATATTTGCACCTATTTTTTCATATATAGACTTATTCTTCTCAAATTTAATTGAATACCTATCTGATGTAAAAACACTTCCTATTACGACATCAGTTATAGAAACGCTTAAAGTATTTTCATTAAATAATAGTATAAACCATGGATTTTTGATTCCTGCAGGCGTTGAAAATACTGCTAACTTTGGAAAATCTGTATTTTTCTTATTAGAAACAAATCCAGGGCCTGGACTTGGAATTCTTTTAGCCCTTTATATTTTAAATAAGGATAGAAGAAAATACTTTGCATCTTGTATGACAGTACAAGCAATAGGTGGGATACATGAGATTTACTTCCCTATTGTATTATCAAATCTAAAATTACTTATTGCATTGATTTTAGGTGCAATGTCTGGAAACTTTGTATTTTACCTACTTCATGTAGGTGCAAGAGGAGCTATCTCACCAGGTTCAATAATAACTATATTGCTAATGTGTTCTCCTTCTGAATGGATGGCAATATTATTTGGAATTGTTATTTCTGCTGTAGTTAGTTGTGTATCAGCTTGCTTAATATTAGAATTTGATGCACATAAATCCAAAGAAATAGAATCTGATGATAATACATCTGAAAGTATTAAAACTACTAGTGAGCCAGTATTTAGTTTGCCCGATTTTGGATATGTTGAAGATATTGTATTTGTATGTGATGCGGGAATAGGATCTAGTGTAATGGCTGCATCTATGTTTAAAAAGATGCTTATAGAAAACGGATTAGGTGGTATATCTGTTTCATCATCTCCTGTTGACGAAATTCCAGAAGATGCAGACTTACTAATCTGTCAAAAGATAATTTCTACAAAAGCTAGGGATTACAACGAATACGCTACAATAATAGAAGTAGAAAATTTCATGGATTCAAATATGTATAAAGCTATAATAGAAAAAATTAAAAACAATGACTAGTTAAAAGTTGACCTATATTTAATTATAATAACTAAATAATTTACAATATTTAAAAGAAAGGATTGATTGCTTATGATTTCTGATTTCTCTCCAAGACTTGGACAAATCACATTAAATCTACTGATGCAAGATTCTCCCGTTTCAGTTAAATATCTCGCCGATTCTGTTGGTGTCAGCAAGAGAACTGTACAAAGGGAGCTTGAATATATAGAATCATCTTTAAAGAAATACAATTTATCATTCCAATCTAAAGCTGGTACTGGTGTTTGGATTGAGGGTGATAAGTCTGACAAAGAAAAATTAACTGCCCTACTTATGGCAGATGATACTTTAGATGTTTCTAATAAAGATGAGCGTATTAAAAAATTAATACTAGAATTATTAAAAGAAAGCGAGCCACAAAAATTATTCTACTATGCAAATATGCTTGGAGTAAGTGAGGCAACTGTCAGCAATGACCTTGATGAAGTTGCAAAGTGGTTTGATAAGTTTAAGTTATCGTTAGTTAGAAAACAAGGCTTTGGAATTTACCTTGAAGGTAAAGAAAAAGCATATAGAAAAGCATTAACTGCTTTCATAGATGAGTACACATCATCATACAAACTAACTCAAAACGATAAAAACACTATGAGAGAAAGTAACTTAATAAAATTAATAGAAAATAAGAGCAGCAAAAATATCTATAGCTTGCTAGATACAGATATTATGAAGAGAGTTATCTCTTGCTTAATAAATTTGAACAATGAACAGATTGCAAACCTTACAGACAGCTCTTATGCTGGGCTTGTAATTCACATAACTATCGCAATCAATAGAATAATGCACAATGAGATAATTGAGCCAGATAGTAGATTAGATGAAGATATCGAGCACGATAGAGATTACTCTCTTGCTGTGATAATCGCATCTTCTCTTGAAAAAGAATTTGACATAGAAATACCAGAAATAGAAGTTACATATATATGCCTTCATATTAGGGCATCTAAAATGCAAAATACTTCTAATTCTAAAAGCTCTAAAAGAAATAATACTCTGGTTTCTCTTGTTTATGAAATGATTGAGGCATACGATCCAGATATTTCATACATTCTTGAACAGGATGACGCATTTATAGATGGACTTATCGCACACATGCAGCCAACATTAGTTAGATTGACAAATGGTTTAGCTATAAGAAACCCTCTACTGGACCAAATTAAAAGCGACTATCCAGATATATTCAAAAAATGTAAAAAAGTAACCGCTATGCTAGAAGAAAAATTAAATTTAAAAGTTCCAGAGTCTGAAACAGGATTTTTGGCTGTTCACTTTGGTGCTGCAGTTGTAAGACTTGAGCAGAATAATCTATCTAAAAGAACTGTTTATGTAGGTGTTGTCTGTGCAAGTGGGATAGGTATTTCGAGATTTATAAAAACAAAATTAGAAAAAGTATTTGGAAATAGAATATCAATAGAAACATACGGAAAGGGAGACCTAGATTCAAATACAATAAGAAAAACAGATTTCTTTGTATCAAATATAAATATGGAAGTCCCTGATGGAGCCGATATCATTTTCATAAATCCATTGATAACTGATTCAGATATAAAAAATATAGATGCAAATATAAGAAAATATGAAATAACTGCTGATAAATCAGAGGATAGACTAGACTTCTATAACCAATTAGATTTAATTCACAATCTAACTGAACAGATGAAGATGATTTTGGATAATTTTAACATAATAACAATTTCTAAGGATATAGATTTTGAAAAATATTTAGATGTTTTGAAAGATAAATTAATTGACTCTGATGATAATTCCGAAATAATACTATCAGATATAATTGCTCGAGAAAAAATCGCTACTCAGGTATTCCCTGAAATGGGATTTGCTCTATTCCACACAAAAACATCTGGTACTAAACATATTAGAATGTCGGCTTGTATTTCTGATAGTGAAACTTTTGAAAATGAGTATTTTAAAGGAATTAGTTGCATAATTACAATGCTTCTTCCTGATGATGAACACCTTAATATGAATAGGAAACTATTAGGATTTTTAAGTGAGATGCTAATAGAAGATCCGACTTTTCTTGAAGTGCTTAACAGTGGGGATGTTTCTGTAGGAAAAGACTACTTGAGTAAAATACTAAAAAAATACTTAAAATCAATAATAAATTAATCTTCTATTATAAATTTACTAGCTTGCTAAAGGATGATTAAATCAAAACTTTACAAAGCTATTTATAAGCTACAGCATATGAGTATATAGACAAAATCACTCGACAATCTGCAGACGTGTATTTTAAATACAACAAAGTATGTTACTCACACACACGTCGAAGCCTGGAGAAGATTTTGTCTATATACTCTTTGCTGCTCTTAAAATAGATATTCGGTAAATTTTGATTTACTCACTCTTTTTTAGTAGTAAATTTATATTCTTTCTTTTATTGTTAATGGTTTTGATTTTACAAAGTAAGCTACCATTAGTATTGCACCTATTAGCCAAGACAATGGATAAAGCATATACACATAATTTATGCTAGTCATTGGTATAACGTATAATATACAAATAACTCTAAATAAACATAGAGATAAGAATAATACTATCATCGGTGGTACTGTTTTTCCTACTCCTCTTATTGTTCCAGCTACTGAGTGTAGTATTCCTAATAAGAAATAGAATGGGCAGAAATATCTCATAGCCCGCACTCCTGCTTCTATTACATCTGGATCCTGAGAGAATAACCGTATAACCTGATGTGCAAATGCAAGTAATAATGCACCTGTGATTATTGTATAAACAACGCACATTGCAAGAACAACCCACATTCCCTTCTTAACACGTTCAACTTTCTTAGCTCCATAGTTCTGACCTGTGAATGTAGTACTTGCCATACTGAAACTTAAAACTGGAAGTATGTTGAATCCATCTATTTTTAAATATGCTCCAAACCCTGCCATTGCAATAGGTCCAAACACATTTATACTAGACTGAATTAACACATTTGAAAGTGATATCATCATATTTTGTATCCCTGTTGGAAGTCCTACTTTTATAAGTCTTTTTGCAACACTTTTATGCATTTTTATCTTTGAAAGAGTTACCTTATAGTTTGCGTTTACTCTCATTAAATAGCCTAGTGTTATAATACAAGCTATTGCCTGGCTGATATTTGTAGCTATTGCAGCTCCTTCCACTCCCCAGCCTAAAGTTCTTATGAAAATTAAATCGAATATAATATTGATTACTGAAGCAATTCCTAAGTATAGTAGTGAACGTTTTGAATTCCCTACTGAATTTAAAATTCCTGCTTCCATATTGTAAATAACGTTGAATATAAGTCCTAATGAATATAATCTAAGATATTTTACTGACTCTACCATAACTTCCGCTGGAGTATTCATCATTTTTAATATCTGTGGTGTAAAAATAAATCCTAAAATTGATAATATGGCTCCTAATATAATTGATATTGCCATAGATGTATGAATTGATAATTGAATATCCTTTTTCTTATTCGCACCGATTGCCTGTGAAACAATTACCCCAGAACCTACTGAAATTCCCTGGCTGAATGCAATTAATAGATAGATTAAAGACGAACTCGATCCTACAGCTGCTAGTGCATTCTTTCCTACATAGTTACCAACGATTATAGAATCGACTGTGTTGTACATCTGCTGAAGCAGATTTCCAAGTATTAACGGAATGGAAAATACTAGTATCGTTTTAAGAATACTTCCCTCCGTCATTAGATTTTTATTTTCTTTGGATTTTTCTACTGTGGTGGCTTCTTTAGTTTCTAATCCTTCTGTATTTGATAAACTCATTATATCCCTCCTATATATTTTTTCTCCCGTTACTATTATAGTTAATTTCTTCAGATATAACAAATTTTTTTACAATACATTTTTAAAATAAAATCTTATATTTTATGAGAAAATTCTATTTTACTACCTTTTTCTACATTAAATATTTTTATTTCTCCACCTAAAATATCACATAACTGTTTTGAAATATACAACCCTAGTCCAGAGTGTACTCCTTGTCTAGCTTTGTCACCACGATAAAATCTATCAAAAGCTTTATCTATATCTTCCTTATCAAATCCTACTCCATCATCAATTACAGAATAAATAATTTTATCATTTTCAAAACGAGCACTTACTTCTACTTTTCCACCAAAATCTATATATTGAATACTATTTGATACTACATTATCCAATATTCTCTCAAGCTTTTCTACATCTACATTAATTACTTCTGGTACATCCGTACTTACACACAAACCAACACTCGCCTTCTTTTGATTTGCTTTCAATTTATATTCCTCTATTTTTTCTTCCAAAAATTCTCTTATATTAATTTCTAATTCTTTTATCTCTAATTTGGAATTATCTATTTCCGAAGTGTACTGCATTTGCTGGACTAGAGATATACTCTTATCTATATTTTTCTCTATAACCTCAATATACTCTTTTGTATCATCGTTTATATTGTTATCATCCAATATCGCTTCAGAATAAATTTTCATAATAGACAGTGGAGATTTTAAATCATGAGCCAATGAAGATACCATTTCTACTCTATCCTGTTCAAGCTGCCATTGCTTTGATAAAGAATCCTTTAACTCATCTTTCATATCCGAAAATGCCTTACACAAATCTCCAAGCTCATCATCTTCGTCGTAACCAAGATCAAAATCTAGATTCTTTTCTTTTATCTTATTTGTCCCATCGACCAAAATATTTATTGGCTTTGAAATTTTCTTAGCAATTTTTTTAGATAGGATAATAGTGAATAAAATAATGTATAAAAACGGTACTAATATTATAAATATACTAATAAATCTTAGGAGAATTTTATTGCTATTAGCTGCAATCAAGCTGATTTTATACATTATCAAAACAGCACCCTCTAATTTTCCTTCCTTATCAAATATAGGAATACTATTTACATAATAATTATTTTTTGAAATTGTCTTATTAATTGATTTCTGAAATTCACTCTTATCATTGAACACTTTCTTATCAAAATTTGTATATTTTTCTTCATTATTTATATCTACAACTTGATAGAAAAAATCGTATCCTTTTACAATATTCTTTAATTCCGTTTCGCTATCCCTTTTTAAAACATCTATTCCATTAGACTCTACATATTTCTCAATGACTGGAATCTTATTTTCATAATAGTTAGCTGGATTTATTTTCTCTGAATTAAGAGCAAAATTAAACAATAACATAGATAACAGATATGTGATTATTGTTGAAATTAAGCTAAATACCACTATAAGTACAAATGAGCGTCTAAACGTAGCTGCTAATGATTTTCTCTTTTTTATTGAATTATCTAATGCACTATTTATCATATTTTTCACCTTTTATTCCATTTATATCCTATTCCCCATACTGTAGATATATACTGCTCTGTATCATCTATTGTAGAGAATTTTCTTCTTATCTTTTTTATCATCTCAACAACTGTTGTATTATCTCCGCCCTTATCATAACCCCAAACTTTTTCATAAATCTGCTCTTTTGTGAATACTTGTCCCGCATTTAATGCCAATAGCTCTACAATTTCATACTCTGTCTTTGTAAGAGGAATATCTTTACCACAAACTTCAACCACTCTATCTTTTATATCTAAAGATAAATTCCCAAAGTATAGCTTCCTTCTTTTATTTTCTTCATTCAAATATTGAGATCTTTTTTCTCTTCTTAAATTTGCCTCTATTTTTGCTAATAGTTCTCTAAGTCCAAATGGTTTTGTAATATAATCATCTCCACCTAGATTAAATCCCCTTATCTTGTCTGTTTCGCTTTGTCTTGCACTCAAAAATATAATTGGGCAAACAACATTATCTCTTATTTTCTGACATACCTCAAATCCGTCTATCTTTGGCATCATTATATCTAAAAGAATTAAATCTGGATTTAACTTTGATTTTTCTATACCTTCTTCTCCATCAAATGCTACAAGTACTTCATGACCATTGTCTTTTATCTTTTTTCCCAATAATTTAACTAAATCTTTTTCATCATCTATAATTAAAATTGTACTCAATTTAGTCACCTCGATTATCTCTTATTTCACAATTATTATACCAAATAACACCGACTATTAAGAATATTGCACTTAAAATTATACTCAATAAAAATAATAAATTTATTTGACTCTGTATTTGTGCTAATAGTTCCGTATTATTCATTTGTAATATATAAGGAATCATACTCATTTTTACAGTGTAAGACCAAGGTACAAACATCCAAATATTATCTCCTATAGCTGTTGTTCCAATTAAAGTTGCTACTAAAAATCCACATATTCCAGCTCCAATAGATGCTCCCATCCCAAATATAAAGCTTATTATTAAATGTATTGCCATAATTGGCAGAGTTCCTATAATGCTGAATAGACTTGCTTTTAAAAATAAAGCTATATCTAAATTATTAGAATTTAATACATTCATTCCCAAGCATAGTATAATTACAGCTAAAAATGTACACACAGCCTGTGCAATAATTGAAAATAAAAATTTCGCCAAGTAAAATTTTTTTCTATTTATCCCATTGCTAAGTATTATATTAAAACTATTAGATAAATTTTCTTCGTATATTAGGTATCCAGTGATAATCCCTACTCCAATCGGAATTATACATGCAGACCATATAGAAAAGAAACTTTGATAGATAGTATAGTTTGAAATATCTTTTCTGTATATTAGATATGATACCGCACATCCAGAGATAATTATTGGAGATAAAAATACAATCCACCTTATCAAACTTCTTCTTGTTTTTAACCATTCAACCTCTAAAAAACTAATCATTTTTTCTCTCCTTTTATACCTTATCTAAATTCCTTTTTCTCAAATAATTTTCCAGTCATAAATAATAATATAGAAAAACTTATCATAGAAAGGATAATCCCTATTCCAACTACATCACCATTCAATAGTGGATCTCCTTGATTTAATACTATCCCATTTGGATGAACTCCTATCAATGGACACATCAGTCTAGTTGCCCATGAGTAAGGATTAAGTATCCAATACTTTTCAGGAGCCATTAATACACCACTTAACATTCCAGCAAATCCCACAGCTAAATTTATAATCATTCCAAAATTTGTAGCAAAGAATAATTGTATTGGTAAAATTGATATTGATACTAAAAAACAAGCTATTGCAGCTACTAATATTTTTATAAACGAAATATTCCCTATAGCACTTATCGAACCTGCTACTACTTCTACTGCTATAAATATTATTGTTGCAATTAGCATATACACTACCATCCCCATTATCTTATAGAACCAAATTTTTAAAGGCATAATCTCATGACAACAAAGTGCTCTGTAATTTCCTACTTTCTTTTCTTGATTTGCAACCAATCCTGTCAAAAGAGCTGATATCATAGGAATAAATATAAAAGACCAAAAGTTAAATGATAATGTCAAAAACATCTTCCAACTCTCTTTTGAAGCCATATCCACTTTAATTCCTGGATTTTCAGAAATTATTATTTGCACTACCATGGAAAAAACTGCGAAAAATATAGGTATAATCAATATTAGTTTTGACATCATAGTTTTTTTATACTTTAATATTTCTGCTTCTATTCTATTCATAATAAATCTCCTTTATTTACATATTTTTATTTTTTACTATTGTATTTGTAAAGAACTCTTCTAAATTCTCATCCTTATCTGGCATTCCTTCAAAAAGTAACTTTCCCTCGTTTATTATCGCTATTTTATCCACAACTTGAGATACTTCAGAAAGTATGTGACTCGATAATATAACTGTTATCCCATTTTTAGGAAAAGAAGATATAAGATTTCTAAGTTCCTGAATTCCAAATGGATCTAGACCATTTGTTGGTTCATCTAAGATTAATAATTTTGGATTATTTAAAAGAGCTATTGCTATCCCTAATCGCTGCTTCATTCCCATTGAAAACTGAGAAGCTCTTTTTTTACCTGTATTTTTCAAATCTACAATATCTAAAACTTCTTTTATTCTAGTTTTAGGTATACCGAGTAATTTTGTATATACTGTAAGATTTTCTTCTGCTGTTAAATTCCAATAAAGTGCTGGCGATTCTATCAATGAGCCTATATATTTTAAATCTTTTCTTTCCAATATATTTCCATTAAAAATTATTTCTCCATCTGTAGGCTTTAATAAACCAACAATCATTTTTAAAATTGTAGACTTTCCTGCTCCATTTGGTCCTAATAAACCGTATATTGTATTTCTTTCTATGTTTAGTGAAACTTTGTCTACCGCCTTTTGATTTTTATATTCTTTTGATAAGTTTTTTGTTTCTAATATTAATTCTTTCATATATATCATCCTTTCAAAATTTTATATCTTTTATTTGATTAGATAGTATCAATAAAAAATAACCAAATTATAACAAAATAAAAAAATACTGCTGCAAAATATTAATTATTAATGCAACAGTATTTCCATATTTTAAACTTTTATAAAATTTTTTTAATCATTTTGCATCCATGATGATATATAGATATTCTATGTTTCTTTCCTATATCCATGAAATACCCTTCTCCCGTAGTTTTATCTACTGCGACAATTATATAATTTTCCCGCAGATGAGGATCTAGAACATTTTCATGTACGATATACTTTTTACCAATATCCTTGACATTTTGTAAATCTCTGTCAGTTAATCCATCTAAACATGCAAATAAACAAAGACAGCTTGTTCTTTCTTTTTTATGAATTTTTTTAAATGCATTTACCTCTCGTTTTGCACATCCACTTACTGTTTTTGTATCTACAAATCTAAAGTAATATGTAATAGAGTCCTTTAAAAAGCTAAACTTCTTTCTTTTATAGTATCCGTTATATGGCTTAAATTTTTTATTTATTAATTTTTCTTCTAATGTATTTCTATTTACAGAGCTTATTTTATATAATTCCTTTTGCTCATATTCATTCCATACTCTATCGCTTTCAAACAATAGAATTAGAGGAAATGCTTTTATCATTATAATTACAGAAGCTACACCAAATCCTAAAAATCCAACAATCCCAATTATATCGCTATTTTTTACATTCTTGTCTTGAACTATTGCAGCCCAAAGTATAAATCCAAATGCTATTAAAAAGCAAATTATCGCTATTATAAATAGTCTTTTTCCTTTTTTAGCTTCATCTGCTAAATCATTTTCTTTAAATTCATTATTTTTATTCATAAATCTTCCTCACATTGTATCTTTATAGTTATATTGCTATTCTAGTTATCCAGAATCTTCTTTATCCACTTGCATCCATGAGAATAAAGTGATGATTTATGCTTTTTACCAATATCTAAAAAATACCCTTCATTGGTCTTTCTATCTACAACCACAATCACATAACTATCCTGGGGAAACGGATTTATCACTGTTTCATAAACAATATCACTCTTTCCAAGCTCCTTAGCATCTTCAAGATTTTCATCTGTAATATGATCCACATATACAAACAGACAAAGACAAGAATTCCCTTCTCTATCCATCAGCTCAAACTCTTTTATATATCTCTCAACGCTTCCAAAGACTTTAGCAGTATCCACCATTCTAAAATAATATGTTATAGAGTCCTTTAAATATGAGAACTTCTTCTTTTTTAAATACTCATTCTCTTCAGAAAAACCTGCCCCTAGAAGCTTTGACTTCACTTCATATTTGCAGACAGATTTTAATTTATATAATTCGTGCTTGTCGTATTCCCTCTCCATCTTCAAACTTTCGTATGCCATCATATCTGAATATGATTTATACATTAAAAAGAATGCGAGTGTCATACTGACTATTGCTCCAACAACAGATAGAGGTGTACCATATTTCGTATTTTGAACGAAAATCCCTACTATTAAAAGTACAATTCCAACAAATCCAAGCACTATTGATAACGCAAATAAGCATCTTCCTCTTTTATATTTTAATTCTTCAGTGTTTTCATCTATGTTATATTTTTTCATGAATATCACCACCTTGTTGTTAATTTTCTATAGGTTTATAGAAAATCCTTCTTTTTAGTCTGCTTTATTGTTTAATAATTTTTTCAAGTATATAATAAAATCATTAATAAATATTTAGGAGGAATTTTTATGAGTAAAATTTTCTTTGTTGAAGATGATTTAAGCCTTATTAGTGGATTATCCTTTGCGCTTAAAAAACAAGGATATGAAGTTGACAATGCTAGAACTATAGATGAAGCTGAAAAATTATGGCAAAACAATAAATACGACCTAGCAATTTTAGATATTTCTCTTCCTGATGGCTCTGGCTATCAGCTATGTGAAAAAATACGACTTAATTCAAAAATACCGATAATTTTTTTAACAGCTGCAGATGAAGAAACTGATATAATAATGGGACTTGATATGGGTGCCGATGATTACATTACTAAGCCCTTTAAATTAGCTGTTTTCCTATCAAAAGTTAATGCTATTCTTCGTAGGAGCAATGACTTCAATCAGAAAAATACCGTACTTAATTCAAATGGAATTTCTGTAAATTTATTAAATGGAGATGTTACAAAAAACGGAGAAACTTTAAATTTGACTTCTGGAGAATATAAATTACTTTGCTTATTTATGGAAAATCCAAATATTATTCTATCTCAAGAGCAAATACTCGGCAAACTTTGGGATTCAAACAACGATTTTATAGACAACAGTACTCTTACGGTATATATAAGAAGACTTAGAAAAAAAGTCGAGGATGATCCTTCAAATCCTACAAATATCGTTACTGTAAGAAGAATGGGATATAAATGGAATGTAGGTGATTAAATTATGGATAAGAAACAAAGTATGATGAATATATTATCAGACAAAGATATATCATCTCTTTTTAAAAAACTTATTTTCATTCTAATTGTATTTAATGTAACTGCTCTTTTTATATTATTTAGTATTAAATCAAATACTTATCTATTTATAATGGCTGATTATTTGATTATGGGCTTACTTATGATATATCTCGTCTATAAATATTTTGTAAAACAAGATAAAATCATAAATAATGCAAGCAAACAGATTCAATCTTATATAAATGGAAACCAAAATGCTAGAATAAATTGCAATTATGAGGGCAGCATATACAAATTATTTCATGAGATAAATTCAATAGTATCAATATTAAATGCAAATGCTAAAAATGAAGAAAAGTCCAAAGTATTTTTGAAGAATACAATTTCTGATATATCTCATCAGCTAAAAACTCCTATTGCTAGTTTAAATATTTATAACGGAATAATTCAAGGTGAAGCAGATGGACTTGATACAATTCAAGAGTTTTCAAATCTATCAGAAAAAGAATTAGACAGAATAGAAAACCTAGTACAAAACTTGCTTAAAATAACTAAACTCGATGCTGGTACATTAGCTTTTGAAAAAAATCCAGAAAATCTTTCTGATATAATGTACTCTATAGAAAATGACTTCTCATATAGAGCTTCATCAGAGGATAAATCTCTAACATTTACCGGAGATGATATGGAAATATTATGTGATAAATCTTGGCTAATTGAGGCATTGGAAAATATTATAAAAAATTCATTTGACCATACAAAATCTGGAAACAGCATAAATGTTGAGTGGAGAAAATTACCTACTATAATACAAATTGTTATAAAGGACAACGGAAGTGGCATACATCCGCAAGATTTACATCACATATTTAAGCGATTTTATAGAAGTAGATTTTCTAAAGATACTCAGGGCATAGGACTTGGTCTACCCCTTGCAAAATCTATAATTGAAGAACATAATGGGACTATTGAGGTTGATAGTAGCTTAGGTCACTACACTAAATTCACTATTAATTTTTCAATTCCTACAAAATTGTAGGATTGAAGTAATATCTGAGTAATGTTTAGATGTTAAACTTTCAGTATCAAATAAAGAGAGGTGTTGATAAATATGGATTTATTAGAAGTTAAATCAATCTCTAAAACTTACGGTGCTGGAGATACAAAAGTAGAAGCTTTAAAAGATGCTACATTCTCTGTTTCTAAAGGAGAGTTTGTAGCAATAGTTGGAGAGTCTGGATCTGGTAAAAGTACTCTTCTAAATATACTTGGAGGGATAGATACTCCTACATCTGGAAAGGTATTTATAGACGGAAACGATATATTTAATATGGATAACGAAAAACTAACTATCTTTAGAAGAAGAAATATAGGTTTTATTTTCCAAAATTTCAATTTAATTCCAGAGCTAACTGTAGAGCAGAATATAATCTTCCCTATTTTATTGGATTATAAGAAAACAGATATGGACTACCTTGAGGAAATACTTTCTGTATTAAATTTGACTGAAAGAAGAAATCATCTTCCTAGTCAGTTATCTGGTGGACAACAACAGAGAGTTGCTATTGGTAGGGCTTTAATAACTAGACCAGCTCTAATATTAGCCGATGAACCAACAGGAAACTTGGATTCTAAAAATAGCAGCGAGGTTATTACTTTATTAAAAAATGCTGCTAAAAAATACAAACAGACAATTATAATGATTACTCACAGTAATGGAATTGCACAAGCTGCAAATAGAATAATTGAAGTATCTGACGGTGTTCTTACAGATTTTGGGAGGTATTAATTATGAAAAGTTATCTTAGTTTAATACCTATATCTTCTAAAATACATAAAAGAGAAAATAGACTTACTATAATGTGTATTATTTGTTCTGTTTTCTTAGTTACAGCTATTTTTAGTATGGCTGAAATGGGAGTTAGAATGGAATATGAAAATCTTGCTTCTACTCATGTTGATTTTAATATAGACTATTTATTAAAAAATAGTTCAACGGTTCAAAGTTTATTCTCTGTAGCTATTTTCCTATTTATACTAGTTTCTATAGCTAGTATCCTCATGATTTCAAGTAGTATAAATAGTACAGTTGTGAGAAGAATAAAATTTTTTGGAATGATGAGCTGTATAGGAATGAGTAAAAAGCAAATAAAAACATTTGTAAGATTAGAAGCTTTAAATTGGTGTAAGATAGGTATTCCAATAGGTTTAGTTCTTGGAATATTGTGTACTTGGGTACTATGTGGGATATTAAAATATTTTGTAGGATTTGAATTTTCTACAATACCAATGTTTAAAATAAGTTATATTGGGATTATAAGTGGGATTGTTTTAGGAGTTGTGACAGTGTTGATTTCTTCAAACTCACCTGCTAAAAAAGCATCCAAAATCTCCCCTATTACCGCTGTTAATACAAATTCATCCAATTTAGAAAATAAACCTAAATCTATTAATAGTAGATTCTTAAAAATAGAAACAGCTTTAGGGGTTAATCATGCTACATCTGGAAAGAAAAATATGTGGATTATGTCTGGATCTTTTGCATTGAGCATTATTCTATTCTTATCATTTTCAGTTTTGATAGATTTTGTAGAGCATATAGTTCCTCAATTTTCAAATTCATATAATTTATCTATATCGAGTGAAGATGGAACTAATTCGGTGGATAGAAATTTAATATCAAAATTAGAAAAGATAAACGGCGTTCAAAAAGTATTTGCTCGTAGAAGTGTTTTTGATGTTCCTACAAATTTAGGAAAAAATCTAGATGTAAATAATAAATCTGATTTAATATCATACGGAAATTTCGACCTAGAATGTCTTGAAAAAGACGATTTATTAGAAAAAGGCAGTGATTTGTCCAAGTTATTTTCAAAAGGTAACTATGTTCTTGCAATATCAGATGATAAAAATAATGTAAATATTGGAGATAAAATACTTCTTAATGGCAAAAACTTTGAGATAGCTGGTAGATTAAAACTTAACCCATTTTCTCAAGATGGAGTTTCAGATGGAAAAATAACATTTATCGCATCTGATAAAGTTTTTAAAAATCTTACAGGCATGTCAGATTATTCTTTAGTTATGATTAAAACTTCAAGAGCATTTTCTGAAAAAGATATTTTATCAATAGAAAATATTTTAAATAATAGATATATTTTTAATGACATGAGAGATCAAGACACATCAGCTACTTTCTTTGCTTTTAAACTATTTATCTACGGATTTTTAGCAGTTATCATAGTGGTTTCTGTGTTAAATATTATGAATAGTATTTCGATGAGTGTCAGTGCAAGAATGAATCAGTATGGCTCTATGCGTGCTATAGGTGTTAGTAATAAGCAGATAGTGAGAATGATTTCATCTGAAGCATTTACATATTCATTATGTGGATGTTTTATTGGATGCGTTATAGGGTTACCTATTAGTAAGTTTATTTACGACTTTTTGATTTCTTCTCATTTTGCCTATGCTAAATGGACGCTACCTGTCACTTCACTTGTGTTTATTTTCTTGTTTGTGGTAGGAGCTTCTATTTTGGCTGTCTATTATCCTATAAAGCGTATATGTAATACGGATATAAGAGATACAATTAATGAATTATAAAATATAATAGAAAAGGACAAGAGAATAACTGCTCTGTGCTCCAGGCTTCAACGCCCCATCTATTTATGTAAATCAATAGGTATGGGGCGCTTGCAGAATTGTCGCTATAAAGCAGTTATTTCTCTTGTCTTTATTTTTATTTATTATTATAATACATATTATCCTTTTTTAATTATATGTATTAAACATCTCTTTAGAGTAGTATTTTATATCACTAGGATTAATCATTGAGTATCTATTTTTTACACTAATAAAATATTCTCCTATCGATTCCTTACTTATAATATTTTGTGATTTTTTATTTTGTGGTATATTTCCTCTAGCTACTAACCATGGTTTCTCTGTATGTGTAAATTCTTCTAAAATTTTTCCACTGTAACATCCAAAGTTTTTTATAACACTATCTAATATTGATATTTCTAATGAAGTAAATAGTAATTCATCTAAATTTTCTTCACTTTCTATCTGATTATATCTATAATCTTTAAATCTATCGTATACATCTTTATAAACTGGTCCGTGTATCCAAGCTTCACAATCTTCCTCAAATAAAAATGAATTAAAAAACGCATAGTAAAATCCCTGTACATAATAAAGCATCTTTTGAAGTGATAATGGAGTTACATCCCCACATTTTTTTATTATATATTTAGAAAATAAAAGTATCTTTTTTTCGTTTTCGCATTTAATCAAATTCATAACAGCTTCTTTACTCTTTAAATACTCACTACTCTTTAACTTCTCTTTATTTTCCTCTAAAATTTTTAAATATTCATTTGGATTTTTTAATATTTTTTCTAAAGTTTTAGAGTATCTCTTTGATGGTGTTTTGCCATCATAATATCTCGTAAATGTTGCTTCTCCCCAACCTAACATAAGAGATAATTTTTTCTTACTTATTTTATACTTTTCTGGAATTAATTTTATTTCTTCTTTATTTAATATCCCATTCTTTTTTCTATATTCAGAATACAATTTTTCCATATTTCCATCGAGTACCTCTGGTACATAAACCTCTGCTCCACATTCATTACAAGTTGCTATTTCACCATTATAAGTGTAACAGCTTCCCTTTAAGTATTCTGTAATTTCCTTATGTTCAATTTTATACTCTACCATTTTTCTACATTCTTCACAAAAACTAAAACTCATAACATCCTCTCCTTTACTTATTTTTACAAGACGCTAGTATCATAGGTCTTCTTGCTTCATGAAAAGATACAACTACTACTAAATTATCATTATCTTTTATGATATTAAATTTTATATATACTTGTACTTTTTTCGATTTTCCTTCTTCATTTTTGAGATTTAAAATAGGCCCAAATATATGTAATTTTTCATTTTCATACCCTTCCTTATAATTACTAACACTTTTTTCATAGTCTTCTTCTGTTAAATTTAATATTATTTGCTTTTGATCTTTGCTACTTAATTCATATTTATTTCTAAAAGCTATGTTATCTCCTCTATTTTTATTTAAAGATATAAAGTATTTTCCCTTTGATACACTCTCCTTGATAGTAGATAATATTTCACTAACTGAATCATATTCCCTCATTTTATCTCTCCCTATATTTATAATTATATCATTTTAATATTACTTTTTCTATTTTTGATACTATTATTTATTTTTTTAGTATCATTTTTATATATTCAACAAAAGATATTCTCATTTTTATTATTTACTTTTTATAAGATTAATATTCTTATTTTACAAAAACTATTTTAATGATATAATTTTTATAAAATTTCTTGTTGTAACAATTAACGGACATTTATAATTTAAAATAGAAAATAAAACTCAAGGAAGTGATGTTATGCGAAAAATTTTAATCGTTGAAGACGATAAATTCTTAAATAAAATGCTCACTTATAACCTTACATCTGATGGATATGATGTTTCTTCTATCTTCAATGTAAAATCTGCAAAAGATGCAATTGAAAAAAATGAATTTGATTTAGCAATTTTAGATATAAATCTTCCCGATGGAAATGGATATGATTTATGCGATTATATAAAATCAATACACGAAGAAACTTTGATAATATTTTTAACAGCTAACGACCAGGAAAGTGATCAGATTAGAGGATATGAAGTTGGAGCAATTGATTATATTACCAAACCATTTGTAATTAGTGCATTGCAGCGAAAAATCAAAGCTATGTTTAATATACTTTCAAGAAATAAACCTAAAAATGATATCTATGATGATGGAAGATTATTCTTAGATTTTTCTGAGCAAGTAGCAAGTCTAAATGGAAATTCTATAAACCTTTCACCAATGGAGTACAAAATTTTAAATTTATTTTGTAAAAATAAAAAACTTGTCTTAACTAGACAGACTTTAATAGAAAAACTTTGGGATATCAAAGGTAAGTATATAGATGAACACACGCTAACTACTTCTATTAGCCGTATTCGTAGCAAGATAGAATCTGATGGTGGCGCACCTTACATAAAAACAATATACGGTATGGGCTATCAATGGACTGGTGGTGAAGGTAATGAATAAATTTAATATCAGCGACAAAAATTTATTCTACTTCATACAATTTTTGTCAATTATAACAACTTTAATAATTGGTTTTGTTGGATTTCTTATCTCTAAACAATCCATAGTTATGATAATTACTTTTTCACTTGTAATATGCAATATATTTTGGATGTTTTGTTTAGTTGGAATTCTAAGCAAAAAGTTATCTATTTTTACATCTGATATATGTGATTTAATAGATAATATTGTCAATGGTAAATATAATCCAGCTAATATAAAAGATGAGGATACCTTGTTTTCTAAAATAAATCATCATCTATCAAGATTGTATTTAATAGTTGAACAAAATAAAAATAGACTCGATAAAGAGAGAAATGAGCTACAATCCTTAATTTCGGATATATCTCATCAAGTAAAAACTCCTATTAGCAATTTAAAAATGGTTACTGAAACAATGCTAACTGTTCCTATATCTGATGATGATAAAGTTGAATTTTTAAATGGGATACAGACTGAAACAGATAAATTAGATTTTTTAATTAATGCTTTAGTAAAAACTTCTCGCTTAGAAACAGGTATTATACATTTTAAAAAGGTTAAAAATAGAATTTACGACACTATAGCTCAAGCTATGAGTGGAATTATCTACTCTGCTGAAAAGAAAAATATCTTTGTATCGGTAGAATGTCCAAATGATTTATTTCTATATTTTGACAGCAAGTGGACATCTGAAGCTATTTTTAATATTTTGGATAATGCAGTCAAATATACTCAACCTGGTGGTAAAATTTCCGTATCTGTAGAAAAACATGAAATGTACGCAGAGATAAAAATTGCCGATAATGGAAAAGGAATCTCAGAAAGCAATCAAGCCACTATTTTTAAAAGATTTTATCGAGAAGAAAACGTGCATGACCAACCTGGTGTTGGAATTGGATTATACCTATCCAGAGAAATTATAAGTAAACAAGGTGGCTATATCAAAGTTAATTCCAAGGTAGATAAAGGATCTATTTTTTCAATTATGCTGCCAGTACGCCAATAAAATCATATTCGTATGTCAATAAAATAAATTATTTTTGAAATCTCCAAAATTTGTAACATTTCTATTACTTTTTTGGAGATTTTTATTTATATTTAGGACATTTGTGTAACATTTTGATTTTAGAATATAAGTAAATAAAAATAGAAAGGAGTTTTGATTATGAGTATTTTACAAACTATAAATCTAAAAAAATATTATGGAACTGAACCAAATATTACTCGTGCTGTAGACGATGTTAATTTTTCTGTTGAAGAAGGCGAATTTGTCGCAGTTGTTGGAACTTCTGGAAGTGGTAAATCTACTCTTCTACATATGATTGGAGGACTAGACAAACCTACTTCTGGTACAGTTATCGTTCGTGGTGATGACCTAGCTAATAAAAATGATGAAGAACTTACAATATTCCGTCGCAGAAATATTGGGTTTGTTTTTCAGAATTATAACCTAGTTCCTATACTTAATGTTTATGAAAATATCGTACTTCCCGTCGAGCTTGATGGTAATAAGGTTGATGAAAACTTCTTAATCGAGATTGTAGGTATGCTTGGTTTAGAAGATAAGTTAAAAAGTATGCCAAATAATCTATCTGGTGGGCAGCAGCAACGTGTTGCAATAGCTAGAGCGTTAATAAGTAAGCCTGCTATCATTTTAGCTGATGAGCCAACTGGAAATCTTGATAGTAAGACTAGTGCTGATGTTTTAGGACTTTTGAAAAATAGTAGTACTAAGTTTAATCAGACTATTGTTATGATTACTCATAATAACGATATTGCTCAGCTTGCAGATAGGATTGTTAGGATTGAGGATGGAAAGATTGTTGAATAGGAGGTGTTTTTATGAAATGGCCTTTTGAAAATGATACGCAATACTCTATAAAAAAGCTCTCTTATGCTCAACTAAAAAATAATCATTTAAAGAAAAGGCTTAGTATATTTGCAATTTCATTAGCTACTTTTTTAATTTCTTCTGTGCTTCTTCTTTTATCAGGAATTATCGTAGTGAATCAAAATGGTGGAAACAGCATAACTGGTTCTTATCATGCTTTAATTCCTAATATAACACATTCACAGTTTGAAAATTTATCTAAAGATATACGTGTTGAATCATGTGGACTTACTTCACATATTGAAAGCTTAAAATTTAATAAAGACAGATTGAATGTATCCTTTTCTAACAAGGATAGTCTTGCTTTAAATGGATTATCTATCTCTGAAGGTAAGATGCCTACAAAAGAAAATGAAATATTAATTGAAAAAGAGTTTTTAACGAGTCAAAATATCAATGCTAAAATAGGCGAACAAATTACCATTCCATTTTCAGATAAGGTTACTAATAATAAATTTACTATAACTGGATATTTAAAAACATCTACAAAAGGTACGAATAGATCATTATATGCAGCTATGGTTTCTGAAAAGTATTTTGATAAATTAAATGGTTGGAATAAATTATCTCCAGCTGTAATGTTAAAAGTAAATTCTAATAATTTATCTAGTTCAAATGACATTAAAAATTTAGTTTTAAGTATATTAAAAGATAATAATATGAATCAATCACCTTCTTTTAACGAAGCCTTTATCAAACTTAGCCAACCATCTATTTTAATGATTCTATCAGCAATAGTAGGTTTAGCAATCATAATAATCGCTAGTGTATTAGTAATATACTGTATTTTTTATATATCTATTATTAATTCAATTAAAAGTTATGGTCAACTTAGAACTATTGGAATGACTTCAAAGCAAATAAAAAAACTTATAAATAGAGAGGGAAACTTACTTGCGATAATAGCAATTCCTATTGGTCTAATATTGGGAGTTGTATTTTCATATTTACTTATCCCTAAAGGTTTTAAATTTATTAACTTACTGTGGATTTCTCCAGTTGTAATAGTATTAACTTATATTACTGTTAGAATATCAATAAGAAAACCTGCTAAAATAGCATCTACTGTTTCTCCTATAGAAGCTTCTAAATTTGAATCTAATAATCAATTAAGTTACAAACATAATTTTAATAAACTAACTCCTTTTTCTTTAGCATGTAATCAACTTATACGCTACAAGAAAAAGAACTTATTAACATTATTATCTATTTCACTTACTGGTGTATTGCTTATAGGATTTTCTTCTATACTTTCATCAATAGATGCTAGAGAAATGTCTTTGTCTGGTTTTAAAAGAGGTCAGTTTGTAATTAAAATCAATGACTTTGAATTAAGAGAAAATCCATTAGAAAAAATACAAGTTAATAATCCTCTTACAGAAGAAGTTTATAAACAGTTAAAACAAATTTCTGGATTAAAAAAAATTGAAATAGATAAACATCTTCCTGCTTCCAATAATTTAAAATCTAATGAATCTGATGCAGAAATTATTGGTTTTTATAAAGAAGATATGCCACTATTAGAAAAATGTAATAACGAAAAATCACTGCCTAAATATTATGATTTATCATCAAAAGATAAAATTGTTGTAGGTAGACCTTCTGATTTTGAAGAATATTTTGGATTCAAAGCAAAAATTGGTAATATTGTAACCTTGAAAATTTTTGATGGAAACACTTCAAGAAATGTTGATTTTGAAATAGCAGCTGTCCTAGACGAAAGTAAAATTGAAAATAATGGTGATAAGATAGATATGCTCATTCTCCCCGTAGATTCTATGAATAGAATATCTGATGCTAATTTAATATATCAATATGTTGTAAAAGTTGATAATAATTTTGAAAATTTAGCAGAAAAGGATATTGAGCAAATTTTATTATTAAATCCAAAGCTTGGATATAATAGTTTATCTAGTGCTATTTCTCAAAATGAAAACTTTCTACAGAGTTCAAAACTTGTTCTTATATCAATAATCATTTTGATTGGTTGCTTCTCTATAATGAATCTTTTAAATACAATTTTAACTGGTGTTTTGGTAAGAAGAAAAGAATTTGCCCTTATGAGATCTGTTGGAATGTCAAAATCACAGTTATTTAAAATGGTTTATTTTGAAACTTTAATAGTTGTTGTATCTGGGTTAGTTTTATCAGTTATACTTGGAGGTTGTGTTGGATATATTGTTTGTATGATACTTAAAAATAGTTTAATGAGTTATTTAAACTATCATTTTCCATTAATGATTACTTTTATTTATTCTTTAATAGTTATTTTTTTAAGTTTGATTATTTCTAATATGTCTTTAAAACATCAAAATGAGCTATCAATAATTGAGTCCTTGAGATAATTAAGTTAGTAAAGAGGTGATGACTATGAAATGGCCTTTTGAAAATGATACTAATAACATAGTAAAAAAATTAGCTAAGAAAAATATGAAAAGCGAAAAACGTCGCAACATAATGGTAATTATATCCGTTGTCTTATCAACATTTTTGGTATGTCTTTCAATGGATCTAACTACATCTTTAATCAAAATACAACGAGATAAGGCTGTAGACACTTATGAAGCCTGCTATACAAATATAACTGAGCAAAATGTAACGGACTTAAAAAATCTTCCAGAATTTGCTAGAGTTGGAGAATATTATATCTTTGGTGAAGAACGTGATAGCAACGGATACAATGCTTCTTATGTATACTGCGACAAAGATATGATATATACTGCTAGAAACCAGTTAAATCTGGTATCTGGCGAGATTCCTTTAAAGAAAAATGAAATTGCTGTAAGTAATGGTTGGTTATCAAAATACAATTCAAACAAAAAAATTGGTGATTTTATACAATTAAATAGTAAAAATTTAAAAGGTAAATATAAGATTGTAGGTCTTGTTGATTCTTTAGATGATGAAAAATCAAGTACTTATTCATTCTTGATATCAAAAGCTACATTAAAATCACTAAATGGATATAATGAAAAAGGATATCGTGCTTATGTTCATTTCAAAAATGATACTCATCTAAATAAAGATACTATGAGTACTCAATGTAAGGAAATATCTGAAAAACTTAATCTTTCTATGCCTTCAATGAATACAAACTACTTTAAATTTTACGAAAATAGAGCTTCATTCTCTTCCCTTTTCATAATATCAATACTTGTATTAGCAGGGGGATATGTAGTAATACAGAGTATTTTCCGTATATCTATCAATGATAAAATACAAAATTACGGACAACTTCGTACTATTGGTACTACTTCAAAACAAGTAAGAAAAATGGTTAAAAAGGAAGGTCATTGGCTTGCAAGCATAGGAATATTATTAGGTGTTTTAATGGCCAGTATAACTTGCTATATAATGCTTCCAAAAGGATTTGATCCTCTTATGTATGCAATCGCAGCTATTCTAAGTATTATTGTATGTTGGATTATGGTATCTATATCTATTAGAAAACCAGTGAAAATAGCTACCAAAGTTTCACCTATCGAAGCAGTAACATTCTCTTTCAATTCAGATAATACTATTACTTCTAGGAGAAAGAATATTAAGCTAAATCCTATTTCTATGGGAGTTGAAAATTTTAAAAGAGATAAGAAAAGAATGGTATCTATAATAGCTTCTTTAAGCTTTGGAGGTATATTACTTTTAATTATATCAGCTGTTTTCTTAACACGTTCTCCAGAAAAATTTGTAAGACAGTATTTCCCAAATAGTGATTATAGAGTTTATGTGGATTCAGATATATCTGAAATAGAACTTTTCTCATCAGGTAATCCTTTGAATGATAATTTAAAGAAAAAAATATTATCTATTGATGGAGTTACAGATGTTATTGAAGATCGTGAAGCTATTTTTGCTAGGATGACAAGTTCTAAAACTTTCTCTGGTATAGCTGGAATGTGTGATATTATCACTGATGAAAATTTTTCTGAAATACAAGATTATCTTATAGAAGGGAAAATGCCTACTGATTCTAATAGTATTTTAGTCGCTAAGCTTATATCCAATCGCTTTCCAGAAATAAAGGTAGGTTCTAAAGTGAATTTAATTTTAGATGAAAAATCTATTACAGTAACAGTTTCAGGTCTTTATGATCATCTTAAAGTAACAAATGGACATGATAAATTAGCCATTGATTCAACTCAGTTCTTTACTACAAAATCAACTATTAATAAATTATTTCCAAATGTAGATAATTATAATTATTCTTGGAGTGTTGTAATAGATCCTGAAAAAGAAAAATCTGTAGAAAAGACACTAGATAATATTGTTGCAGAAAGTAATAATTTATCTTTGGATAAGTTTAAAGACAGAGTTGAATATGAGAAAATGGTTAATGAGATTTCATTTGGTGGGTTACAAATTTTATCTTGGTTAATTTTCTTATTTGGTGTTATTAATCTAATTAATACAACTTTATCTAATCAAATATCTAGGAAGGTAGAAAATAGTATTTTACGTTCTATAGGTTTAACTGAAAAACAACTTTACAAAATGTATGTAACTGAAGGTCTATGTTACTTGTTTGCTGCAACAATTGTTACGGTGATTGTCGGTACTCCTATTTCTATAGTCGCATGTAGAAAAGTAAGTACTGCAGCTTTTGCAGGTAGAGTACTTCCTTATCAGTTCCCTATATTTGATATGGGATTATTCGTATTAGTTCTATTTATCTTAGAGTTTGTTTTGGCAACTTGGTCAATTAGAAAATATAGACAACAGTCATTAATAGAACAAATGCAGTCTAGGGAATAGTATTTAAAATAATAGCCAAGAAAACTTTCGTATGTTGGTTTTCTTGGCTAAAAAATATTAATTTGCATAATTGTCATAAAATAGTTCTAGTCAGATTCAATAGGACCTTGGTCAACAATATGCAATACATAATTTACATTCCAGTATGGTTCTAATCAAATGACTTTCATTATAACTTTATTACAGTTTTCTATAACATTTACATTCCAATATGGTTCTAATCAAATGATATCCATTCTTCTATTTGTATCGAATACAAGATGATTTACATTCCAATATGGTTCTAATCAAATCCTCATATCTTTGTCTATCTTGCTCGATATAATCTCTAATTTACATTCCAATATGGTTCTAATCAAATCATATCATCTTTATTTTTAATTTTGCTAATATCTATATTTACATTCCAATATGGTTCTAATCAAATTCAACCTATGCTGATGATAAGTTCGACGATTATCAAAATTTACATTCCAATATGGTTCTAATCAAATTGGGACCCGAAATAATGCGTGGCTTTACTGTTTTAAATTTACATTCCAATATGGTTCTAATCAAATCAACGTTAAACACTTCTTTGAGTTTTTCAATTACTTATTTACATTCCAATATGGTTCTAATCAAATGACAGAAGAAGAACAAAAAGCTGCAGAACAACAGATGCATTTACATTCCAATATGGTTCTAATCAAATTAAACCAGAAACTGTAACTCTTAAAAATAATATAATATTTACATTCCAATATGGTTCTAATCAAATGCATCAATCTCATTGCATCCTTTTCTATTCCATCATATTTACATTCCAATATGGTTCTAATCAAATACGTTATATATTAAACCTAGCAATTGCAACATATACAGATATACTATTTGTCTACCTACAAATAAACATATATTTTCTAAAGTAAAAAATAGTCCTTCTTGATAAAAAACAGATCCAACTATTGCAATATCTCATTTTGTCTATCTCCTAGGTATTTTACATTATCTAAGGTCGACAATTTATATAATTCTTGGAATGTCATACCACGTTATCTATAAAGAATATTAGTATGAGTTTTTACCGTTTATCGAGTGGATAAGTAGTTAGTTGGTCGAAACCTTAACCATTTTGTCTTATCCCTCAACCTTTAGACGCTAAATCGCCTATAGAACCATTATTATTTAAAAATTATATAAATATTATTCTTCCAATCTTGAAATATTGATAGCTGCATTATGATCCGCATTAAGCTCAAAACCACATTTAATACATTTAAATTTTTCCTGAGTAGGTCTATTTTCTTTATCTATATACCCACACTTACTACATTTTTGAGATGTATATGCTGGATTAACATATCTAACTTTTATACCTTCTCTATCTGCTTTATATTTTATCATATTTTGAAGTTCATAATAACTCCAATTGCTAAGAATTATATTATCAAATCCATCTTTAGTTAATTGTTCTAAATTTATAAACTCGCATTTATTTTTCTTAGCAAAATCAATTATCCTTTTACTTATAGTATGATTATATGTTTTAACAAAATTTCTTTCACATACTGCTACTTTGTCTAAAGCTGCTAGTTTCTTCTCTCTACCCTTGCCACCTTTTACATTTTTTAATTGTTGTTGTAATCTTTTTCTTCTGTTTCTAAATTGCTCTCTTTGTTTTGATAACTCTAAGCTTTCTCCAATATGCTGGCGTATAAAAGTATCATCATTTAAACATACATAGGCTGGGTATTTTATCCCTAAATCTACCCCCAAAGTCCTACCATTTATAGCGTCATCATCTTTCTTTTCTGGTATATATAAAGTTAAATTCAATATTAGTTTATTACTCTTATCAAAATATATACTTGATTGACCAACTTTATATTCTCCATTAATCACCTTATTTAACGTATGCATTAATTCTAAATAGTTTTTATCTTTTCTACCAATTACAACCTTAAACACTATTTTATTAACCCATTTTATTATTATCTCATCTGAACAATCATCTTTATAAGAAAATTTCAAAGCTGTTCCCCTTGTCATTAATGGAAAAGTTCTTTTATAATTTGTTATGTTTCTTTCTCCTCTAGCTAGTCCATTTTTTATAGCTGAATTAAAATCCTTCTTTACCTTTTGATTTATAAGAGATTTATTATCTGTACCCTTACCAAATGTAATATCATCAAATATATGACTACTATTTTTTAAGTTCTTTTGAGTTTCCTTAAATAAATCGCTTTTTATATCTCTATTAGAAGATAAATAAGCATTTGTTAATACACTCATAGCCAAATTTAATCCCTGATACTGAGCATATTGTGAATCTCTTATAAATTTATATTGTTCATTTCTTTTTGTTTCATCATCATTAATTATCGTTAATTTTAATTTTCTTACTGTTATCATAAATTTACTCCCCACAAATTTATATACACATTATAATTTTATATATCAAACACAATTTTTAATATTAAATGTTTCGCAGATTTTTATTTCCTTATATTCATTATATATTTTAAACAGAATTTTTTCTACTATATAAAATAATTATCTACTTATTAAATAATGGCTGTATGCAATATTTTGCAGAGATTATTCTTTGGTTATTTTTAAAATAAATACCCCTCTCAATTCGACAATCTATAGACGCCTCGTAACATTTAAATGTGTTAGTTTAATGGACGAGGCGTCGAAGTCTGGAGAGCAAGAGGGATATTATTTTAACTTAGACGAAAAAAAGCTGCTGCAAAATATGCAACAGCCATTATTTTCTTTATTTACTTAACTGAGCCACTACTTCATCGTATTCTGGAGCACCTAAGAAGTTCTGTATAAGAACTAACTGTGCATTTGGATTACTATGAGCTGCTCTTTCTCCTAACTCATGATGAGTAACTACCATATCTGCATCTGCTGGTATTGAAGAAACTGGAGCATGAACAACTTCTATATCTTCTATTCCCGCTTCTTTTAATTTCTTACGAAGAACTGTTGCACCCATTGCACTTGATCCCATACCTGCATCACAAGCGAAAACTATTTTATGTACTTCTGAAGCTGATTTAACTTCTGATTTTTCTGCATTTACTGCTATACCTTTGCTTTCTGACTTCATATCACTTACTTTTTTCTGTGATTCTTCTAAATCTGCATCTTTACCTGCGAATTTTAATAATGGTAGTGCAACTGCAAATGATACTGCTGTAGCTGCTGCAACACCTGCTAATACTGGAAGGTATCCACCTTTTGGACACATTGCAAGTATAGCTATTATACTACCTGGAGATGCTGGAGCTGTTAATCCTGAACCTAACATCTGGTTAACAAATACACCTGTTGCTCCACCAGCTATTGCCGCTACTATTAATATTGGATTCATTAATATGTAAGGGAAGTATATTTCGTGTATACCACCTAAGAATTCGATTATTACTGCACCTGGTGCTGAACTTTTTGCTGATCCTTTACCTGCTAAGCAGTATGCAAGAAGTATTCCAAGACCTGGTCCTGGGTTTGCTTCAAGTAGGAAGAATATTGATTTACCAACTTCTTCAACCTGCTGTATTCCCATTGGAGAGAATATACCATGATTTATTGCATTGTTTAAGAATAATACTTTTGCTGGTTCTATAAGTATACTTGCTAATGGAAGAAGTCCTCTCTGTACGAAGAAATTAACCCCTGCTTCCATTGCTGAGTTTAACATTTCAACAAGTGGAGTTACACCTAAAAGCGCAACTGCTGCTAATATTGCACCTAATATACCTAATGAGAAGTTGTTTACAAGCATTTCAAATCCTGCTTTAACTTTTCCTTCTATTGCCTGGTCAAATTTTTTCATTATCCAAGCTGATAAAGGTCCCATTATCATTGCACCCATAAACATTGGAATATCAGCACCTACTATAACACCCATAGTAGCTATTGCACCGATTACTCCTCCTCTTTCACCGTGTACCATTTTTCCACCAGTATATGCTATTAATAGTGGAAGTAAGAATGTAGACATTGGAGATACCAATGCTGCTAGTCTTTCATTTGGAGCCCATCCAGTTTCTATGAATAAGGCTGTTATAAGTCCCCATGCTATGAACGCCCCTATTACTGGCATTACCATTCCACTAAGGAAACGTCCCATTACTTGAATTTTCTCTTTCATATAATCATACCACCCTTCGATTGCTCATTTTTTAGTATTTATTATTTCGATTTTTCTATGTAGTATGATTGGCCAATCACTTTTTCTTTTCTTGATTTTATTATAATTTGTTGTGATATCGTTTTCAATTCAAACTAATGACACTTTTGGCATTATGCACTAGTGACATTTTATAAGTTTTCTGTTTTTCCAATGCTTTCGTCTTTTTTAATTTATTAAATATGACATCGTTTGTCATGATTTAAATGTTATAATTAATTGTAGTAATAATAAGATTTAGATTATTTTTTTAATTTATTATATTATTTTTTTATTAGGAGGAATTTATATGGATAAAACTTTTATAAATTTAACGCTAGATAATATAGATAGTGAACATATTTGCTGTGCAATTTCAGATAAAAAACATCAAATTGGAGTATCTTGTAAAAAGGAATGGTTAAAAAGTCAGTTTAACAGCTCTCATGTTTTTAGGAAATTAAATGAGAGAGGTAAAGTTTTTATCGAGTACTGTGATATTGAAGACGCGTGGGTTCCTATTTTAGGAGAAAATTTTGTATATATTCACTGTCTTTGGGTTGCTGGATCTTTTAAAGGCAATGGATATGCAAATGAGCTTTTAAATTATTGTATAGAAGACGCTAAGAATAGAGGGAAATCTGGTATATGTGTTCTTAGCTCAAAGAAAAAGAAACCTTATTTATCTGATAAGAAATTTTTTGCTAAGTATGGATTTAAAGTTTTAGATTCTATAAACAACGAGTATGAACTTTTAGGCTTAATTTTTGATAATACTGATATTCTTGATAAAAATATTCCTCATTTCTCTGATTCCGCTAAGAAAATGAGTATAGATGAAGATATTTTGACTATATACTACTCTCATCAATGTCCGTTTGTTGTGAATTCTATTGAGGAAGTAAGTAGTTATTGCTCTGAAAACAATATTGACGTAAATATTATTTTAGTTGATTCTCTTGAAAAAGCTAAAAATCTTCCTTGCGTGTTTAATAACTGGGCTGCATTTTTAAACGGTAAGTTTGAATCGTGTAGCTTATTAAATAAAAATTCTTTAAAGAAATTATTGAATAGCAAATAATAATAACTAATTTTTTAATATTGGAGAGGTAAAATTATGAGTGATAGTAGACTTTTTAAAATTTTATATTACCTTTTAAAAAACGGAACTACTCCAGTAAAAGAGCTTGCTGAGATATTTGAAGTTTCTACCAGAACTATCCACAGAGATATTGATTCTCTAGGCTCTGCAGGTATTCCAATATGTACAAGTAGAGGTCGACATGGTGGAGTTTACCGAATATCTATTTTAAGAGCAGCAAAGAGTATATAGACAAAATCTTCTCCAGGCTTCGACGTGTGTGTGAGTAATATACTTTGTTGTATTTAAAATACACGTCTGCAGATTGTCGAGTGATTTTGTCTATATACTCATATGCTGTAGCTTATAAATAGCTTTGTAAAGTTTTGATTTAATCATCCTTTAGCAAGCTAGTAAATTTATAACATATTAAAATAAAAAGACTTGTTGAAAATATTACATCGATTATCCGCAGGCTCTGCTCAAATCGAATTTTATAGGTATAATAACTAACTTGGTGGATTGAAGTGCATAGACAAAACTCTCTCGACAATCTGGAGACGTGAGGTTGATTTGTAACAGAACTATTTACTTGTACACACGTCGAAGCTGGAGAGGAGTTTGTCTATGTCTTCAATCCCTGAGAGTTATTAACATATAAATTTTGATTTATCTCTTTTTATAAACCTTTTTAGGATAGTATTTTTTCTCTATCTTCATAACAAAATAGACCATAAGCCAAATTGTTTCAAAAACAGTGCCAATGATAGGAATAAACACTAAAAGTACATTCTTATAGAAAATACTCGGTATCAGCGGTATCCCTATCAAAATAAAAACTACTCCATAAGTGATAAACAACCTTCCAACTGCCTTATTAAATCCTATAACATCTTCAACTTCTGGAACATCAAAATTCGCCCAGAATCCTACCTGTTTCTTAGACATATAATCGTAAATTCCTATCCCTACAAACAACAATCCACAGATTACCCAAATAACAAAGCCCATTATTTCCATATCTATCACCCCTTTAGGTTTAAATATCTTTATCTTCTATGTTTAGAATATTTCATATTAGAGTAGTCCCCTTCTTTTTTAGCTTTCTGCTCTTCTATTTCTATCTCTACTCTTTTTAAAAAATCCTGTAGTTCCAGATTAAATACTTCCGGTCTTTCTATTTGTAAATTGTGCCCAGCCATATCCACAACAGAAATACTGCATCTTTTGTAGTCTTCTGAAATTTTTAATAAATCTCTATAACCAACACTGTTATCCTGTCTTCCACATAGTATCGTAACTGGCTGATCAAATCTCATATTCTGTACTTTTTCATCAACATCAAATGGAAACCGGTAATTTCTACTAAGCTGATTTAAGAATTTAGAATCAGCTATTTTCAATCCACATAATATCTCATTTTTATATCTTTCATATGTGTACTCATTTACTATTACAGCATTTTTCATAAATTCCTTAAAATCTTCATCATCTTTATTTTCTTCATAGAAATTGTCGTCCATAAATTTTAAATTTGTTCTACTTATATCCATTTTGCTATAATCTGACAGTATAAGTGGGCATATTAAAAACATTCCATATACTCTGTCCGTAAATCTAGACAATATCCCTCTTGTAAGATATCCTCCATAAGATTCTCCAGCAATTATAAATTTTTCGCCAGCAACTATTACAGAAATAAACTCGCAAAGCATATCCAAGATAGAGTTTGATGAGCTTATCCAACTTGCAGACTCTGATTTACCCATTCCTGGTAAATCTATATATATTCTTTTGTATCCATCATATTTTTCCATAACTGGCTCCATACAGCCCTTCATAAGTTCTTTATCACATTCAAACCCATGAATCATAAAAAATGGGATACCTTCTCCTATACATTCGTAATGAATATTTATTCCTCTATAATTAAAATACATTGAAACTTTCCCCTTACCTTTTAAAATTAAAACCAAATTTAAATAATTATAAAACTTACTTGCTCCAAGACATTAAGAATTCTACTTCATCATTGTCCTCTTCTATATTTTTATCTACAACAACGAATCCTTCCCTTTTGTAAAATTCTATTGCCCTCGTATTTTTCTCATAAACACTAAGATTTAGTTCTTCTCTTTTCTCTTTGATAAAATCTAAAAGACTTTTTCCTATACCTTTAGATTTATTATTACCTTTCACAAATATTCCGGCTATATAATTTTCCATAAGACCTACAAACCCTTTAATTTCTCCGTCTTCATCAAACACATATAGCTCGGCACTAGGCATCATCTCTTTTACCATATCAAAATTATTTCTCCAATAATTTTCATCGATAAAATTGTGAGCCTCTATGTTGGTATTTACCCAAATTTCCATTATATTATCCAAATCTTTTGATTTATATTCTCTTATATTATCTATTTTCATTTTTCCTAAATATCTCCTAAGTTTTTTCTTTATTAATATTTTTTATATTTAAATAACAACAGTATCACTCTAATTTCTTTAATTATATCATTTGATATAGATTTTTACTATATATTCAGATTATTTTAGAAAGTATTTCATTTGAATTTTAAAATAAAAAAAAGTTAGGCATTACTTAAAACGCCTAACCTTTCATTTTATATTAAATTATCTTCTGCTCTTCATTTCTATCATATCGCCATATACTGGTGTAGGCATTCCGAATCCACCAGATACGTCAACAACCTGTCCTGTTGTGAATGCTCCATCATCACTAGCAAAGTATAATACTGTTCCTGCTATTTCTTCTGGAGTTGCCATTCTCTTTATAGGAGTATGTTTTAAGAAGAATTCTTTGAAATCATCACTTAAGTTATCGCTTACTGCATCAGTTGCTGTCATTCCTGGAAGTACAGCATTGCATCTTACGTTATCTCTAGCTGCATGAGTAGCTATTATTTTTGTTAAGTAGTTTATTGCTGCTTTACTTGTTCCGTAAGCTATCTGAGATATATCTGGGCGTATACCACCTACTGAAGATATATTTATTATGCTTCCTCCACCGTTTTTAGCCATATGAGGTATTACAGCCTGAGAAGTTAAAAATACACTTGCTAAATTTATATCTACAGTTTTTATAAATGTTTCGTATTCTGTTTCTTTTATATCTAAGTCTTTTTTAGGGTTAGATGTACCAAAGTTGTTTACTAGTACGTCTATTCTTCCTTCTTTTGCTACTACTTCATCTACCATAGTCTGATATGATTCTTTTTCTGTTGCATCATTATAAACTATGTCTACTTTGCATCCTTCAGCATTTAATCTATCAGCTACTCCCTGAGCTCTTTCTAGATTTCTTGCACCCATGTATACTTTTGCTCCTTCTTTTGCAAATCTTTCTACACAAGCAAGGCCTATACCTCTTGTTGATGCTGTTATAAGAACTACTTTACCATCTAATCTCATTTTTGAGTCCTCCTAAAATTGAAGTTATTATATTTTGTGAAATTTTTGAAATCACCCTCATATATAATTATACCCCTTCTATTAGGACATTAACGACAAATAATGACAAAATTAAAACAATTGAGATACCGTTTTCTATATATAATACAACAACTTTGTTAAATTATTAATGTTAATATTGAATATGTTGCAAATGAAGCAAGCCAAGCTAATAAACACTGCCATAAAACAACACCTATAGCCCATTTTAAACCTAATTCTCTCTTTATAGATGCTACTGCAGCAACACATGGAGTGTATAATAAGCAGAATACTAATAATGATCCAGCTCCAGCAGTTGTAAGTGTTTTTAATAATGCATCTGTGCTTCCGAAAAGAACTGTTAATGATGATACAACACTTTCTTTAGCTAAGAATCCAGATATTAGAGATGTAGTTATTCTCCAATCCCCAAATCCTACTGGAGTAAATATTGGAGCCATCATTCCTGCTATGTGAGCAAGTATACTCTGTTGTGAATCGGCTACCATGTTGAAATTGTAGTCGAAGTTCTGTAAGAACCATATAACCATTGTTGCTAAGAATATTACTGTAAATGCTCTCTGTAGGAAATCTTTTGATTTATCCCATAGTAAGTGCATTATGTTTTTAGCTGCAGGTAATCTGTAATTTGGAAGTTCCATAACAAAAGGAACTGCCTCGCCTTTAAACATTGTCTTTTTCATTAATAATGCCATTAATATTCCAAGAGCCATTCCAAGTACATAAAGCCCTATCATTACTAATGCTCCATTATCTGGGAAGAATATCGCTGTAAAGAATGCATATATCGGTAATTTAGCTGTACAGCTCATGAAAGGTGTTAATAGTATAGTTACCTTTCTATCCCTCTCTGAAGGCAATGTACGGCTCGCCATGACCCCAGGAACAGTACATCCAAAGCCTATTAGCATAGGTACTATACTTCTTCCAGATAATCCTAGTTTTCTAAGAAGTTTATCCATTATAAATGCAACCCTAGCCATATATCCACTATCTTCTAGGATTGATAAGAAGAAGAATAGTGTAACTATTATAGGTAGGAAACTAAGCACTCCACCTACACCGTTGAATATACCCTCTATTATAAGTGAGTGTAGTGCATCATTTACATTAGAATTTGTAAGGAATTGATCTACAACCTCTGTCAAAGAAGCTATTCCCATTTCCAATAATCCCTGTAAGAAACTTCCTATTACATTGAATGTAAGCCAGAATATTATTCCCATTATTCCTATAAATATAGGTATTCCCGTATATTTTCCTGTTAGAAACTTGTCTATTTCCTTACTTCTAACTCTTTCTCTACTCTCTTTTGGTTTTATAACTGTAGCATCGCATACAGATAGTATAAATTCAAATCTCATCTTAGCTATAGACGCAGATGCATCTAGTCCTGTTTCTTCTTCTATCTGTTTTACAATGTCGTTTAATATTCTTTTTTCTGTATCTGAAAGCTCAAGTTCTTCTAAAATTCTATTATCGCCTTCAACAATTTTTGTCGCAGCAAATCTAACTGGTATATTTTTTTCTTCTGCGTGGTCCTCTATTAAATGCATAACTGCATGTAATCCTCTGTGTAATTCCCCTTTTGGAGTACAGAAATCGTGTCTTAGAGGCTGTTCTTGGTATTTTGCAACGTGAACAGCGTGTCTAGTTAACTCATCTATCCCTTCATTCTTAGCTGCTGAAATAGGGACAACTGGCACACCTAGTAGCTCTTCTAAATCACTTACCAATACAGAACCGTCATTTTTCTTTAGCTCATCCATCATATTAAGAGCTACAACCATCGGTATATCTAACTCTAGTAGCTGCATTGTTAAGTATAAATTTCTTTCTATGTTTGTAGCATCTAGTATATTTATTATTCCTTTAGGTCTATTATTTAATAAAAATTCCCTTGTTACTACTTCCTCGCTACTATATGGTGACATAGAGTATATTCCAGGTAAGTCCGTTATTAGAGTATTACTGTATCCTCTTATAACACCGTCTTTTCTATCTACTGTGACCCCTGGGAAGTTACCTACGTGCTGGTTTGATCCTGTTAACTGGTTAAATAATGTTGTTTTTCCACAGTTCTGATTTCCAACAAGTGCAAATGTAAGAACTTCATCATCTGGTAGAGGATTTTCTGTTTTCTTATCGTGATATTTTCCGTCCTCACCATAGCCTGGATGGTCTTTCTCTATATTAAGAACTTTCTTTATCTTCATATCTTCTAAGTTTTCATCTTTTTTAGCTCTATGGTGATGATTTTCTATTATTTCTATTTTTTCCGCATCTGCTAGTCTTATTGTCAGTTCATATCCATGAATTTTTAGCTCTATAGGATCTCCCATAGGAGCGTATTTAACAACACTTACTTCTACTCCTGGAATTAATCCCATGTCTAAGAAGTGCTGTCTTAACTGACCTTCTCCACCAACTGACACTATTTGAGCGCTTTTCCCAATTGGTAAATCTTTTAATGTCATACTTTCTATTCCTTTCTAAATCTTTAACTTTTGTCGAATCTCTACTGCTATAATATATACCTTTTGAGAATTTTTTTCAACAAAAAAATCACACCTGTTACAGTGTGATTTTTAATCGGCAAGTGTGTATCCTTTTAATTAATTCTTTATTTTTACTTTATGGTTTTAATTTTTACTTTTTTTAGTTTTTATTTACAAGGTCTAAGCTTATATCTCCGTCAACTGTATACATTTCTAATGAATGTTTAGGATCTTTAGCTTTCCATACGTAAGAACTATTGCTTGAGTATTCATCTTCTGAAGTACTTCCACCTAAGTTCTGTTTAACTACACCAGCTGTAGTATCTGCATTTATATTCATGTGGTCTAAATCTTCTTTCATAAATTTAGCACTTAAATCACCTGTTGATGATTCTAGAACAGTTTTTCCTTCAAATTTGCTTTCTGTTGCAGTTATATTACCGTCTGATACTTCTACTCCAGAATCTTTTATTAAACATCTATTTAAATCTACATCACCTGAAGATAATTTTATTTTTAATTCTTTAGAATGTAAATCTTCAACACTTATTTTACCTGATAATAAGTCTACTTTTGTTTTCTTTAATTCTGCTCCTTCTGGAACATATATTGTTATATTGTTTTTAACTTCTTTTTTATCTTTTGATTCTTCTTTATTTGTGTCAGCATTGTCTTTTTTATCTTTGTCTGTTTTTTCTGTTTTAGTGTCTTTCTTTTCGAAGTCTCCTTCTTTATTTGGATCGTCTCTTCTCTTGTCTTTTATAACTAATTTGTCCCCGTTATCGCCTTCTGTTTTATAAACAAGAGGATCCTTTCCATTTTCGCCTTCAAAGTTGTAAGACATATAGAACTTGTTATCTTCTGATCTTTTTATGTTTATATTTGCGTCTAATACATCAGCTTTTATTTCTTTTAAATCATTTAAAGCTATGTGGTCATCAGAATATTCTTTTAGGTCTTCAGTTTTTTCTTCTTTTTTTACACTAGGTTCGTCTGAGTGATCTTTCCCGAATTTATCTCTCATTCCGTATCCTACAGCCCCTATAATACATATTGCACAAACTATTGCTACAGCTTTTTTATTCATAACTATCATCCCTTTTCAGTATAATTTTATGCTTGTTATTCAATACCCCTGTTTTAAAGCTATGTAAGTTATTATATTTCATATAGAAACTTTACTGCACAAGCTGCCGACACATTGAATATAACGCTCAAGCTATATATAGTCAACAAGGTTTTGTCTTTCCTCATTCAATTCTCAAATACAATACATACTAAATTCTAATAGCGATAAATATCTAGTATTTATATTTTATTTAAATATTTTAAATATATTTTCTATTTTTAGTTTATATTTAAAAGTATAGTTTTTAATAAAAGAAAAAGCACCCTTTTTGAAGAGATTTTCTCTTATAGGGTGCTCATTTTATGCTAGATATATTTTATTTTTTATTATAATGCTTTCACTAATTTATCTGCTAGCTCTTTTAATTCTTTTTCTTCAGCTGCTGTAGGTGCTTCATTACTTATAACTGTGCCTATTACTTCAGCTCCAGCATTTGTCATTCTTTCTGACCAAGTCTGCATCCATTCTCCAGATCCCCATCCGTATGATCCAAATAGAGCTACTTTTTTACCAGATAATTCACTTTCTAAAGATTCAACAAAAGGCTCCATTTCTCCTTCTTCTAGTTCTTCATTTCCCATAGATGGGCAACCTAGTGCAAATACTGTATCTTCTAGTAATGTATCTTTATCTATATCTGAAACGTTAAATAACGCTGCATCATTTCCTGCTCCTTTTATTCCCTCAGCTAACATATTAGCCATACTTTCTGTATTTCCTGTTCCACTCCAGTAAACAACTTTAACCATTTTTCAATTCCTCCTTTGAGTTAATAAAATTTTTATTTTGCCACATTCTATGTATTTTTTTGATTTATGCAGCTATCTCAGCAAACTTTCTACATTCAAAGCAAATCTGATATATCTGTTTGCCATTTTCAATTTGTTCTACAAAATATTTCTTTATATCTTTATATGTTTTAAATAACCGAATTTTTTCTTCGGCATTTTTGTAGACTTTCCAATATCCAGAGTATAGATAATTTTTTCCATTATTTTCTATAAACCCTGAAACATCTTCTAGAGGATATCCAAGAACTATACCCATTTCATGAGGAAACTCAGCTCTTCCTTCTTTGAATTCAGTATATCTACCTGCTAGTTTTTCAATAACTGAATTAACACTAAAATCTTCGTATCCATACTGCTTTATAAATTCTCTGTTTTCCTCATCTAAAAGTGCTTTTTCTAGCTTTTCTCTGTTAAAAATTATTGATACAGATTCTTTTGACCCAGTATATAATTTCATATGTTCTGCACCAGTATTTTTAAGTTCTTCTGATATACACCCTTCACAATGATTGCTATATATTAATAAGTTTGAAGGTTTTATCCCTGATAAAACTAAAGAACACTGTAATCCTATATTTCCTTTTATACTGCATCTTAGACATGATATATTATTCATTTCTTTATTCTCCTCTCTGTATCAATTATTTATATTTTGAGTATTTATTATTTGTATTTTATTGATATTGATTATCGTTATTGTTTTCTACGTTTATTATATTACTACATGCCTAAAATTAAATCAACCTTTTATTTGATAATTACTATCATTTATTTATCATTTTCTATTTTACTTTTATCAACAACTTCTATAATCCTTGATTTGACTGAGCTTCATTTAATATATGTAATTATATTGCGCATAAAAAAGACACCTATCTCTCGATAAGTGTCTTGTATTTTTTTTATTTATTGATTTTTAAATCATTTTTTACAAATTGTCTTTTTATAAGGTCATTATGTCTTGGTTTTATCCATATTAGCTTTTGAATATTTTCATTAAATAAATACGGTTTATTCAAGTAAGGTTTTAAGTCTATTTCACTTTTTGAATGTATGCACAGCCTCATCATACCGTCTGCTGTTACATTTATCTTATTGCATTTATTACAAAAAGAACATGCTAATGGCGTTATTACACCTATTCTTCCTTTTGATCCTTTTACTTTGTAATAGCTGGCTATGCTTCCTTTATCAGTGTTTTCTATTTTTCTTATACCTGGTAGCTCCTCTATCACTGATTTTATATCATAATGTCCTCTGTTATAGATAGCTTTTGCTTCTCCATAAGGCATAAACTCTATAAACCTCACATCTACTGGTATTCTCCTAGATATCTGTATAAAATCTATAATCTCATTATCATTGAAGTCGTTTATAGCAACACAGTTTATCTTTACTTTCATACCTAATCTAAGACATGAATCTATCCCGGTTAATACCTCATTTAAGTTACCATTTCTTGTTACAGCGTGGTATTTATACTGTTTTAGAGAATCTATACTCACATTTACACTTGTAAGCCCGCTATCTTTTAGTTTCTGTGCTATTCTAACAAGAGTTGTTCCATTTGTAGTTAGAGATATATCTCTTATGCCACAATCTCTCGCACATTTTATAAAATCTGGCAGGTTTGGATGTAATGTTGGCTCTCCCCCTCCACCTACAAATTTTATTTTCTTTATTCCATTTTCAGCAAATGCTTTTATTAAGAATTTTATATCGTCAGCGCTTAATGTATCGTTTATATAATCAGGTCTGTATTTTGTATCTGCTGATTTACAGTACACACATTGTAAATTGCATCTATCTGTTATAGCTATCTTTAGGTAGTCAACTACTCTACCGTATCTATCTAGCATTTATCCTCTATCCTAAGATCAATTTATAAATCTTATAGCAATTTTTCGATTTTCTAAATATATGCAATTTTTTTCGTACATTTCAATCAACACTTTATTTTTCATATTATTACACTCCTGATTATTTTCATTTTTTATTATCTTTTTCTTTTAAAATTATAACATATAATCCTAATCTAGGATATCTCTTAATTTTTCGCTGAATACTGATTCAAATTCTCCTATTTCATTTTCAAACTCTTCACAGCTATCGTAGTTTTCACATATGTATATTACTACATCGTCTGTTGTAGCTGCTATCTTATCCAATGTTTCTTTGTAAAGTATTTCTATTCCTGTTACCTCTTCAAAGAAATCACCTATTACATCGTATATATCGTCTATTATTTTGTTTCCTTCTTCTCTTCCAAATTTATCTTTTATTTCGTTTCTAGCCTCTCCACCTAATACAGTATCTCTTATGTAGTAGATAAAGTTTTCAAAATCTCCTGTATTGCTACAAGGCTCTATTTCAAATAGTATTCTAAAGAATAAATTCCATGGGAATTCTGTATTAAGTCTTTTTCTAAACATTGCTCCAAGTCTTTCCCCAAATGCTCTTCTAAATACTGGCTCTCTTTCAAACTCTATCTCAGAATTAAAATCTATTTCTTTAGTTACAATCTGTCCAAACATACTAAATTCACTAAGCATATACTCCGGAATTTTTTCTTCAGATTCTACCTTATCAAGAGAATAGCTGATTATAGTTTCACATGGTTTTTTAAAGTCAACTATAAATCCTATGCTCTGTAGCATTTTCTGTGAGAATATATCATATACAAACTTAGCAAATAGTTTTTCTATTTCACTCCTACTTATATCCCGATTGAATACATGAGGTGTGTGGAATGTTTTGTAAAGGCTAAGAAGCTGTTTATCTATCATTGTAAGGCTTTGCTTTATAGTCTTCATCATATCCTTTATAAATCCATCCTGTAGAAGATATGTGTTATTTTTGTATATAACCTTATGTTCTATTTCACCCCAGAATACATTTACCATTGATTTTATCTGCAATTCAAAGTTTATATTTCTGTTAAGTATTTTGTATATTCCGTCAATTTTATAAATTTCAAATCCATTTTTCTGTCTGCACGGCTGTTTTTCAGAAAGTTTTAACTGTATATTTTTATTTGATTTATTGTAGTAGTATACTTTATCATCTGTTTTATTAAAATATCTTCTAATAGCTCTGTAAACCTTGTTTTCCTCTTCAATAAATCTGCACTCTATTCTTATTCCTATTAAATCTGGTAAAAAGTCCATCATTTCTGATGCAGCATCAAATTTAACTAGGTATCTATTTCTAATTATCTTCTCTCTTAAACTAGATTCTGATTTGACTCTAGATGACATACTTATATATTCTTGTTCTTTTTCTTGAAGTATTTTTTCAAAGTATGTTTCTATCTCATCTGCTATGTCTAAAAGCATAGGAGTCATATCATCGAGTATATTTACGGCATTGTCTATAAATTCAAATTCCTTTAATCCCATTTTATATTCCTTTCGAGTTTAAAATTATTATTACTTATAATCTATATTATAATACTTTATGAGATGTAAATCTATGCAAAAAAATATTGCACCCAAACTATTTTAGCCGAGTGCAATACTTTATGTTTATATTCTTTATTTTTTAATTACTTTTGAGATAATTTTTTATTTATTTCGTTCCAAGCCATTCTACAATGTCTTGCATTACCTCATCACGATTAATTTCATTTAATATTTCATGTCTAGCATCTTTATATAGCTTCATTGAAACATCTTTTAAACCATATTTTATATATCTGTCGTACAAGTTTTTTACACCTTTTCCATTTTTACCAACCGGATCTTTTTCTCCAGATATTATTAAAACAGGTACGTGATTAGTTAGTTTTAATAAATTTCTTTTGTCTTCAATATATTTTAGACCATTTATAAAATCTCTATAAAATCCTGTAGTACATATAAAGCCACATTTTTCATCGGCTATATATTTATCTACCTCTTTTTCATCTCTAGAAAGCCAGTCAAAGTTTGTTCTAGGATTTTTAAATTGTCTATTATTTCCACCAAAAATCAATTTATCTAAGAATTTGCTTCTATGTCTATCTCCGTGTACTAGTTCAACACATGATATTACAGGTGTTGCCAGCTTTAAAACAGACCCAAAATCTCCACAAGACCCTGAAAGAATTATCGCATTTACAGAATCAGCATAGTCTATAAGATATTTCTGTGCCGCAAATGAGCCCATACTATGTCCGAAAAGATATATTGGAACTCCTTGATTTTCAGCTTTTATTATATCTGTAAGTATTTTCATATCCTTGACAAGTATATCAAAGCCATCACTTTCAGCAAGATATCCTAAATCATCAAGGCATTTTTCACTTTCCCCATGACCTCTATGATCATTTATATATACTATATATCCAGATTTTGTAAGCTTCTTTGCAAAACGTTCATATCTTTTTGCATTTTCAGCCATTCCATGAGAGATTTGAACAATACCTTTTATCTTGTATTCGTCTTCATTCTCCCATCTAATAGCAGATATTTCTTTCCCATCTGCTCCTTCGAATCTGAATTCCCTACACTTCAAATTAATACACCTTCTTAATTTCTAACCTTTTTATTTTACTTCAGCTTTTTCTACAAGCTGTTCTACATGTTTTATATATTTTTCATCTAATATTTTTTTCTTTATTTCTTCTTTACATTTATCTAATTCTTTTATTTCAGATTTTATATCGTTTATTTTAACTATTTCATAACCATTGTTAGTAGCTATTAATTTAGATACATCACCTTTTTTAAGTTTAAATACTTCTCTTGTAAATAATGCATCTTTTGCATCTTTAGTGAAGTAGCCTAAATCTCCACCTTTTTCACCAGTTTTTTTGTCATCAGAGTATTTTTTAGCAAGTGCTGCAAAATCTTCTCCTGAAGCTGCTCTTTTCTGAACTTCTTCAGCAGTTTTTTTGATTTCTTCTTTTTTCTCATCTGAAACTGCATTCTGGTTTCTATCTACTGTTGCAAATAATATGTGCGATGCGTCTACCATATCCTTTTTGAATTCTTCTCTATGTTTAGCATAGTAAGCACTTATTTCTGCATCTGATACAGTCTGCTTTTCATTAAATGCATCTCTGTATGCGTTTATTACATTATCTTTAGCTATGAAGTTTTCTAATGCTTCTTCTGTAACTCCATTATCCTCTAAATCTTTTTTGAATTTTGGATTTTCTTTTAGAGCTTCTTTTAATTCTGATGTTCTACTATCATTATCTTCAGATTTTACAGTTATTCCATCAGCTATTGCCTGCTGATATACAACTTCACTATCTACAAGGAATGTAGCTGCATTTTTTTCTAATTCTTCCTCTTCTTCTTTAGACATATCTTCTGCGTCTTTTCCTGTTTTATATTCATTAACAGATGTTATTATCGCCTTTGCAACTTTTAAATCATCTGCTGTTATTTCTGTATCATTTACTTTGGCTACAGTTCCCTTTGAACAAGCTGTTAGAGAAAGAACTGCTACCATACCTAAAGCTATTGCTAATTTCTTTTTAAACATTTTTCTTCCTCCTTAGTTTAAACTTAAATTCTGTAACCAGAAGTTTTTAGGTTTTTCATTCTGTCCTACTGCTGCAAATTCGTATCCATTATCAGCATAGTATTTTACTAAAGCATCAAATGCTTCTAATGTCTGTGGTTTTTCATGCATTAATATTATTACATTGTGACCATTTCCATAAGTTTTTACTACATTCATTATCTGGGCTGCGTTTCCTCTCCAGTCGTTAGTGTCTACATTCCAGTCCCAAATTTTATATCCAGCAGCTACCATATTGTCATATGAAGCCTGTGTAGTATATGGTTTACTACCAAATGGTATTCTTATTACTTTTGAAGTTTTTCCAGTTATATCTGTATAAGTTTTAGAGCACTGGTCAAATTCTTTTTTAGCAGCATCTGGAGCTTTGTATAACTGTTTTACATCGTGAGTTACACTGTGGAATCCAGCTGTACTTGTACTATTTGCTATGTTTTTAACCTGCTGTGGGTAAGCTTTCATATTTCCATTTATCATGAAGAATGTAGCTTTAGCATTATATTTTTCAAGTATTTTTAACATCTGATCAGTATATTTTGATGGTCCATCATCTATTGTTATATATACTGTTTTTCCTGATGTTTTTTCTGGTCCTTTTTCTGCCTCTTTTGAAGTATTTTCAACCATTTCTGTAAGTGTTGTAGTTGTTAAATCTGCACTTCTTGGATTTGACTTATCATACACTTTATTACCAGCAAGTACATTGAATAGTACTGCACAAACCGCAACTATTAAAACTACTGCACCTATTATAATTATTCTCTGCTGCTGTTTCTTTTTTCTTCTTTTAGCAGCTTTTGCAGCTGACTTCTTTTTACTCTGTGAAGTCGATTTTTTTGTTTCTTTATTATCTGTCATACTTAATCCTCCTTAAAAAAATTACCAACAAATATTACTCAATCACACAACTTATTACATTATACTACAAAATCATCTTTATATGTATTAAACTAAACTTTTTTCACCAAATTGTAACTCTCTCAGTTGAAAATAGATAATTTAATTATAGAAATTAACTTTTTTTTGTAGTATAATTAACTTACATTATAAATATAGGGGATGATTTTATGTATCAGTATGACGATTATATTAATTTAGAAAATTCGTTAGATTTGCCTACCGAAATAAGGGGCAAGTGTGTTCGTGTTGTTAGCGTTTTAGAAAATCTCGAAGATATTGTGATTGTGCATAAATTCAAACTTTATGTAGTATATGTAGTAAATGAAAAGTATATAGTAGGAATAAATTCAGATTTAAATAGATAAACGCAGTTACATATAAAATGTAGATATAATGTGTCTTTATTTAAAACTAAATAGATTATACAGTACCGTTTTTAAAACGGTACTTTTTTTATATTTTACTATTTTTATAACTTTTTATTATTGATTATATTAAAATAATTTTTATTTGCTAGTTTTTCTATTTTAATACATATTAAAAAGAGGTTGTTACAATTTTGTAACAACCTCTTTACCTTCACAATATACGAGTTCAATCAATTATATATTATTTTTTAATAATAATAAAACAATATTACCTTTATTAGCATTCAATAGTTATAACCTTATACCTACCAAACCCGGTAATCTTATTCTTTTTCTGCTTAAATTTACTCTATTAAGTTTTTCAAAACACACAATTTCAAATTTTATAACTTTAAGTTGACTTATTGTCAACCTATTGAGATTCTTTGTAATAATTTGTTACTATTACCCTCATTCTTTCTCTCTAAAAAATGTCCATATATTGAAAATTAATTAATTGTATGAGTAAACTCAAATTATAATCTTTTAACTTTAATCCTATATTTATATAAGTCTATTATTTTCTTTTCTTCTTATATATTCTCTTTTTATAGTTTTCAGTTATTGTTGTTAATACTTTTTCATATACTTCTTTTTCTTCTTCACTAACACCTTCGTATATGATTTCGTATATTTTATCCATTATTTCATAGTATTCGTTTTTGTACTTGCATCCTTCTTCTGTTGGATAGAATAATACATTCTGAATATCTGTTCCCTGAGCTACTCTATATATTAGCCCCTGTTCTTCCATATTTGAAAGCATTATTGAAACTGTTGATTTTGCAAGATCTGTCTCCTGGCATATTCCACTGAATACAATTCCTTCTTCTTTATTCTTCCATAATACTTCAAGAACTCTGAATTTAGATATAGATATATTTTTTATTCCTTTTTCTCTTAAAAATGCATTAAATAATCTTTCCTGAGAAAAATGTATCCCTGCTGAATATCTTATAACATCTTCTTTTTTTAACATAGTTCTCTCCTTCCTTATCGAAAAACTTTTAATCAATTTAAGTCAGTTATAGTCAAAGTGATGTAACCATATATCCCTAAATTTAGATTACATTAAATTGTTACAAAAGTAAAGATTTTGTAACAATTTTGTTCTTATTTTTTTAATTTTTGACCAATTAAAATTTTTTGTAATTATAAAATGTCTTAAAACCATAACTTAACTCTTATTATAGTCTTTTTTATCTGTTTTTTAAAGGTAACACACTATTTTAATAAAAAATACTGCCACAGAACACCTTTAAAAGGTGTTCTTGTGACAGTACCTTTAACTGACACCTAACGGTCGTCAGTTTTTTTGTATTCAAATTTAGCTCCACAATTAGGACAAATTAATTCTGGCATATTTTTTTCATTTAGCGAAGCTATCGCTCCCAATGAAAAGAATGCATCTTGTCTTAGTTCTTCTAATATAAATTCTGGTACTCCTTTTTCAAATCCACAAGACTTACATTCATAATTGTATAACTTTTGTCCTTTACTCATTTCTTCTAATTCTTTTAGCATACTATTTCTCCTAATAATTTTAATTACACTAATTATACACTATTATTTATATTTGAGTATAGCAAAGCTAGCCTATTTAATAGACTTTTAAAATAATTCTTTTTGTGTTGTTGTATTCAAAGAAATTTCTTTTTCTATAATTTCTTCGTAGATTATTCTTTTATAATTTGATTTATCTAGTACATTATATATTAATCCATATTTATAATGCCATATTTCCCATAGAATCATGTCTTTTCCACACTTTTTACAAATATAAGGATTTACTCCAAATGATTCTATCAATCTATCTTTAAAATTTTTCTTTACTGTATTCTTCTTTTTTATCAGCTTAGATATATTTCTGTGTCTCATAAAATTATATAATTTCAATATTTCTATGCTTAATTTATTTTTTACTCTTGAATATAGACCGTATCTTCTTGCAACTCTAAAACCCTTCGGGTGAATATGTTGGGTTATTTTACCTATAAATTCTAATACATTTACAGTTATTTCTCTTTTTCCCTTAGGTTTTTTGTTTTCATACCAGTAAGTTACATTTTTCCCATCGTAATTAATTATTCTATACTCAGCGATAGCTGGTCTAGCCAAATATCTACCTATATATTGAGTTGCCTGTTTTATATTAGTTAAACGTCTTTCTGCATTTACATAGAATTCTTTCTTATATAACTTATTTATCAAATTTCTAGTTTTTCTATCTCTAAAGTTGTTTTTTATTATATCTAGTACCAACTTTCGCCATACTTTTTTCATATATGTATACGGTATGAAATCTAATTTTTTAAACCACTTATTATTTCTATCTATTCCACCTTCGGTGTATAAGGCATGTATGTGAGGATTCCATTTTAAATCTCCACCAAAAGTGTGTACTACAGCAATTACCCCTAATTCATAATCTCCATTTGTTTTCTTTTTATGAAAACTATCTAATACCTTATATGTAGCATCTTGTAAATCTTTTAAAAGCTCTCGCTTTCTGTAGAAATAGACTCTTAACTCCTCTGGAATTGTGAAAACTGCATGTCTATGAGAAACATCAAGAATATTTTCTACCTGTTTTTCTGCCCATTCCATAGAATATTTTCTTCCACACTTTGTGCAAAACTTACTTTTACAAGTGAACCCTTGAATATACTCCTCTCCACAGTCTATACATTTATGTTTTATATATCCTTTTTCTATATTTCCACAATTTAAAGCCTTTATTACAGTATTTTCTATCTGATCCCTCATTTCTCTTCTAACTTTATTCCAATATTTTAGTTTGAATTCTTCAAAGTGATTTTTTAATATTTTCTTAATGATTTTTTCATCTTTTTGTTTTTTCAATACATTCATATTACTATTGTACATAAGTTTTCCACAGTTTTAAATTATTATAATTTCCTTAGGAATAAAAAAATACAGTGGTTAAAAAATCTAACCACTGTATCTTTCGATTTAAACTAATAACTTTTTTGTATTATTTTTAATTTATAATATTTTTTAGCATATTAATCATTTGCATGTTTTTCTTTTAAGTATTTATCTATAGAAGCTGCTGCTGTTTTTCCAGCACCCATAGCAGATATTACTGTTGCAGCACCTGTTACTGCATCCCCACCTGCATATACACCTTCTTTAGAAGTCTGTTCATCTTCATTAACTACTATACATTTCTTTCTGTTTACATCTAGTCCTTTAGTTGTTGAAGATATTAATGGATTTGGTCTTGTTCCAAGAGCCATTATAACTGTATCTGCTTCCATTTCAAATTCAGAACCTGGTATTTCTATAGGTCTTCTTCTTCCTGATTCATCAGGTTCACCTAATTCCATCTTAACGCATACCATACCTCTTATAGAACCATCTTCATTTACTAATATTTCTTTTGGATTAGTTAATGTATGGAAGATTATTCCCTCTTCTTTAGCATGGTGTACTTCTTCTGCTCTTGCTGGAAGCTCTTTATCACTTCTTCTATATACTATAGAAGCTTCTGATCCTAATCTAAGTGCAGTTCTAGCTGCATCCATTGCAACGTTTCCTCCACCAACTATAGCCGCTTTCTTACCTATATTTATAGGAGTATCGTAAGAATCATCGTAAGCTTTCATTAAGTTTACTCTTGTTAAGTATTCATTTGCAGAAAGAACACCGTTAGCATTTTCTCCTGGTATTCCCATAAATGTTGGAAGTCCTGCTCCTGAACCTATAAATATAGCTTCAAAGCCTTCATTTTCTATTAATTCGTCTACTGTTATAGTTCTACCTATAACAACGTTAGTTTCTATTTTAACACCTAGTTTTTTGATGTTGTTTATTTCTGACTGAACAACTTTCTGTTTTGGAAGTCTAAATTCTGGTATTCCATAAGTTAAAACTCCACCAGCTTCATGGAATGCTTCAAATATTGTAACATCATATCCTTTTTTAGCTAAGTCACCAGCACAAGCAAGACCTGAAGGTCCACTACCTACTACTGCAACTTTTATTCCATTTGATTCTTCTTCTACACCAAAACTAACTCCATTTTCTCTAGACCAGTCACCAACAAATCTTTCAAGTTTTCCTATTGCTAGTGGGTCATTTTTTATACCTACTACACACTGACCTTCACACTGGCTTTCCTGTGGACATACACGACCACAAACAGATGGAAGTGAGCTTGATATAGATATTACTTTTGCAGCACCTTCTATATCTCCATCTTTAACTTTAGATATAAATGCTGGTATGTTTATTTTTACTGGACATCCCTTAACACATCTAGGATTCTTACAGTTTAGACATCTTTCAGCTTCTCTCATTGCTTCTTCTTTATTATATCCTAAGCAAACTTCTTCAAAGTTTTTAGCTCTTTCTTTTGGATCCTGTTCTCTTACTGGAACTCTTATTGATTTTTTCTTATCTTCCTGACATCCACATCCACCATGGCTGTGAGTATCTCCTTCTTCTATTTTTAATATAGCTCTACCTTCAGGAGTTTTGAACATTGTCTGTCTTCTCATAGCTTCGTCGAAATCTACAAGATGTCCATCAAATTCTGGTCCATCACAGCAAGCAAATTTAACTTCATCACCAACAGTAACACGACATGCACCACACATACCTGTACCATCAACCATTATAGTATTTAAACTTACTGTAGTTGGTATATTAAGTTCTTTAGTAAGCATACACATAAATTTCATCATTATCATTGGACCGATAACTATTGCTCTAGTGTATTTTTTACCTTTATTATCTATTAAGTCTTTTAAACAATCTGTAACTCTTCCGTTAAATCCATAAGAGCCATCATCAGTAGACACATAAACATCTCTAGCTATTTTTTTCATTTCATCTTCTAATATTATAAGGTCTTTAGATCTAGCACCTATGATAACATCACAGTCTATACCATGTTCTTTTAACCATTTAACCTGTGGATAAACTGGAGCTGCTCCTACACCACCGGCCACGAATATGATATTTTCTTTTTTAAGATCTTCTATATCTTCATATATAAATTCACTTGGATTTCCTAGAGGACCAACAAAGTCATTAACGAAATCGTTTTCCTCAATCTCAGCAAGTTTTATTGTTGATGCCCCAACAGTCTGTAGCACTATTTTAACTGTACCCTTTTCTTTATCATAGTCAGCTATTGTTAGAGGAACACGTTCACCCTTCTCATCTATTTTGATGATTATAAACTGACCAGGGTTTGCTGCCTTAGCAACTCTAGGAGCTTCAATTTCCATTGCAAAAATCTTGTCTGTTAAGCGTTCTTTTTTTACTATTCTAAAACTCATATCACATTCTCCTATCTTTATTAAAAGAGTAAAATTTATACCTTTTCATAAAATTCGTAAAATTTTATGAATTATAAATCTTCTAGTTCTTATTTTTAATTATACTATATTTTTGTTCATAATGATAGTAATTATATCTTAACAATCTTTTAGATATTTATTTTTTTATATGTATTTATGCGTTTTTTTAACAATCTATATTGCACACTTTTAATTTATTTTTTCTCAGAAAATTTACAAAACAATTGAAATCTAGGCATTTTTATGTGATAACTCAGTATTTATTTTCGTTAATTTTTTATTTTTCTTTCTGTTTTATTATTATATTTTTTTATCATTATATTGAATTATCATAAAAAAGTTTTTTGATTCTCTGTCGTACAAAATTATTTTTCTGAATATTTTTACACTTTTAAAGGTGTTAAAACCTTGTCATAGCCTAATTTCAATATATTTTTAACATTCTGTATTGTATTCTGTACCTGTTAACACAAAAAATAAAAACGGTTTAAAGCTTTGATAAATTTAAAACTTCAAACCGTTTCATAAGTTTACAAAATGTACTATAATCTTAAAATACTATTCATCTATTCTAAGAAATTTCTTTTTAGAGTATTCTTTTATAGGTGCTTTTCTCATAATTAACCAGTAAATAGTATACATTAATAGAGTAAATATAACAGTTAATATAACTTCATAGTTTTCTAAAGCAATTTCAATATAGTATAATATTTTATACCCTAGTGCCTGTATAAAACTACTTGGACTTACACCAAACAGTACTACTATTGATGCTAATACAGTAATTCCTATCATCATTTTTATTCCACCAAATCTATAGAATAATGCTCCTAAAACAAGCCCTGCAGAAGACTGAATTATTATCAATCCTAAATACTCCATAATATCTAATCTTTTATATACTAGTGGGATTGGGCTTATTGCTTGCATTAAGTTCTCTGCTCCTATTAGAAGTATTGAGAATATAATCATACTAACAATTGTAAATTCTATTAAAGATATTGTTGATGCAACTATTATAGATTTTCTATCTGCTCTCATATTCATCATTGTACTAAATTCTACTGTCGAAAGTAATATTCCATATACCATAGCCACTCCGGACATACTACCATACATAGAGCTAAATGATACTCCACCAGCTTTTGTAGCAGCTCCACCTTGCACTGAGTCTAAGTATATATAGCTCATAACAAATCCAATTCCTAGTATTAATAACATTACAGTTGTTACTACTATGAAGTATGTCTTCATGTTTATCTTCAAATAATTTAAGTAAGGTTTTAATGCTGTCATCTTAATTCACCTCTTTCGTAATTGTTACGAATGCATCTTCAAATTCTGCCTTCCCAACTTCTATATCTCTTTCTCTTATTGTTTCTAAATCATCACCTGATATATTTCCATAGTAGAAAATTGTCTTTGTAGATCCAAACTTTTTAAATTCCTTTGAATCCCCATAAAATGATAATTTCTTTAAATCTTCTTCTTTTCCAGATAATAAGTTTGATTTACTTTTAAAATTATCTACATCTGTATCTATTGCAATTTTATTTCCGCCGATTATTATTAACTTTTCTATTATTCGTTCTATTTCTCCAACTTGGTGAGTTATTATTATGTATGTACCCATATCTTCTGAGTATTTTTCCATTAACTCTTCATAGAATATTTTTCTATTAGCTACATCTAATCCCGTAGTTGGTTCGTCAAATATTGTTATTTCTGCATTTGATGCAAGCGCTGCTGTAACTGTTACAGCCGATTTTTGTCCTCTTGAAAGCTTTCCATATGCTTTTTTAGTATTTATACCAAATCTTTTAACTAATCTTTCTTCAGTTTCTTTATCGTAGTTTTCAAAGAAATAGCTATATGTTTTGAATATATCTTTAACTTTAGTATCTGTAGAAAAAACATCAGCTTCTTTTACATGACATATTCTTTTTAACTGTTCTGGATTTCCTGATATTTTTTCTCCATCCAATGTAACCTCTCCGTTATCTGCAAATAGTTTATCTGTTATTATATTGCAAATGGTTGTTTTTCCCGTACCATTTCTTCCAAGTATTCCGTATATATGTCCCGGCTCTATTTCTAAATTTATGTTGTCTAATACTACTTGTTTTCCAAATTTCTTGCTCAATCCTTGTATTCTAAGAGTTGCACTCATAATTATTCCTCCTTTTCATTTATATTGTTTACAATTTTTTTATTTTGTATCTTTTGTTATTCTCTTCATCTCATTATTTTATATACCTTACTCTTTTCTAATTATATCTATTAATTCTTCTCTGCTTATTCCTAATTTTTTAGCTTCTTCCATAAATGATACTAGAGATTCATTTATAAATTTTTCTTTTCTAGCTTTTTTTATTATTTCTTTTGCTCCTTCTGCCACAAACATTCCCCTACCTCTTTTTTTGTATAGTATTTCTTGATCTACCAATATATTCATTCCTTTTAATACCGTAGCTGGATTTATTTCATAAGTCTTTGAAATCTCTGTTGTAGATGGTACTTGCTCATTTTCTCCTATTCCATCTATGAGAATTTCATCCTCTATTGCCCTAGCTATCTGTATAAATATAGGTTCTTCTCCATTTAAAACAAATTTCATAGGATCCTCCTTTCTCAAATAATTCTTTTTATTTGATTGAATTCAATTCTTTGTTTATTGGTTAGTTAGTCAAGTAACTAACTCCTTAACCAGAATATATACTATATTCTTATCCATGTCAATAATTTTAAAAAAATTATTTTTTGTTTTTATATATATTTACTAGTTCTCGCTTTTGTACTAATATTAAAGTATAAGGTGAATTTTTTAACACCTATAGAATATGTTTATTCTGTAATTTTAAGTAAAGTTTTATTATTGCAGGTATAATACGGAGGCGATTTTTTTGAAAAATTTAATATCAGCAACTGACTTAATAAATAAGTTAGAAAATAATGAGGACATAGTTCTTATAGACTGTAGATTCAATCTACTTGATAGAAGTTACGGTGCTAGAGCATATAAAGAAGGACATATCAAAGGTGCATATATCCTAGATGTGGATAAAGATTTATCTGCACCAATAACTGAGCATGGTGGATTTAACCCACTTGCAGACCCAAAAGAACTTGCTGCTAAATTAGAAAAAATGGGAATAGACAACGATACATACATCGTTACTTATGATGAAGGTGATTTAAATGGACCTTCAAAGCTTATGTATCAGCTTATGTATATGGGAATTAAAAATGTAGATGTTTTAGATGGTGGTATTCCAGCATTTTTACATGCAGGAGGAAAATTAGAATCTGAAATACCAGAAGCTAATCATACAGATAAGAAAATAACTTTAGATTTAGATGAAGATATGATGGTAGATATGGAATATGTTAAGGCAAGATTATACGATCCTAACACTATAATAATAGATTCTCGTTCAAATGAGAGATATCAGGGAATAGTTGAACCTGCATATTGTAAAGCTGGCCATATTCCAAGTGCTAAGAACTATTTCTTCAATGATATTTTAAACGATAATTTTGAAAATGGTTCATACAAGGATACTGAGTTTTTAAAGGAACATTTTAAAGATTTAATCGGTACTGATAAAGAGATAATTCTTTCTTGTGGTTCTGGTATAGCTGCTTGTGTCAACAGTTTAGCACTAAGACAGTTTGATGTACCACATAAAATATATCCTGGAAGCTTCTCTGACTGGATTACTTATGAAGGAAATGAAATAAAAACAGGAAACGAATAAAAATATATATATTAAAAAGGATAAGGTCTAACCTTATCCCTTTTTTATTCTTATATAAGTTATTTTTCTCGTTTCCTGTTATTTTATTTCCTTCATTGCGTTGACATGAAAAAGTTTATTTATATCTTCCACATTTCTCCGTTTGGCATCCTAAAAATACTTCCTCTTTCCATGCTTTTAACCTCTCCACTTTTATAGTCCCTAACAACTATAAAATCTTCATATTCAGGATTTTCATCCCAACTAGCAAAGTACATATCTTCTCCATTTCTAAAATCAAATCCCTCTCTATCCTCAATATTATATATTTTATTTTCAGGGTAAATAATTTCAAAATATCCATCATTTCCACCTCGTGTAATCATAACTGGAGCAATTTTAAGCATCAAATTATAGCAGTCCTCTACCTCTGATAAACTAATCTCAGCTTCAACATGCTTAATATCTTCAATACTTTTATCCTCATCAAAATCACCACTTATTAATTCTTCACTATCTATATAAATTAAGCTCATTATCTTTTTATCAAAATCAACTTCTAAAAAATAAATATTACCATCTAAAAAAACTGGCTTTTCCACATAAATATTCTCTCTCATCTCAAAAGGCTTAAAAACTTTACCATCTGGATAATGAATAAGAGCACAACTCATACCAACAAAAGTATATCCATCACTCACAATCTCCTCAGCCTCATACAAATCACAAAAAGACTTACTTGAAACATGAGAATAATACCACTCAGAAGTACCATCGACACGCTCAAAAAATCCATTCTCTATTCCACTAATCTCTCTAATAACCATAACCTACCTCCAATAAAACACTTTTTAACAGTATAACCAAAACTAAAATCTCTATCAACACACTGAAAAAATATTCATATAAATTTCCTTTTATAATTTCTATAATTTCTAAATAGAAACAATTACAAAAATGAGTGCCTATTTCAAACTTTTAACAAGTCTACTTTCTTCGGCTTAAACCTCGCAAATAAATCTCCACCGACAATCTGCAAGCGGCTCGAAACTGATAAATGTGTTACATAAAGGTGCGAGTCGCTGAAGCCTGGAGAGGATATTATTTGCGAGTTTAAGCATACAAAAGAAAAAGACTGTCGCAAAGTTTGCAACAGCCTTTCATTTTTATAGAGTTTCTATCTCTTTAACTAACTCATCTATTAAATTTTCAGCAGGTATTTTTCTTATTATCTCACCTTTTTTAAATAACAGTCCTTCTCCTTTTCCACCAGCAATTCCAATGTCAGCCTCTCTAGCTTCTCCAGGACCATTCACAACACAACCCATTATAGCAACAGTTATGTCCTTATCAAGATTTCCTATTCTTTCCTCAGCTTCATTAACCATATCAATTAAATTTATCTGAGTTCTACCACAAGTTGGGCAAGAAATTATCTTTATCTTATCGTTTAAAAGTCCAAGGCTTCTAAGTATATCCTTACCTACTTTTACCTCTTCAACAGGATCTCCAGTTAGAGAAATTCTCATAGTATCTCCTATCCCTTTCATTAAAAGACTTCCGACACCTATTGAAGATTTTATAGTCCCTCTTTTAATACTTCCAGACTCAGTTATACCTATGTGTAGTGGGTAATCTACCTTTTCAGACATAAGCTCATAAGCTTCAACAGTTCTAAATATATCTGAATTTTTTAGTGATATAACTATATCGTGGAAATCTAAATCTTCAAGAATTTTTATATGTCCCATCGCACTTTCAACCATCGCTTCTGCACATGGTTCACCATATTTTTCTAAAAGATGTTTCTCAAGAGAACCACCATTTACACCGATTCTTATTCCTATATTATTTGCCTTACAAGCTTCGACAACTTCTCTAACTCTTTCCTTATCGCCTATATTCCCTGGATTTATTCTAACTCCATCAATTCCCTGTTCTATAGCTTTAAGTGCAAGTCTGTAGTCAAAGTGAATATCAGCTATTAGAGGAATATTTATCCCTGCTTTTATTTCTGATATTTTTTCAGCAGCTTCCATATCTGGAACAGCAACCCTTACTAATTCACAACCAGCTTCTTCTAATCTTTTTATCTGTGCTATTGTGGCTTTTGCATCTCTAGTATCAGTATTTGCCATAGACTGAACTGATATTGGATTATCTCCACCGATTTTTACATTTCCACAAGTAACAACTCTTGTTTTCTTTCTCTGATAACTCAAAATTATCCCTCCTAATTTATATCATCTCAAAAATTTATACTATATAAATTATTTTTATTTAGATTTATAAAATCAATTACCTAATTAATTTTAAAATATCGTTGTAAGTGATAAATACTATAAACGCCATCAATGCGGCAAATCCTAGCATATTCACAAACCCTTCTTTTTCAGGGTCTAGTTTTTTACCACCTCTTAAGAATTCTATAAGAAGCATTAATAATCTAAATCCGTCTAATGCTGGGAATGGAACAAGGTTTAGTATACCTAGATTTAAACTTATTACAGCCATTACATATATAAGATTTAAAACTCCTACCTTACTTGCTTCATTTACCACAGAAACAACTGCAACTGGCCCACCAACAGCATCAGTTAATTTCATAGGAAGATTTCCTGTAAATAACTGAACTACAAATGTAACCATCTGAACACTCATTTCCCAAGTAGATACTACAGCATTTTTAATTGCTACAAAAGGATTTCTACTCATCTTAGCTTCTATCCCAAGTACATATCTATTGTCCTTTGATTTTTCCGGAGTTATTTCAAATGTTTTTTCTTTTCCATCTCTGTCTACTACTATTTCTGTTTTCTTATTTCCTGATTTATCTACAGCAGCTGAAACATCTGCCCAATTTTTTATTTCCATTCCGCCTATTTCAACTACTTTATCACCTGGCTCTATACCCGCTTCGTAAGCTGGTGTTCCTTTAACAACATTTGCAAGCTCTGTTTGAGGAGTTCCCATGTATGTAAATACCCCAGCTAAAAGTATTACTGTAAGTATTATGTTGAATATTGGCCCTGCTGCTATAGTCTGAACTCTCTGCCATATTGTTTTATCTCCAAATGAATCCATATTAGTTTCTTCTGGATCATTTTCTGCTCCGTCTTCTCCTGCCATAGCTACAAATCCACCTATTGGTATAAGTCTTATAGAATACTCTGTTTCACCTTTTTTAGTACTCCAAACTTTTGGACCCATACCAATTGCAAATTCTAAAATACCTATTCCACTTCTCTTGGCAAATATAAAATGTCCTAATTCATGGAATAATATTATAAAGCTAAATAGCAGTACTATAAAAACTATTTTTAAAATACTCATAGATTTCCCCCTTTATATTTCTAGTTTAATTATTATCTATTAGTTTTTTTACATATTCTCTTGTATCTAAGTCTATTTTTAATATCTGTTCAAGAGTTGCATTTTCTATACTTTCATGTGCATCAAGTGCCATTTTTATGTATTTAGGTATATCGTAGAACCCTATTCTATCTTCTAAAAATTCATTTACAACTATTTCATTAGCTGCATTTAACACAGCACAATATGTTCCACCAGCTTTTAAACATTCATATGCAAGTTTTAAACATGGGAATGTTTCTAAATCCGGTTCTTCAAAAGTAAGCTGTGATGCTTTTCTAAAGTCTAGTCTTTCAAAATCAGTTTCCATTCTATCTGGGTAAGTAAGTGCATACTGAATAGGAAGTCTCATATCTGGGCAACCTAGCTGAGCTATTACAGAGCTATCTCTATATTGTACCATTGAATGAACTATACTCTGTGGATGAACTACAACATCTATATCCTCAGCTTCTACTCCAAATAACCATTTAGCTTCTATAACCTCAAGTCCTTTATTCATTAATGTAGATGAGTCTATGCTTATCTTTCTACCCATATCCCAATTAGGATGTTTTAGAGCTTCATTTTTAGTTATATTTATTAAATCTTCTTTTTTCTTACCTCTAAATGGTCCTCCAGATGCAGTTAATATTATTTTTTCCACATCTCTTTTATTTTCACCATTTAAGCTCTGGAATACTGCACTGTGTTCGCTATCCACAGGAAGTATTTTTACTCCATTTTCTTTTGCTGCCTTCATAACTAATTCTCCAGCAGTTACTAGAGTTTCCTTATTTGCAAGTGCTATGTCTTTTTTGCTTTCTATAGCACACATTGTCGGAACAAGTCCTATCATACCTACAACAGCAGTAAGTACAACGTCTATTTCATCTAATGAAGATATTTTTTTAAGTCCTTCCATTCCAGATAATACCTCTGTTTCACATCCTTTTGGAAGTAAGCTTTTTAACTCTTCTGCTTTTGATTCTTCATACATTACAGCGTATTTTGGTTTGAATTCTTCTATCTGTTCAAGTATCATTTTTACATTGCTATTTGCTGATATTGCAACTGCCTCAAAATCGCTTGGATTCTTTCTTATTACGTCTAGTGTCTGTGTTCCTATCGAACCTGTTGATCCTAATATAGATATTTTTTTCAAAATAATATCTCCTTTCCAATCTATTTATACAATAATTCTATTTTATACTATAATATTTACCTTTACTTTTGCTTTACTAAATTTATAGATTTTTATACTCCCTTCAAAATATTATACCATTTTAAATTAGATTTTACCTATTTTTTTATGTTTTGTATTTTTTTAGTAAACAAATCAATTAAAAAAGACCGTCACAAATTATGCAACAGTCTTCTTAATTTATTTATTTAATAATATACTTATCAATGTTTTTAATATCTGCAACAAAGCTGCTAAACCAATCATAGGACTGATAAAGTAAAATGCTTTATAAGTATCTACTGTATTAAATATTGAAAATCCAACATAAAAAACAGTTAATAATACAGTTAATAAAATCATTGAAGTTTTTACATTTTTATCTTTTATAAAATACATGGCAATAGTTACAATCGCTAGCATTATAATACCTATCATAGCCATGCTCTTTATAGCCTGTAAATTGTACCGTTCTTCCCACATCATATTCTTATAACCTACAAACCTAAACATCCCCATTCTTCTAGGTGTATAGTAATTTACAAGACCTGCTCCTATCAATAATGCAACTTCCAATACACTTACAATCCAATATATTACTTTTTTCATTTATTTTTCTGCCTTATCATTTGATAATTCTTTTACTGTTGTGTGGACACAGTCTTTGCTATGTGGATCTCCAACCTGTACAGAATTGTCATCGTCCATCTGCCATTCATACCATCCACCATCGTAAACAGCTGCATTATCCATTCCATTTTCGTAACATATTAACCAAGGTATTGCTGCTCTCCAGCCTGTACCACAGTAGAATGCAAGTTCATTATCTTTATTAAAATCACAGTCAGACCATAATTTTTCTAACTGATCATAGTCTATCACTGTTCCATCTTCATTCATATAATCTTCCATGTGATATGGGTCACTTCCTGCGTGTCCCCAAACAGCTCCCTCTGGTTCTCCCGCCTTCTTTATGTAACTATATCCACTAGTTTTTCCAAGGAATTCATCCTTACTTCTTATACTAACTAGTCTAAAGTTGTCATCATTTTTAAGTTTTTCTTTTACTTTTTCTATTGACATCTGATATTCTGGATGAGCTGGTATCTTTGTTCCAAAGTCCTCAGCCTTTTTAGGTTTAACTATATCTTTATTTGTTTTATATCCGGCTTCTTCCCAAGCTTTTAGCCCACCATTTAATATTTTTACATTTTCTACTCCACCCCAAAGATATACATACGCTACCCTAGCTGTTGCTGATGGATCTGAACCATAAAGTATAACTGTTGTATCTTTTGTTATCCCATAGTTTAATAAGTTTTTTTCTACTGTTTCCGGAGAAGATATATTCCAATATGGTTCTTCTTCTACAGTATTTGTATCTATATGTATAGCACCTGGTATATGTCCCTTAGTATAGTCGGGACTATCTTTATATGTTCCCCAAGAAACTTCTCCTATTACATAATTTTTTATGTCCTTTACTTTCCCCTCTGTGACACTGTGTACCCATTCTGGTGATACGTATACTGTTCTTTTACCAACTACTTCAGCAGCTGCTTTTTTCGCTTTTGGTGCTTCTGATTTTTTATCTTTTTCCCCTGAAGAACAACCAGTTAACACACCTAAGGCTAATATAGCTGATAATAGTATACTTACTATTTTTTTATTCATGATAAACCCCCTTGTTTATTGATTATTTCATATCAAATTCTATCAATTGAGAGTCATTTTGTCTAATACTTAATTTCTATTATATTTCAATTTATTATAGACTTTCTTAATAATATTAAGCAATTTTAGATTTTAATTTTTATTTAATACTATATTTATTATATAATACCATTATTATTTTAATTTCTATATATTTTAATTCATTTTTTACTATCAAAATTATACTTAATACTAATTATTTTTTAAGCAATATATATAATTTATTTTATTTTTGATAATAAAAAATCAATAAAAAAATAGCTGCTACAATTTGTAACAGCTATCTCTATTATATACCAAATAATTTTATTACATTGTATACGAATGGTGCAACAAGGATAACACTATCAAATCTATCTAGTATTCCTCCATGCCCTGGTATAAGCTTACCATAATCTTTTATACCTACATATCTCTTTATAGATGACGCAAAAAGATCACCAAACTGAGCTATTATACTACCAACAAGCCCTATTACAACCATATGAATCATTTCCATTCCAAAGAAATGACCTAAAATCATACATCCAACTGTACTTCCTAGAATACCGCCTATACTTCCTTCTATAGTCTTTTTAGGACTTACTAAAGGTATTAGCTTGTGTTTTCCAAAGAAGTATCCTGTAAAGTAAGCAAATACATCTGTACAGAATGATATTATAAATATCAACCATACATATATATCACCTTTTCCAAATCCATTCTTAGTCAATACTACAAAATCAAAGAATACAGCTACGTAGAATATACCTGAGAATGTAATTGAAACATCTATTATATTTTTCTTACCTTTTAACATATACACTATACATACTAGGAATAAACCAAATATCATCGCATAAGTGTACATAAGTGGAAGGTTGAAAATATTTTTTATCGCTAAATAAGCAGCAAATATATACCCAACTATAAATACTGGTTCAATTTCTTTAGCTTCAAAAGCTTTATAAAACTCATGTAGTGCTATACCAACAACTAAGAATTCAGCAATATAAAGAGGTATTCCACCATATACTATTAATAATAATAAAGGTAGAAGTATAAGTCCTGATATTATTCTAGTTTTCATTCTTTATTTTACTCCACCAAATCTTCTGTCCCTTTTCTGATATGCATAAATAGCTTTTTCAAGCGCTTCACCATCAAAATCAGGCCAATGTATGTCAGTATAGTAAAATTCTGAATAAGCTATATCCCAAAGTAAGAAATTACTTAATCTCTGCTCTCCACTAGTTCTTATTACAAGGTCAGGATCTGGTATTTCACCAGTGCTTAGATGTTTTTTTATTCTTTCTTCGGTTATATCTTCTAAACTTATTTTTCCTTCTTTATATTCTTTAGCTATTTCCACTACTGCTTCTCTTATATCGTTTCTTCCTCCATAATTAAGAGCAAGATTTAGATGTACTCCTGTATTATCTTTTGTCTTATCCATAGCAGAGTGTAGTTCCTTTACACATGCTTCTGGTAATTTTTCAAAATCACCTACTGCTGTTAGTTTGACATTATTTTTATGAAGTTCATCTATTTCATTTCTTAGATAAGTGACAAGTAGGTTCATAAGTGCATCTACTTCTAATTTAGGTCTTTTCCAGTTCTCAGTTGAAAAAGCATATAGAGTTAAATACTGTATTCCTAATCTGTCAGCTTCTTTCACTACTTTTCTAATTGTCTCTACTCCGGCTTTATGGCCAGCAGTTCTTGGAAGAAATCTTGATTTAGCCCATCTTCCATTACCATCCATAATTATAGCGATGTGGGTAGGCATATTCTCTAAATCTATATCATATTTTAGATCGTTCATAATTTCCCTCCATATTAATTCTGACCCCTTATAATAAGGAGTCAGAGAAGTATGTCGCTGTTATTTCTACACTATCAGCTATTTCAGATATTCTTATTGCTCTTGGATTAGTAAGTCTTTCCTTATCTTTTCCGCCTTCAATATAGACTGTGTGGTGTTTTATATTTTTTTCATCAAAATATTTTTCTACTTCATCCACACTCAATCCTAATAGATTATAATATTTATTCAATATTATACCTCCATTATATCTTTTTCTTTTTTAGCATATAGTGAGTCTATTTCTTTTATGTATTTGTCAGTTATTTTCTGAACTTCTTCAGTTGCTTTCTTTAATTCGTCTTCTGTTATTTCTCCAGCTTTTTCGATTTTTTTAAGTTTATCGTTAGCATCTCTTCTTTCGTTTCTTATTCTTACTTTGAAATCTTCTGATGCTTTGTGAGCTTTTTTAGCTAGTTCTTTTCTTCTTTCTTCTGTTAAAGCAGGTACTGATAATCTTATTACAGAACCATCGTTTGAAGGAGTTAATCCTACATCTGAGTTAGCTATAGCTTTTTCTATTTCGTGCATAGATGATTTATCCCATGGAGTTATCATAAGAGTTCTTGGTTCTGGAACTGATATAGCTGCCATCTGGTTTATTGGAGTTAATGTTCCGTAGTAGTCTACTCTTACTTTGTCAAGCATTGCTGCATTTGCTCTACCAGCTCTTATTGTTCCGAATTCAAATTTTAAAGCTTCGATAGTAGCATCCATTTTCTGTTCTAACTGTTCATGTACTTCAAGTCTCATAATTGCGCCTCCCTTGCATAAAAAAAGTTTTAATTAATTTATTTAACTATATTTTATCATTTTCTAATTTATTTTTATAGATGTATTTATATATTATTCTACAGTTGTACCTATATTAGCACCTTTTACAGCGTTTATTATGTTTTCTGTTGATAATTCGAAAACTTTTATAGGTATATTGTTATCTTTACATAAAGATGTAGCTGTTGAATCCATTACTTTTAATTCTTTCTGTATAACTTCCATGTAGCTTAATTTTTCAAATTTCTGAGCATCTGGATATACTTTTGGATCTTTATCGTATACAGCATCTACATTTTTAGCTAGAAGTATTACTTCTGCTTCCATTTCAAGAGCTCTAAGTGCTGCAGCTGTATCTGTTGAGAAGTAAGGGTTTCCTGTTCCTGCACCAAATATTACAACTCTACCTTTTTCAAGGTGTCTAACAGCTCTTCTTCTTATATATGGTTCTGCAACCTGTCTCATTTCTATACCAGTCTGAACTCTTGTTGCAACATCTATGTTTTCAAGAGCATCCTGAAGTGCCATAGCATTCATTACAGTAGCAAGCATTCCTATGTAGTCAGCTGTAGTTCTGTCCATTCCGTCGCTTGTTCTACCTCTCCAGAAGTTTCCGCCTCCTACAACAACAGCTACTTCTACACCTAGCTCGTTTATTTCTTTTATAGCAACAGCTATCTGATTAACTATATCGTTGTTTATTCCGCGTTTCTGTTCTCCTGCTAGTGCTTCTCCACTTAATTTTAATAATACTCTTTTGTAAACTGGTTTATCCATTTTCAATCCGCCCCCTAAAATTTCACTTTGTAAAAATTGTTATTTTTAAAAAAGAGAACACTGACGTGCTCTCTTCTTAGTCAACTATTTAAAAATTACTGCATCTGTTTTGCAACTTCTTCAGCAAAGTTTTCTTCTTTCTTTTCTATACCTTCTCCAACTTCGAATCTAACAACGTTTACAACTTTTATTTCAGTTCCAACTTCTTTAGCTACTGCTTCAACTAATTTTTTAACAGTGAAGTCTGGATCTTTAACGAAAGGCTGTTCTAATAAGCAAACTTCTTTAAGTTCTTTTTCTAGTCTACCTTTAACCATTTTTTCAACTATGTTAGCAGGTTTTCCTTCGTTTAATGCCTGCTGAGTTAATACTTCTGTTTCGTGAGCTATGTATTCAGCGTCAACATCTTCTCTTGAAACGTATTTAGGGTTCATAGCTGCAACCTGCATAGCTACGTCTTTACCTAATGTAAGTATTCTTTCGTCTCTTCCTTCAGTTTCCATTTCAACTAAAACTGCTATTTTACCAGCTCCGTGGATGTATCCAGCTACCTGTCCGTTAGTAGATACTTTAGCGAATCTTCTGAAGTCAAGTTTTTCACCTATTTTAGCAACTTTGTTGTTTAATACAGTCTGTAAGTCGTTTCCTTCTTCAGCTTCTTCAGTTAATAATTCTTCAACTGTAGTTTTTTCTGTATTTAAAGCCATTTTAGATACTAATTTTACGAAATCTTTGAAGTCTTCATTTTTAGCAACGAAGTCAGTTTCTGAGTTTACTTCTACAACAGAAGCAACTGTGTTGTCTTCGTTCATTTCTATAGCAACAAGCCCTTCAGCAGCTATTCTATCAGCTTTTTTAGCAGCTTTAGCTAGACCTTTTTCTCTTAATACGTCTACAGCTTTTTCCATATTTCCATCAGTTTCTGTTAAAGCTTTTTTGCAGTCCATCATACCTGCACCTGTAGCTTCTCTTAACTCTTTTACCATTGCAGCAGTTATAGCCATTTTGTGTTCCTCCTAAAATTTACAAATATTATTTCTTTTAATATTATAAATGGTAAGGGAATCCCTTACCATTCAATTTTAATATTAGTTTTCTTCTGATACTTCTACTTCTTCAGCTTCTTCTATTTCTTCTTCAGCACCCTGTCTTCCTTCTATAACAGCAGTAGCCATAGCACCAGTTATTAATTTAACGGCTCTTATAGCGTCGTCATTTCCTGGTATTGGGAAGTCTAATTCTTCTGGATCGCAGTTAGTATCAACTATACCAACAACTGGTATACCTAATCTGTGAGCTTCCTGTATAGCTATATTTTCTTTTCTTGGGTCAACTACGAACATAGCACCTGGTAATTCAGGCATTTCTTTTATTCCACCTAAGTTCTTTTCTAGTTTTTCTTTTTCAGCTCTTAATTTTATAACTTCTTTTTTAGGAAGTACGTCGAAAGTACCGTCTTCTTCCATTCTTTCTAATTCTCTTAATTTGTTTATTCTAGTTTTTATAGTTTTGTAGTTAGTTAACATACCACCTAACCATCTTTCGTTAACGTAGAACATTCCGCATCTTTCAGCTTCTTCTTTTATAGCTTCCTGAGCCTGTTTTTTAGTACCTACGAATAATATTGGTTTTCCAGTTTCAGCTACTTCTTTAACAAATTTGTAAGCTTCTTCTACTTTTTTAACTGTTTTCTGTAGGTCTATTATATATATTCCATTTCTTTCTGTGAATATATATTTCCCCATTTTAGGGTTCCATCTTCTTGTCTGATGTCCGAAATGTACACCAGCTTCTAATAACTGTTTCATTGATATTACTGACATTTTTTGTCCTCCTTGGTTTTTTCTTCCTCCAGATTGTTCATCTCCCTAAAAAACCCTTTGGGCACCTTTTAAGGATCGCAATTCTGTGTGTGATTATTCCTTTTTTCACCTATAAGATTATAACATAGTAATTTTATGATTTCAATATGTTTTTTCATTTTTTCTATAAACTTGATATAGTTAAATATAATGTACAACTAAACCAACTACAAACATTGAAACCAACGCAATTACAATAGCTTTCTTAAATAACGAACTCTTTTTATTTTTAGTTTCTTTTTCTATTTTTTCAATCTCTAGCTTTTGAGTTTGCATAAGTTTTTTATCTATAGCATTTAATTCCTCTTCAGGAGGATTTATTTTTATTTCAGCTGTACGATACATAATTCCAGTCATAGCCATTATGACTTCATTAAAGTTCTTATACTTATTCTTTCTACTAAGTAATCTTTTATCTATTTTTACAAGATCTTCATACTCTTTAATTACAGTAATATTACTATAATCAGGTCCTCTATCTATTCTCTTTAGCATATCATGCTCGCCAAACGCTATCCCAAAAGGTCTCTTTTTAAATATCATTTCATAAAGTATAATTCCAAATGCAAATAAATCACTTTCATAATCTGTATAATCTATACAAAGCTGATGAGGCGACATGTATTGATAATTCCCTTTTGCTCTTATATTTTTTCCTCTATTGGCTGCTGTTATACCAAAATCTGCTATCTTGATATTGTAGTCTTTATCTACTATAATATCCTGCATTTTTAAAGACCCATGATAATTTATATTGTGCATTCCATCACTATATACACCCTTGTGTATTAGATTTACACTTTCTAATGCCTTTAAAATCTCTATAGAAATATTTATCATAGCTTCTGGATGTAAATAATTTCCTTTTATAAGCTCTGAAAGCTCTACTCCCTCTATATATTCGTAGGCTATGAAGTAATATCCCTTGTAATCCTCATAATGCTCACCTACATCTTTTATTTTTAATATATATTTAGAGCCTATATCATTTATTACAGTAGAAACATCTATAAAATTTTGTATAAAATCACTACTGATATGCTTATTTTGAGAGAATATTTTTATAAGTACTCTTTCATCAGTACTCAAATCTCTTGCAACATATAATCTGTTTTCCTCCATTACGCCATCAAAATCGACTGCGTATCTATTTTGTATCATTAAAACCCCACCTACTAAAAATTTATTATAATTTTTTCTTTTTATTATTTATCACTCTTTTATTATACCAAATTAAACGACTCTATACACTAATCAATTAATATTATCTTTCAACTATTTTTAAAAACAAAAAAAGATGCCTTAAAATATTCAAGACATCTTATTTTACATATTTATTTTTTCATTTTTCTATATACTCCACCAGAAATATATTCTTTTTTTATTTCTTTTCCATTAGAGTCTCTGTATATTCTATAAGTTTTAAACTCAGTCGCATCTTTTTCATCTGCTTTAGCTTTGTTTTCAACATTTATATTTATATTCTTTTTATCACCAGAGTTTCCGTATATTGTACAAGTAAGTTGTTTATTTTGAACAGTATTCTTTATATATACTGGATGGTCAAAAGTATTTTTAAATTTAAAATCAAGTCCCTCGTCATTTACAGTAGCATCTCTTCCAAGAGGAACATATGTCAATGATGAAGAGTGGTTTGTAACACTTACAATATCCATTCCCGATAATAATGCAGTATTAAATATCGTAGACGATGTCTGACAGACACCACCTCCAGCAGACTGTTCTAACTTACCATTTATTATTACAGGTGCTTCTTGATATCCATTCTTAGAGTTTGTCTTTCCAGTATATGAGTTATAAGAGAATACCTGTCCTGGCATTAGAAGTATATCACTAGTTACCTTTGCAGATTTTTCTACATTATGTGATCTCTGATTGTTAGATTTTTCAAATGATGTAGTATACTCTGCTAACTTTGTATTAACTGATTCAACATCTGATGTTTTTACCTTAGCCTCATTTTTTTCCATTACTAAAGGTATTGTTTCTTTCTTTTTATTGTCTATGCTCTCTGTTAAATTAGAAAGTGTTTTAGAGATATTTAGTTTTATACCATCAGTAGATTTAGTAGTTTTTATGCTGCCATCTATTTTTATAGTAGCATTTTTAGGTTCTTTATCTAGTTTCTTGGCTATTTTCTCTATTTCAGCTTTCATTTTAGCTTCATCATATACAACCTCTATATTTTTTTTCAAACTTTTATTCTTTAATGAGAAGTAATTATATAAATCTTTGTAATAACTTCCATCTCTCGTATATCCATAAGCTTCATCTACAATCTGATCTATATTATATTTTAATCCAACAGTTTCTGGTGCAATTACATATTCTTTACCGTCGTATTCAAACTTTATATTATCTACTTTATATTTTTCATTAAGCATTTCTTTTACATCATCAGGTCTTTTACCAGCAACATCAATTCCTTCTATATATATGTTTCTTGCAATTTTCCCGTTATATATATATGTAATATTAAATGCCATAATAAATACCGTAATTAGTAAAAATACACCCACAACACTTAAGATAATTCTCTGCTGTTTCTTTTGTTTTCTTTTTTTCTGAGAAACTCTCTTCTTTTTTCTGTTGTTCATATTCTTTTTTATGTCATCAGAATTTTTTAAAGCCTTCTTTTTTGCTTCAAGCTTTTTTCTTTCATCTGTAGCTTTCAATGATTTTTTCCCTGTAGTATTCTTTACTACTCTTTTCTTTTTTTCAGCCATTTTGGTATCACCTCTTTCCTCAAATGACTTCTATATTTCACAACTCATTATTTTAACATAGATATAATTTTTCTTCCACATTTTTGAATTTTTATTCATACAAAACCATAAAAAGGAAATAAAAAAGCTTCCGAGATTTATCCCGGAAGCTTGTATTTATTAATTTAAAATTTAATTATTTAGCGAAGTATCTGTTTAATAATCCTAAGAATGCTTTACCATGTCTAGCTTCGTCTTTGCACATTTCGTGAACTGTATCATGTATAGCATCTAATCCTAATTCTTTAGCTCTTTTAGCTATTTTTAATTTTCCTTCAGTTGCTCCGTATTCAGCGTCAACTCTTAATTCAAGATTTGTTTTAGTTGAAGGTTCAACAACTTCTCCTAATAATTCAGCGAATTTAGCAGCGTGTTCTGCTTCTTCGAAAGCTATTCTTTTGTAAGCTTCTGCTACTTCTGGATATCCTTCTCTATCTGCCTGTCTTGACATTGCTAAGTACATACCAACTTCTGTACATTCACCAGTGAAGTTAGCTCTTAATCCTTCTAATATTTCTTCGTCAACACCTTTAGCAACACCTATTCTATGTTCATCAGCCCAAACTCTATCTCCGGCCATTTCTTCAAATTTATCTGCTCCTACTTTACATACTGGACATTCTGCTGGTGCAGTTTCTCCTTCGTGTATATATCCGCATACTGTACAAACCCATTTTTTCATTTTAGAATTCCTCCCTAAAGTTAGTTTAATTATTTTTTATTTGATTATCAGTTGTTTCCAACCTTATGTCTATTATATACCCTGACTCAAATCTTTAAAACACTTTTTTAGAATTTTTTGTTATTTTTCTTTTACATATACTATTTTTACTTTTCTATTTTAAATAATAATGTAAATAAAATGTTGTTTTTATTAAGTCTAACAGGTTTTCTTTACCACGATAGTAATTATACCCTCGCTTCGTTCTTCTAAACATTTAATTTATATTTTTTAAAATTTTATTGTTTATTTTTAAAGAATGGTAGGAATGACAGCTTTGTTTCAGCTGTTATTACTGATGTAAATATAATTAAGCTACCTATGATCATTCTAACTGTAACTGGCTCGCCAAGTATTATTATAGATAATATTGTTCCAAATACTGCTTCTGTAGAAAGAATTATAGCAACTCTTGTTCCATCTACCATCTTTGAACATATTGTCTGTAGTAGGAAACATATTGTTGTACTAAATACAGCTAGATAGAATATTCCCATATATCCAGATGCAGTTGAGTGCATTTTTAATTCTCCCATAAATATCTGTGCAATAAATGATAAAACAAATGCTGTAAAGAACTGTATAGCAGTTAATGCTACTGGATTGTGGTTCTTAACAAATTCACTTGTAAAGAATATCTGGAATGCAAATCCAAATGCACATAATAATGTAAGAACATCACCTAAATTAACTGTAAAGTCTGCACTAAGAGATAAAACAGCTATACCTATTATAGCCATAAAACTACTTGCCATACCAAACTTATCAATTTTTCTTCTATAAAGTAATAATCCTATAAATGGAACTATTACAACATTTACTGATGTTATAAATGCATTTTTTGATGGAGTTGTATAATTTAATCCTAATGTCTGTAGGAAAAATCCTAAGAATAAACAAATTCCTAGTATAACCCCAACTTTAATCGTCCCCATAGATAAATTATTCTTTATCTGTTTAAAGAATATAACTGTCATTAACACCGCTGATATGAAAAATCTCAGTGTCATTATTTGTGATGTGGTAAGACCCCCATCTAACGCAGCCTGAGTTGCGACAAATCCGCCCCCCCAAATTATGGCTACTATAAAAAGACCTATTTCCCCTATGTATTTTTTCATAGACTCCCTCCAAATTTATAATATTAAACTAATACTAATTTTTATTTATTCTTAAAGAACGGTAATAATAAGTATATCCAGTTTATAGCTTAATATAAAAAAAATATTTTGTAAATACATTTTCTAGTTTTGTTTTATCTATTTGCCTTTAAATTCATTTATATTTTCAAATCTTTAGATATTTGAAGTCACTGTTTTTTTATAATTTATTCGCTTTAATTTCATACCCTTTTGCTATAATTATACCAAAATTTAAAATAAATGAGATTTAATTAATCTTTAGGAGGATTTTATGAACAGATATAAAAAAGGACTTAATACTTGTAATTACATAGTAGAAGAGTCAAAAAAATTATTCTACACTAAAGGATATTCTAAGACGACTATCCAGGAAATATGTGATAATACAAACATAACTCTTGGTAACTTTACATATTACTTTAAAACTAAACAGGACTTATTAAAAAGAGTATACTTCGACTATTTAAAGGATATAGAAAACTTTGTTATTGAAAACTCAGAAGAATACCCTGATTTATTTGACAAATATTTAATGGTCTGTATGATATATAACTACAATATATTCTCTGACAAAAAAATATCTGACTTTAACTACAGTATAATAAAAAACGATACAATATATAATGATGTATTCCTTAACCTTCCAGCTGAAGATGTAAGATTTGCTTGTGGAAATACTGATGAAAACCTAAGCAAAAAAGAATTAAAACTTCTTTACTTATCAGATCTTGGAACTAGAAAAGAACTTACTCAGTACTATGCTGAAAATGAAGAGTTATTTGACTCACCACTTGAATTTGCAGCATATATGGCAGAAATAGAATCAAGAATATACAAAGCTAACGATATAAATGTAAAAGAAAGATTCTTAGATAATCCAGATTTTGTAGAAAAAATAAAAAATAGTGGAATTACTTTACTTACAGCTCCAGAAGTTCAATAATAAAAAATTAACCCCCAGAAAACTGGGGGTTTTTTGTTTGCTTTTATTTATTTTACAACTATTTTTATGAATTTCTTTTTACCTATCTGTATAACTAGTTCTCCATTTGCTTCAACAGCGTTTAAGTCGTTAACTTTTTCTCCGTTAACTTTTACTCCACCCTGTTTAGCAAGTCTTCTTATTTCACTCTTACTTGGAACTAATTTGTTTTCAACAGCTATACCAGCTATATCTAAATCAGCTGCAGCAACTTCAACAGTTAGTATATCATCTGGTATATTACCTTTCTGGAATACACTCTTGAATCTGTTTTCAGCTTCCTGAGCTTTTTCTTCTCCATGGTATAGAGTAACTATTTCTTTAGCTAATTCCATTTTTATATCTCTTGGGTTAGCTCCACCTTCTAATTTAGCTTCTATTTCAGCTACAGCATCAGGATGAACGTCTGTTACTAAGTTGTAGTATTTTATTATTAATTCATCTGGTATTTCCATAGCTTTCTGGTACATAAGTCCAGCTTCTTCATCTATTCCTATGTAGTTTCCTAATGATTTAGACATTTTGTTTACACCGTCAAGACCTTCAAGTAGAGGCATCATTATAACTACCTGAGATTCTTTATCGAATTCTCTCTGAAGTGATCTACCCATTAAAAGGTTGAATCTCTGGTCAGTACCACCAAGTTCTATATCAGCATCTATTGCTATAGAGTCGTATGCCTGCATTAAAGGATAGAAGAATTCGTGAACTGATATTGGCATCTGTCCTTCGTATCTTTTCTTGAAGTCTTCTCTTTCAAGCATTCTTGCAACAGTTATTGTAGCTGCTAATTTTATAACTTCTTCAAAGTTTAATTTTCCTAACCATTCGCTGTTGTATCTTACTATAGTTTTATCTTTATCTAATACTTTGAATATCTGTTCCTGATAAGTTTTTGCATTTTCAAGAACCTGTTCAGTAGTTAATGCTTTTCTTGTTTTAGATTTTCCAGTCGGGTCACCTATTTTACCTGTGAAATCCCCTATTATTATTACTACCTGATGTCCTAAGTCCTGAAGCTGTTTCATTTTTCTAAGAACAACTGTATGTCCTAAATGGATATCTGGAGCACTTGGGTCAAGACCTAATTTTATTACAAGTGGTTTGTCTTCTTTCTGTGCTTTAGTTAATTTTTCTTTAAGGTCTTTTTCATCTATAAGACTGTCTACACCTTTCATTACGATCTTCATCTGTTCATCTACAGATATTTTAGATATACTCATAACTTTTCCTCCTAAAAATTTTTTAAACAAAAAAACTCCCGTCCTAATAAAAAGGACGGGAGATATCTCTCGTGTTACCACCTTAGTTCTCGAATACCTCACGATATCCGACTCAGTGTGTCAAAATACTAGACACTGCATTATAACGTATGCAAATCGTCAAACCCTACTATTATTTCAGGAAAGCGGCTCCAAAATGTACTTCAGATATACAAAATTACTCCATCACACCAACCTGGAGCTCTCTGAAAATCCCATAAATCCTACTCTTTTCTTCTCAGCCTTTGTTAATTAAATTAAAACGTCAATTTTTTCGTATATATTTATAATATATGTCTTTTCGCTTAATTTGTCAATAGAGTAGCCATTTTTTCACCGTAAAACTCTCTAAGTCCATATTTCACATCTATACTCATAAAGTAAAGTATCGCTATAATTGCTGCTAGCCAGAAATAGCTTAAAAGCATAAATAAGTATAGTATTGTAAATAATCTTACCTGTCCCATACTCTTACCTTTAGCAAGCATATACCCCTGTATTCCTGCTACAGAATCTCTTATTAAGAAATAAAGACCTGAATAGAAGAAACAGTTCATTATTGTATCTACATAAGCCATATTCGTTTTTATGCCATACTTATTCATAAGGCTAAATGTCATAGTATAAATAATCATTATATAGAATAAATTTCTTGAGCAGAACGTCATCCTAGAAAAAGTTCTAAAATGTCTTATTATATTATATTTTTTCTTAGTTTCACCCTTTAATACATTTAATCTATTTCCTACAAATAATCCTATTATATAAACACCTACTACAGTTCCAAGTGGTATTAATGTTATAGAAACATAGAATACTGTACTAAAATAGCTATGTATAAATTCTGGTGGGAAGTTGCTAAAAGCTGGAACATTTTTAGTCATATACTTCGCCATATAAGATATTGTTTCTTTGAAATCTTGAATAAAACTATATCCTATTAATTTTGATGCGTATATATCTATAAACACCATAATAATAGATCCTATAAGTGTTCCAAGAAGTAAATCGTCCATTAGACTAGTTTTCTTCTCTGATAAAATACCACATAGTATTCCCAAGATAATTCCCTGGCTCGCCCATATAGCAGTTCCAGGATTTCCAAGTACTGCAAAAACAATCATAAGACCTGACATAGCTGATAAAACAGTATATTTTGATCCGCATTTTAAATATATTATAAAGTAGAATAATGGAACAATATAATCTAAATATATCCCATATCCTATACCACTTCCTACAGATATAATCGTCACAACAACAAATATCGCCGTTAATAACGATGCCTCAGTAAGCTTTCTTGTTTTTTCCAAGTCCTCTCCTCCTTCATTAGTAATTAAATTTATTTGTTATTCAAAGCATAGTAGATAGTATAACATCAATTTGTATAAATTTACAGATAAAAATTTATCCATTTAAAAAGGAGACCTTTAAAGCCTCCTTGCAAAATCATAATTTCTAATAATCAATTCTAACCCTTTTTCTTTTAAAAATTTTCATTATTTCATTAAACCCTACTACAGTATCTGCTATTGTAGCAACTTTCTTGCCACCAACATAAATAATTTTTTTAGACTCTTCACATTTTAAGCTCTCTATTTCACTATATGGTATAGACTTTTTACCAAAAAGGCTTATTATCTCAATACCATCTTTTTCAATCTCTATTCTCCATTTTTTCATCATTAAGAACTTAATAAAAATAACAGCGATTATACCGCTTATAACTAGTCTTGGCATTGATGCCTTTTCCATTCCAAATCTAGCAGTCATTATAACTCCTGCAAGTCCAAAAGCTCCCATTGCTAACAAGAAAAACTTCTGATACTGAACTCTATATTTTAGAGTATTATTAAATTTTTCATTTTGTAGTTTTTTGGTTTTAGCTGTTACCATTTCTATAAACTAATAAACTACAGGTAAAGCACAAATTATTGTCGTTAAAGTATTTAGCATTTTTCCCTCTCCTAATTTAAGTTTCCTCCACTATAATAACATAATTAAACTTCTTTTTAATCATATTTTATAAATTAATAATCTAATATTTCTGTATTTTTTGTGAATATGGTATAATTTAAAAAAACTAATAAAATAGGAGTTGATATTTTTGTTTAAGATAAAGCATTTTAATGATCTTACAGTAGAAGAATTTTATGAAATAGCAAAAGCAAGATATGAAGTTTTTGCATGTGAGCAACATATTTTTGAAGAAAATGACTTTGACGATACAGATAAAGTTTCTTATCATGTATTTTCATACGATAACGATAAAATAGTAGCTTATTTAAGAATAATTCCAAAAGAATTCAGCTATTATGAAAATACCGGAATAGGTAGAGTTCTTGTTTTAAAAGAATACAGAAGATCTGGACTAGCAAAGAAAATGGTATATTTTGCTATTGATTTTATAACAGAAATATTAAAAGAAGATAGTATATCTCTTTCTGCACAGGAATATATCTCTTCTCTTTATGAAAAATGTGGATTTATAGCTGTTTCTGATGTGTATCTTGAAGTTGGAATACCTCACGTTGAAATGGAATATAATAAGTTTAGAGATATAAAAGTTCTAATGGAAAAAAATAACCCATCAGAATACCCTAAATTCGACCTTCCAGAAGGATTTTCATTAGTTAAATATAAAGACGGATACGAAAAAGACTGGGCTAAAATACAGACTGATTTAGAGCAATTTGAAAGTATAGACGAGGCTTTAAAATGTTTTAAAGATACTTTTTTAGATGTCACAGATGACGTATATAAAAAATGCTTCTTTATACAGAATAAAGATGGTAAAAATATAGCTACAGCATCTATTTGGAATGGAAATCATTTTGGAAAAACTCTTCAGAGAATTCACTGGGTTGCAGTATCTAAAGAATACCAGGGATTAGGGCTTGCTAAATCTCTAGTTTCTGCTGCATTAGATGTTTTTAATGAGTTAGGATTTAAAGATTACATCTATCTGACATCTCAAGTATCTAGTTATAAAGCATTAAACATATATTCAAAATTCGGATTTATACCATATACAGATAAAATGCCTATAAACTGGGATATGGATGAAAAAGAATTTGAAAAAGAAACAAAATACGCTTGGAAGCAGATTAATTTACTTTCAAAGAAAAAATAATATCAAATAAAAAGAGTATATGAAAAAAAGTCTGTAAATTTAATCGCCTTCTATGGTAATATCAAATTAATCATAGGAGGCGATTTTTTATGGGCAGAAAGAAAAGAGAACCATTGAATCCAGAAAAGAAAAATATAATAGCGGAGCTAATTAAAACATATGAAATTAAAACCGCTCAAGACATTCAGGATGCACTTAAAGATCTTTTGGGGGATACTATTCAAGAAATGCTTGAATCTGAAATGAATGAGCATCTTGGATATGAAAAATATGAACGTGGTGAAAATACCAACTCAAGAAATGGATATAAAACAAAAAGAGTAAGATCTGGAATGGGAGAATATGAAATTGATGTGCCTCAAGATAGAGATTCTTCTTTCGAACCTCAAATTGTCAAAAAAAGACAAAAGGATATTTCTGAAATAGAGCAAAAGATAATAAATATGTATGCTTTAGGCATGAGTAATAGAGATATAACTTCTCAAATAGAGGATATTTATGGATTTGAACTATCTGAAGGAATGATTTCAGATGTAACCGATAAAATAATACCTAAAATCGAAGAATGGAAATATAGACCTCTTGAAAGTGTATATCCTGTTGTATATATAGATGCTATCCATTTCTCTGTTAAAGAAAATGGTTCTGTTAAGAAAAAAGCTGTCTATGTAATTCTTGGTATAAGTTCCGAAGGATACAAAGAAATTCTAGGATTGTATATTGGAGATACTGAAAGCTCTAAGTATTGGTTTTCTGTGCTAAATGAATTAAAAAATAGAGGTGTAAGAGATATTTTAATCGTTTGTGCTGATGGACTATCAGGAATAAAAGAAGCGATAAGCTCCGCTTTTCCAAATACTGAATATCAAAGATGTATTGTTCATCAAGTTAGAAATACATTAAAATATGTATCATACAAAGATAGAAAGGAATTTGCTAATGATTTAAAAACAATATATCATGCCATTAATGAAGAACAGGCTCTAGCTAATTTAGAACGTACTTCAGAAAAATGGAATGAAAAATATCCAAATTCTATGAAATCTTGGTTTAGTAACTGGGATTCAATTATACCGATATTTAAATTTTCGCCAGAAACTAGAAAGGTAATTTATACTACAAATGCCATTGAAAGTGTAAATTCGCAGCTTAGAAAAATAAATAAAAAAAGAACTGTTTTTCCAAATAAGATTTCTCTAGAAAAATCACTATACCTATCAATTGAAAAAATAAGCAAAAAATGGAGTATGCCTATTAGAAACTGGGGTTATATTTACGGAGAACTTTCAATAATGTATGAAGATAGATTGTAATAATTAAAAAAGTCAAGAAAACCGCTTTTTAGCTGGTTTTCTTGACATGCAACAAAATAAATAATATTATGTGTTCAAAGGCGTTAGCCATTTACTCATAAATTATTTTAAGTCTATTATACTACCTAACGGTAGTTTAAGCCATAGAGGGCTTATTTACAGAAAAAATTCTATATACCCAATAAAGGGATGCTGTAAAATATAGTTAATTACAACATCCCTATTTTTTATTCTAGTAGTTATATGTACTCATCATTTTCTTTATATCTTCTTTTACATCATCCACAAGCTTCTGTGGCTCTAAAACAGTCACACTAGGTCCCATTCCAAGTATCCAGCTTTTTATCTGCTCATAACCCATCATTCTAGCTCTAAATTCTATGCTTCCATCACTTAATTCCTTAATACTCTGTTTTGAGCTCCATCTTTTTTCACTTACTATAGTTGCAAATGGCTCTCTTATAATTAGATGAATTTCTATTTCTTCTCCTTTGAAATTTCCAATAGAGTTTTTAGTGTATTCATGTATATCAAAATCTTCGTCTATTTTATACTTTTCATCCATTATGCTAAGCTTGCTGATTCTGCACAGTTTGAAATCCCTAACTTCTTTTCTATTTTCACAGTATGCTATAAGATATGTATCGCCTTCATAGTTGTATATACCATATGGATGAAGAACTCTTTCTGACTCTCCTGATTTTATTGATTTATAACCTATTTCAATTTTATTTTTCATAGAATATGCATCAGATATCTGCTCACAAAGTTTAATTTCTTTTTCCTTGTTTACACTGCTACCTGGATAAATATAGAAATACTTAACCTGCTCGTCTATATACTCTCTCTTTTTAAAGTTAGATTTTATTCTATTAATAGAATTTTTATACTCATCTGAATACATATTATTAGACTTTGTTAGAAAATCAGATACTCTATCCAAAATACTAAGATCCATATCCCTAACAGGAATAGAAAGATATCTGCTTCCTGGAGCTATAGAATATCCACCATATTTTCCACTCTGAGAGTTAATAAATATTCCTGCTTGCTCAAGTTCACTTTTATACTCTTGAACCTGTCTATTACTAACTTCTAATTCCCTTGCAATCTCTTCAATTTTCATTTTTCCATTATTCTGAAGCAACATAACCATGTTAAGTGCTGCACCTATTTTACCCATATCAATACCTCTCTTTTTTGTACTTATCTATAATATACATCTTTTCAAGTCATTTATATAGAATATTTTCTAAAAATTTTAAAATAATTTTCTTTCCTCACATTATACTGCGTCAATATAGTTTATACTTTAAGTATAAAGTAAAACAAAAGCAGATTCGGAGGCGATTTTATGAAAAATATAAATAATATCAATACATTAACTAATGAATCATTAGCAGCTATGATGAGTGACTTTGAAATTAAAAAGGCTATAGAGCTTTTCTCAGATTTGGATTCATTCTTAAATAAGTACAAATACTGCTCATGCTTTGTTGATAACGACGAAGATTTCGTTTCATTTTTAGAATATCTTGAAATAGAAGAAAATCTAAGAATGGGCTATCTTATATAATTTTAATTTTTTCATTTTTTTACTACCTTTATTTATTATTGTTGTTTTGTTGAAAGAAAAGGGCTGTGCAAATTATGCACAGCCCTTTTCTGTTTATTAATTAAACTTACTCTCTTATAAGTATTCCATTATTTATATATACATATTTAGCTACCTCTCCCTGCATAGCACTGTCTTCTATAAATGCTTTATCTACAGAAAGCATACCATCTTCTAAGAAACCATTAGTTATTATGATATTATCTTTATCTATTATAGCAAAATATGTCTTGCTATTTCCTTCTATACTAAAATTATCTCCTACATCTTTTCCAAGTCTATACATTCCAGATTTCATATTATTTTCGTCATCCATGTCTAATTCTACCTGATCAGCTCTGTATAAAGTACCATCTTTTAATTCTACAGTATCCCCATCATCTAGTTTTACATAATAATTTCTAACTACTGTTTCAAATAATTCTGGATTGCTTTTATCTTCTTGTGTAAAAACTTTTACACTTCCCAAACCATTACCTTCATTTTTTATAAAGATGTACTCTCCAGCTTCTAGCTCTTTACCAGCACCTACTTCAAATTTTTCTTTATCTGTTTTTATTACATCTTTTGGATGTGCAATATATTTTAGTTTTACAGGTTTTGAATATTCCTCATAAGCAATATATGGCTCTTCAGTAGAAATTTCTTCATTAGCAATTTCTTCATCATATGTAATATTATCATCTCTATTAAAAATGAAAGATGTAACACCTATTATAAGGTTTATAATCAATATAATCCCTATAAATTTAAATATCGTGCGCATCACGAACCCACCTGTATTGCTTTTCTTTTGATCCTCTCCACATTTAGGACACACCTTTGCATCACTGTACATCTGTGCACCACAGTTTTTACAAGTTTTGTATCCACCTGATTTTGATTTTTTATTAGACTTATTATCTTGTTTAGAAAATCCTTTGTTTTTATTAGCCTCTGCATTACTCTGTATATTTTTATATTCATTTTTTAGAGTGTTGAATAAATCCTTAGACTCTTTACTAGCATTTTGTTCAACCCAAGATTTAGCCTTATTAAAAATATCATTATTTTCTTTATTAGCTGTACTATTATAATCGTTACTTGTATAGCTGCTATCTAAATTATCGTAATCACTTTCATCGTAATAATCACTAGAATCATAATAGTCACCTAAATCATAATTGCTATCTGATCTATCAATATACCCTATATGACCTTCTTTGTGCATTTTTTTCTCAGCTCTCGACTTAGACATCTTTCTAAAAATACTTCCCTTATCATCGTAACTATAGTCTATAGCTGGATCTCGTCTTCTATCTATCTTTATCTGCTCCTCAGTAAAGTTAACTTCATCTTTGTAGTTTTCTTTTCTCATACAGATCCCCTCCGTATCTATTTTCTAGTTAATTTATTTTAACACATTCATATTAATATAAGTGGTAACAATTTTGAAATTTTTTAAAAATTCTTGCACATAATAGACATAAAAAAGCGACCTTTAACTAGGTCGCTTTAATTCAAGTTAATATTTATTTTGATAAAGAAAAATCTTTAAGTATTTCTCTTACATCTGATTTGAAATCTCCAAATTTTATTCCCATTTCTTCAAGTTTTGAAGAATCCAATCTGTAATCTCTAAATCTGTCGCTGTATCTTTCTGTGTTAGGAAGGATGTATTTTTCTATATTTTCTTCAGTTATTCCCATTTCTTTAGCTACAAAGCAAGCACTCTCATATGTAGTCATATCGTTTGATGATGCTACATGATACACACCTGCAGGTAGTTCTGCTATCTTATCAAACTGTTCTGCTAGATGTTTTGCGTAAGTCATACATCTTCTTTCATTGCAAGTAAATAAAGTAGGTTTCTGATACATTATAGCATTTAAGACATTTTTAACTATGCTTGGACTAGCTTTTACTCCTGCAAATGAAAGTCCCATCATCCAAGAGAATCTAAGTATTACTGCATCTACTCCACTATCATTTATATATTTTTCGCAATCTATTTTATTCTGTCCATATACAGTTACAGCTTTTGGCTCTTCATCCTCTTTAAATGGACCATGATTTTCTTTTCCATTGAATATCTGTTCAGTTGAACAGAATATTAATCTTGCCCCTTTTTCTTTACAAGCATCTACAATTCTTTTAGTAGATTCTACATTTATATTGGCTGCAAGCTCTGGATTTTCTTCACACACAGCAGTAGTTGCATTTGCTGCAGTATGCAAACATATATCAAATTCCTGTGATTTAACAAATTTTTCTACCTCATCTGGATTAGAAAAATCTGCATCATCTCTAGTCATTTTTATCCAATTAAATTTATCTTTGTTGTTATTTTGAATATAACTAGCTATATATCCTCTAGCTCCTGTTACAAGTATAGTTTTTTTCATAATTATATCTCCTTTCCCGGTTGGCTAAGCAGTATATGCGCTCCTTTTTCTATTGTTATTTTTTTAGACGCATAAGGCACAAATACATTTTCGTATTTTTGAAGAAGTATTTTTTCTCCATTCCATTCTATTATACAATCTTCTCCTATATTAGACACTATACAAAAATGTTTATCTAGTAAAATATCCATATCATTTTCCAAATACAACTCATCTATTACATATTCATCTGATTCTATTAACCTTCTGCTTTTTTCTTCATTTTTCACAAATTCTGGCTGCTTAGAAAAATCTACAACATCAAATGATTCTTTTACATGTAGCTCTCTTTTTTTACCGCTTTTATCTACTCTATTGTAGTCATAGAATCTGTATGTTGTATCTGAGTTTGTGCCTACTTCTAGAGCAAGTATATCCCGTCCTAGTGCATGTATCATCCCCTCTGGAATAGTTATAAAATCTCCCTTTGAAACTTCCCATCTTTTTAGATATTTTTCAAGTGTCCCATTTTCAAAAGCTTCTTTTATAACATCTGTATCATCTGTAGTAGTTCCTGCTACTAACTTTGCACCCGGTTTTGCATCTATTATGTACCAACTCTCCTTTTTACCGAAGTCATCAGAGTTTTTAATTGCATACTCGTCATCAGGATGCACCTGAATACTTAAAGAGTCTACCGTATCTAAATATCCAAGTCTCAACATTTCATGAATAGTATATTCCTCACCAAGTATAGAGCTTTCATCCTCTTTTATAAATTCATAAAAATTTTTATCCGTTTCATAATTCTTTACTATATTTGCGCTCTTTTTATTTGCTGAAATTTCCCACCAAGTTCCGTAGCCTTTGTCGTATCCTCTTGCTTTACTTATATTGTTTCCGCCCCATATAGTTTCCACTTTTATACTTTCGACAAATATAGGTCTTTTAGCTTCTCCACTGTACATTATTTTTCATTCTCCTTTTCAAATTCATCAAGTATTTTTAATGAAGAACTCGTACCTATTCTTTTAACACCTAAGTCTATCATTTTTTTAGCAGTTTCATAATCCCTTATTCCGCCAGCAGCTTTAACAGATACTTCTCCGTCCACTGTATCTATCATAAGCTTAACATCTTCTATTGTTGCTCCACCAGTACCAAATCCTGTACTAGTTTTTATAAAGTCTGGTTTAACTTCTTTAGCTATCTCTGCTAATTTTTTTATCTCATCCTTTTCTAAATAGCAGTTTTCAAATATAACTTTTGATATTTTATTATTTTTTCTACATATTTCTACTATAGCTTCCATTTCTTTTTTTATAAAGTCCCAATCGCCCATCTTTGCTTTACTTATGTTTATAACATAGTCTATTTCGTCGGCACCTTTTTTTATAGCATCCTCTGTTTCAAATAATTTTGTTTCTAATCCACACTGCCCTAGAGGGAATCCTATTGCAGCTCCAACGTGTATATCCGTACCATCTAGCTCTTTCTTACAGAATGTAACCCATTCAGTATTGATAGCCACCATAGCAGCTCCTATAGATTTTGCTTCTTCACATAACTTTCTAAGATCATTATCTGTAGCATATGCCTTTAAAAATGTGTGATCAAAGTATTTTGCCAGCTCTTTTTTAGTTAATTCCATATTAAAATTTCTCCCTTTTAAAATTTTTCCACGTTATTTTTTAACTTTTTGATTTATTTGTTTATAATATATCATTATGTAAAGAATATGTCAATATTTAATAATGTTTATGTAATGTTTTTGAAACATTATGTAATGATATTGTATATATTTTTTTTGAATGTTATAATATAATCAATATAGATTAAGGAGATATTCTAATGGCAGCAATGTATTTAAAAATTAAAAGTGATTTATTCGAAAAGATAAACAACGGAACCTATAAAGAAGGTGATTTAATCCCTACTGAAATAGAGCTAGCAGAATACTACAATGTAAGTAGACCTACTGTTAGACAAGCTATTCAGATTCTTGTAGACGATGGTTATCTAGAAAAAAGAAGAAAAAGAGGTACTATGGTCTGCCAAAAGAAAATTGAGCAGGAATTTACACAGAAGATTTTAAGCTTTGATGCTGAGATGAATGAAAAAGGACTTACTACAAGCACAAAGGTTATATCTTCAACAATCGAGGATGCATCTGAGGAGGTTGCAAGTACTCTTGGAATTTCTTTATCTGATAAGGTTTGTAAACTTATTAGACTTAGATACATCAATTCAAAACCCAATGTTATAGTTACAACCTATATCCCGTACAACCAATTCCCCGATATAAAAAATGTTAACTTTATAAATTCACGTCTTTATGATTATTTTTCTCATAAAGGAAACCCAGTAACCAGAATAAAAAGAAAACTTGAAACCATAAAGGCTGACAATACTACAGCTAGTTTATTGGATATTCAAGAAAATGACCCAGTTTTTTATTTCCATTCTTATGGATATGGAAACGATAATAAAGTGATTGAGTACTCTATTTCTAAATACAGAGGCGATATAAATTATTTTGTCTTTGATTTATGTAGATAAAAAATATCCCCTTCCTACCTTTAATTGTAGAAGGGGTCTTTTTTATAAAAAAAATCCCTCAGTAAAAAAAACCGAGGGAATATTTTTTAGTATAAAATTATTGGTGTACCTTTTTCTATTGTTTTGTATATAGTAGCTGCTCCACTATAAGGACAGTTTACACATCCATGAGAACCATTGCTTCTATATATTCCACCACCAAAAGAACTTCTCCATGTAGCATCATGAAGACCTATATTTCCGTTAAATGGCATCCAATAGTTAACGTGAGAGCTATAGTTCCGTCCATTTAAGTATGTATCTCTTTCTTTGTAATTTAGAGGATATATACCACCTGGTGTACCATGACCTCTGCTTGTATTTCCAGTAACTACAGGGAAACTAGTTACAAGTTTTCCATCTCTATAGTACCATAAATACTGTCCACCTAAGCTTATTTCAACATAAGTGTTTCCTATATCGTCTTTTGTACGGTGAAGTGCTGTCTGAGAATAAACTGGCTCTCTTGTAACACTTTTACCTGCTTCAAGAACTTTTGTAAGCTCATCAGCTTCTTTTTCTTTATCGATTAACCAACCGTAAGAACCACCGTATATAGTTATTTCTTTACCTGAAGATGCTTTGAATTTTCTTGGATCTCCATAAGTACTGTACTGTTTACTTAATCCTCTTAAAAGTTCTATCATTCTATCTCTGTTGATAGTTATATCGTAGTTTCCTTCTGAATCACAGTTTAAAAGCTGTGCTATTTCATATCCAGAGAATACTTCTTTTCTATCTTCAAAGTCATAAGTAACTTTCATCTTAACTTTTTTGTTAAGCTCTTCTACAGCCTTTGCTAACTTAGAGCTATCAGCTTTATTCTTTGGCTGTACATATAGCCCTGCTTCATCTATATTTATAGCTTTATTTCCTGATAATATAGATTTTTGCATTTCTTTATAAAGTGCTTCTTTATTAACTTTATTTCCATATATTTCAGGTCTTATTTCATAAGAATTTGTTTTTCTGCTGTATTCAGGATACGCACTTTTTGGCTCTATTACATAGTTTTTATCAAATAATTCAAATCCATTATATAATTTTTCTAGCTTAGCATTGTCATATCTAACTATATCTGCATTGTAGTCTTTATTTTTGAATATTCCAACTATCCACCCAAATGAGCTCTGACTATCCTTTATTTTCTGTATCTGACCTTCATCGTGGAATGTAAGGTCTATGTCTTTTGATTTTATTGTAAATTCTTTATTTCTCTTGTCAGTAAGTGTTAGACTATAGTCATCTGAAACCTTACCAAACATTTCCTCAACATCTGCTACAGTTTTCCCTGAGCAACTTTCTCCATTTATTACAGTCCCAAAATAGAAATGATTTGTGAAGAATACTGCTAATCCAATATATATTACAGCTATCACGCCAACTATTATTGCTGCTATTTTTTTCTTTGGGATATCTTTTGTTCCCTTTCTTGACAATATACCCACTCCCTTTCGTTAAATTTTACAGACTTTAGATATAACTATATAAAGCTCAAAATATTTTTAAATAATTTCACTTTACCATTATAACGCAATTTTTTTCTATATTCTATATTTCCATTTAGAATAATGTTTACAATTCCGTAAATTTTGTGAAACTAACTCAAATTAATATTTTCAATTAAATGATTTGCTAATACTCTTTATGATAACATATTTTCAAAAATACCACTACCTCATACTAAAAAAGAAATAAAAAAGCTGCTACAAATTTCTTTGCAACAGCTAATATTTTTTATTTAATTTATTTTCCTTCTTTCATTGCTCTAATTTTTAGAGGTAATGTAAATAGGTTGATAAATCCTTCAGCATCGTGGTGGTCATAGTATTCACTATTTCCGAATGAAGATATACTTTCATCATATAGTGGAGAATCTGCAAATATTCCAGCTGGTTTTATATTTCCTTTGTATAATTTAACTTTTACTGTACCAGTTACATTTTCCTGAGTGCAGTCCATAAATGCTTCTATTGCTTCTCTTAATTTTGAGTACCATAATCCATCGTATATAAGTTCACCGAATTTTATAGCTACTCTCTGTTTGAAGTGAAGAGTTTCTTTATCTATACAAGCACTTTCTAATATATTATGAGCTTCGTAAAGAATTGTTCCTCCTGGAGTTTCATATATTCCTCTTGATTTCATACCAACTAATCTGTTTTCTACTATATCTATTATTCCTATACCATGTTTTTTACCAAGAGCGTTTACTGCCTGAATTAATTCTACTGGAGCCATTTCAACACCGTTTAATTTTTTAGGTACACCTTTTTCAAAGTATATTTCTGCGTATTCTGGTGTATCACAAGCCTGTTCTGGAGTAACACATTCTTTGTATATATCTTCTTTGTGTTCGTTTTCAAGGTGTTCTATATCTCCACCTTCAGTTGATACATGCCAAAGGTTAGCATCTTCTGAGTATATTTTTTCTTTTGTAGCTTTAACTTTTATTCCATGTTCATTTGCGTAGTCTATAGCATCTTCTCTAGATTTTATATCCCATATTCTCCAAGGCGCTATTACTTTTATAGTTGGATCTAATGCTGCTATTGTAGCTTCAAATCTAACCTGGTCATTTCCTTTTCCTGTACATCCATGGCAGATATATTTTGCTCCTTCTTTATGAGCTACTTCAACTAATTTTTTAGCTATTATTGGTCTAGCTAGTGAAGTTCCTAATAAGTATTTTCCTTCGTATTTAGCTTCAGCTTTTATAGCTGCATATATTGTAGTTGTTACAAATTCTTCTGATATATCATCAACATAAGCTTTTGATGCTCCACTTTCTAATGCTTTTTTATAAACATCTTCCATATTGTCATCCTGTCCAACATTTCCACAACAAGCGATAACTTCTATATCATCGTAGTTTTCTTTTAACCACGGTATAGTTATTGATGTGTCTAATCCTCCTGAGTATGCTAATACAACTTTTTCTTTCATTTTAAATTCCTCCCTTTGTCTCTTCCTTTTTTTAATTTTTTAATTCTATATTTTTCTTTTTTAATTTGTGATATTAGGTAATGAAAAAGTCCCTCAGTGAAATTTTCACTGAGAGACGAATATTTCCGTGGTACCACTCTCTTTGATAGATTAAAATTCAATTAGCTTGGTTTGAGGTATAAAAAAAATCGCCTCTTGGAAAACCAAGAGACGAAATATAATCCGCGTTACCACTCTAATTGATAGTTAATACTATCCACTCTTTCCTTTAAGGCAGGATTACCTGTTGCTTATATCTTTAAGACTTTCACAACAATCTCCAAAGCTCTCTTCACTTCAGATATCAATGCAAGGCTTCCACCATCCCCTGCTCTCTATAAAATCATTCTGAGCTACTTTCTTTTTCAACGATTACTCATTTATTTTTAACATGATTATATAATAAATCATATTTTCGTGTGTGTCAACACAAATTATCAGAAATTTTTAAAATATCGCTATATTTTTTAAATATTATTTATTAATTTATTTTTAAGGGTAAATGTTATAGATGTTCCGACATTTTTCTTACTTTCTATGCTCATTTCACCATTGTGTAGTTTTACTATTTCGTTACTTATAGCAAGACCTAATCCACTACCAGATTTATTGTAGTCTTCTTGGAAGAATTTATCAAATACTCTTTCAAGATTTTCTTTATCTATTCCTGATCCATTATCAGTAACTGATATTGTAGTAAATTCACTATCTTGATTTACTGTTATTTTTATAAATCCTCCAACATCTGTAAATTTAAGTGAATTCTGAACTAGATTTATAAGAACCTGTCTTAATCTATTTTTATCCCCTTGTATGTTTTTAACCTCACCACATTCAAATTCAAATAGTAGTCTAATATCTTTTTCGGCAGCCTTAACCTTTAGCTGGTTGATAACTCCTACAACCAAACTTTCTACATCTACAGAGTCTATAACAAGCTTTATTCTCTGTGATGAAAGTCTAGAGAAGTCTAATAATTCTTCAACAAGCTTTATAAGTCTTTCTGTTTCATCCTGAATTATTCCAAGACCCATATCTAACTCTTCTTTATTAATTCCTTCGTATCCAAGAGTTTCGCTCCATCCTTTTATAGATGTAAGAGGTGTTCTTAATTCATGCGATATGGAAGAAATAAATTCATTCTTTAATTTTTCATTCTTGTCGATTTCTACCGCCATTTTTTCAAATGTTTCAGCAAGCTCACCTATCTCATCATCTACAATCTTGTTGCTCTTTAACTTGACATTGTAATTACCACAAGATAATTCACTTGCAAATTTTTTCAGCTCTGTAAGAGGTGTTATCAAGCTTTCAGCAAATTTCAAGCTTATTCCTATAGCAATTATAAGTATTACAACACCTATCATAATTAGCCAAGCCATAAGCTTTATTATTTCTCTATCTATAGCATCTAGAGAAACTGTATACCTAACAGCTCCCTCTACAACATTGTTTACCTTTATAGGAACAGCAATACTCATAACATGTTCATCAGTTGATGCTATTTTATATGTATATGGAACCAAGCTTTTACCATTTCTTAGAGCCCTATTTACATCGATGAAGTTTACTTTTTCATGAGTTTTAAAGCCATACTGGTCTAATATCATATTTCTATTTTTATCTATTATAGAAATTCCGTATTTAGTATTTTTATCATTCATTTGCTTTTCGTAAATACTATTTACCTTATCTTCAAAGCTTACGGATTCCATAGATACCGTATTATATGAACCATTTATATACTCTACCCTAGACTCTAATGTCTGTCTTACTGAGTTGTAGTAGTAGTTCTGTACATAAAACATGAACAGTCCTTCAAAAAGTGCCACTACTATTATTATTATTACAAAATAGTTTTTGATAATCTTTTTTCTTAAACCTTCAAAATGTAACATTTACTCTTCCTTTCTAAAACAGTAACCATAGCCCCAAATAGTCTGTATATATTTTGGTTTTGAAGGATCGTCCTCTATTTTGTTTCTTATTCTTCTTATATTAACGTCTACTATTTTAAAATCATATAGATAGTTTGTTCCCCAAACTTCTTCAAGTATTTTTTCCCTACTTAGAGATTGTTTTGCATTAGACATAAGATACTTAACTATAGAGAATTCTGTAGGTGTTAATTCTATCTCTTCTCCATTTTTGTAAAGCTTTCTTTTGTCTACATCTAATAGGAATGGCCGTAAATCTATTTCACTGTTTTTAGCGGGTGCACTTTCTTTTCTAACCCTTCTAATAAGAGCTGATACTCTAACCATTAATTCTTTTATACTAAATGGTTTTACCATATAGTCATCTGCTCCAGACATAAAGCCTTCTATTTTATCTTCTTCCTGAGATTTTGCTGTAAGCATTATTATACCTACTTGATCGTATTTTGCTCTTATATATTTACAAACTTCAATACCACTCATATCTGGAAGCATAACGTCTAATAAAGCTATTGCTATTCCATCTTCAGAATCTATTTTTTCTATAGCTTCCCGACCTGTTCCAGCTTCTATTATATCGTAACCTTCTCTCTTTAGATTTATACTTACAAAGCTTCTTATTCCGATTTCATCTTCAAGAATTAAAATCTTTTCTTTCATCCTACTATTCCCCCTTCTATATATTTATTCATATGTATTAGAAAAGCTTTCTTTTAGTTTGTTCTCTTCTACTCCATAGTCTTTTAAAATTTTTCTATTATTTATTATGATATCGTAAGTATAGTCTTCATTTTCTAGTACTTGTACGACATCTTTTGAATTAGTTAAACCTTTTTTATCCTCTATAGTTCCAGATTTAGGTTTTACAACTACAGTAAATACAGTTTCCAATGTTCCTGTTTTAACATTAGTTGCCTTAAATTCTAATTGAATTTTTTCACCTTCATACTTTTGCTCAGTATAAAGCAGATTTTGCATTTCTTTAGGTACACTAAATCTAAAGTTATACTGATAGTTGTAGTAACTCTGACCTATAATCTCCATATTATTTTCGTCTAAATTTCCATTCCACTGATAATAAGTAATATATGCATATGCTTTATCTATAAATGAAGATCTATTTGCTGGAATTGATGATTGATGGTATATCTATTATATTATCCTTATTCATATCTCCTACTGGAACATAGTATGCCTTTTTCATGTTCTCATCTTTGCAGTTAGCAACAGTAACAAATTTATCATCTTTCACATACATAACCTCTGTTCCAACAGCACCATCTTTACCTATTGGTATATCTAAAATTATCCCCTTTTCATATTTAGATATATTTCCTATTGTTATATATGCCTCAGAAATTCCATTTACATCGTCTATTGTCTTTACATCTTTTACAATAGCCCGTTCAGAAGTAAATTGTACTAAACTTATTTTTAATACTCTATTGCTAGAATTATATCCTAGCACTACCATATCCATATTATTATCATCATTTATATAGCTTATTTTTATTTTTTTATTATCTATATCTCCAGCCGATGATGTTGCGCTATCAGTATTATTTGGACTTAAATTCAGCTTAGGTATAATATTTCCATCAGCAAAAATTTCATCTAGCTGATATTTTAAACTTATCTTATTATCTTTAAATGCATAAACCTTTAATCTAGATATATTATCCTGATCTTTGTATTGCATGATTATTTCTTTATTCCCATCTCCATCTAAATCGTAGAATCCTCCATATTCTATTTTATCTCCTTTTTCAAGCACGACACCATCTTCTAAGAAAGAATAACTTTCTTTATCCTCTCTCAAAATCAAAAATCCTACTTTGCTATCAGAGTTAATTTTTTCTTTTTTCTGGAAGGCTACAATTTCATTTTTTCCATCCTCATCTAAGTCTACGTAATTTATTTTTCCACTTTCCTTTAAATTCTCTGGAAATACTAAGTTTACATTTTGGTAAAGAACTTTTGATATTCCAGAGTTTAAAAGTGCTTTTTCCTCGTCATAATTAGGCTTTGTTAGTAATTTTTCTGGAGATTTTGTGCTTGTGCTACATCCTGTAGTTGTAAGTAATAGCACAACTGCAAGCAACATAAGCTTGATTAGTTTTTTCATCTAATCCCCCCTTATTTTTCGTCAGTTTTATCTTTTCTAGGTGGTTTTGGCCCTGGATACTGATAAAGATATGTTTTTAGCATACCATTGTAAAGCTTTCTCTTTTTAGTTGCTTCCTGACCAAACTCATATTCAAATTCTTCAAATGAAGTTATTAGATAATATGACCAATTCTTTAGTCTTCTAAACGCATAACCTAATTCTTTATAAAGTAATTTTACAGATTCTTCACTTTCAAGTCTTTCACCATATGGTGGATTTGTAACTATAAATCCATACTCTTCATCACTTTTGAATTCTGTTGCATCTGCAACTGCAAAGTCTATATAATCTGCAACACCCGCTATTTCAGCATTTTCTTTTGCTATTTCTATACTTTCTGGGTCTATATCGTATCCATAAATCTTAAAGTCTAAGTCTTCGTTCATCTGGTCAAATGCTTCTCTTCTAGTATCCCACCAGATTTTTTTATCTATTGTTCTCCATTTTTCAGATATAAATTCTCTGTTAAGTCCTGGAGCCATATTTAATCCCATCATAGCAGCCTCTATAAGTATAGTTCCAGAACCACACATAGGGTCTACTAATGTTCTTCCTGGTCTCCAAGGAGTTAGATACATTATTCCTGCTGCTAGAGTTTCTCTTATTGGAGCCTTATTAGCCTTTTCTCTATACCCTCTTTTATGAAGAGCATCTCCAGTAGTATCTATTGATAAAGTTACTTTATTTTTGTGGATAAATACATATATAGGATATTTTTCTTTATCCTCTTTTAATCTACCACTTTCTAGGTAAGATTTTTTTAAATTATCTACTATTGCTTTTTTTACTATTGACTGTACATCAGTAGTACTGAATAGTTTAGATTTTATCGATGATGCTTTTGATACTGGGAACTGTGCACCATAAGGTATATATTTTGACCAATTTATTCTTTTAGTATTTTCATAAAGCTCGTCAAATGTTCTAGCTTCAAATTCAGCAACTTTTAGATTTACCCTTTCAGCACATCTTAGCCACATATTAGCTTTAGCTATACCGTCTTCACCTGTTTTGTAAGTTACCCTTCCATCTTCTGTTTTTTCTATCTCAAATCCTAAATTTTTTATTTCTGTAGCCAGCATTTTTTCCATTCCAAAAAAGCATGGCGATATAAGTGTATATTTCTTCATAGTACCTCCAATTTTATCATTTAATATATATTATTATATCACTAATTAGCTGATTTAATAAGAGTATATTGTAACTGTATTTATTATATATTATGCGAAAATTTTTTAGTTATATTACATTCTTATCTAGAATACGTTTTTTGCAAGAATTGTAATAATTTTTTTATTTCTAGTAAACAAATTCTATGATATTATTGAAGAATGACTATTAAATATTAAAAATATTATAGATTAAACTTGAAAAGGAGATATTGGAAATTAATGGAAAATCTTAAATTAAATGAAAATATGGTCTATAGACTTACTTCCGCTGAAGATTCTTTGGTTCCTGTTATAGAATCAAAACTAAAGAATAAAATTGTATGCGTTCCAAAGGAAATTGATAGAGCCAGTGGCATAGTTATCTTCGGAAAAAGGATAAAATCACTTATATTTTCAACCGATATATCGATAATAAAAAACAATAATGCAGATGCTGTGCTAGCAGTCTACCCTTTCACCCCACAACAATCTATAAATGAAGCTGTAATGGATGTATCTCCTTCTCCAGTATTTTGTGGTGTTGGAGGTGGAATAACTACAGGAAATAGATCTCTAGCAATAGCATTAGATGCAGAGCTACATGGTGCATTTGGAGTTGTTCTTAATTCTCCTGCAAAAAATGCTCTTATAAGCGAAATGAAAGACACTATAAGCATACCTATAGTAGTCACTGTTTGTCATGATCAGGAAGATATAGAAGCTAGAATTGCTGCTGGTGCAACTATTTTAAATGTATCTGCTGGAAAAGATACTGCAGCTCTTGTAAGAAAAATAAGAAAAGACCATCCTTTCGTCCCAATAATAGCTACAGGTGGAAACTCTCCAGAATCAATTATAGAAACTATTGATGCTGGAGCAAATGCAATAACATACACTCCACCTTCTGCAGCTGAAATATTTGGGGAAATAATGGAAAAATATAGAACTGAAAATCTATAAAATGGATGTTATAAGAATTTAAAAAGCCCTTCTTTTTCTAGATTGAAATTATGAATATTCTCATCTCCAGGCTTCGGCGACCCACCCATTAAACTAACACATTTCAATGTTGTGGGTCGCCTCCAGATTGTCGATATCGAATTATTCATAATCCCAATCAAAAAGAATGGGCTTTTTTAAAATTCTTTATAACATATTTTTATATCTTTTCAGTTCTTAAATACAAAATTAAAACACTACAAAGGCATTTTATATTTATATTTCCAATTTTATTTTATGTTTAGTCTGAGACCCCTTGCTTTTCGTTGTGTATGTTCATTATTAGAGATATTACTATTGTTGAATACGCAACAAAGCTTCTGAAGTATTCTCCGATTGCAACATTGCTAAATAGTACTTTTCCTGCCATAGGAGATACTATATTTATAAATTTTTAAAGTTTACTATATATTGTATTTCTGTTTTATTAAACCTTTCTGGTATGCTTTCAATAGCATTTTTAACTCATCAATTTCATTCTGCATTCTTTTACCTTCATCTGTATCTCTTACCATTTTTCTTTCAGCTTTGTGTTCAACTACAACTGTAGTAGATATAATATCATTTTCGTCACAGATAGCTTCCTCCATAGAGCTAAATGGCTGATGAGATACAAGCTGAATAGTTTTTGAGTTGTATATTAATGTATATCCTGCTATACCTGTTTTATCTTGATACGCTTTTGAGAATCCACCATCTATTACAAGTATTTTTCCATTTGCTTTTATTGGACTTTCTCCACTCTTAGATTTTACAGGAACATGTCCATTTATTATATGTGAATCGTCTATATCTAACTCAAATTCATCAAATAATTTTTTACAAATATCCTCATCTTCTCTAAGTGTATAGTATGGATTTTTATTTTCTACATGAGTTTCTTTTTCTTCTATAAAATATCTTTCAAATGTAGTCATATCGTCTTTTCCAAATAGAGAAGAGCATTTTCCAGTCCACATATACCACATTATATCCTGTCCATACTGTTTATCTGGGTCTGAATCTCTAGATATAAATCCTTCTCTAGCTATATTTTCCATCTGTATCATAAGCTCTCTTCCAGAGTATGTCTTTCCTTTTAACTTCATAGACATAAAGCTTCCATCTTTATTAAGAGGAATGCAGGCATGTATAAGAAGATTCGAATTCACTTTTAAGAATATGCTTCCTTTTGAGAATAAGAACTCAACATGTCTCTGAAGCTTATCACTTGTTCTAAATGATCTTGTAACTTTTTCAATTACATCCCTTTCTTCTGGAGTAAGTTTGTATGGATCTTTAGGGTCTATTGTAGGGAAATTAGTATCCTTTAATGCATATTCTTTTCCTTTTAATCTTATAGTTCCTCTTTCATAATCTATCATATTAAGCAATAATCTATGCTCCATTTCAAATTCAGGTCTTCTTCTAATTACTTCTCCCTCTAATTTAAACTGGATTATACTTATAGCTTTATGCATTTTTGCCATTAGAGTTTTTTCTGTAGTAGACACCTCTTCATCACCTATTTTAGGCATAAACTGTAAACATGGGTCATCTCCATATGTTTCTATTGCAAAAGTAGCAAGAGGAAGTAAGTTTATTCCATAAATATCTTCTACAACGTCTAAATTAGCATATCTAGCTGATATTCTAAGTGCATTTGCAACACAAGTCTTTTCCCCTGAAGCTGCACCCATCCATAAAATATCGTGGTTACCCCACTGAATATCGACACAATGATGCTGCATTAATTTATCTACTATTATATCTGGTCTAGGTCCCCTATCGAAAATATCTCCTATAACATGAAGTCTATCCACGACAAGTTTCTGTATTAATTCAGAAATAGCTATTATAAAATCTTTAGCTCTGTCTGTTTCTATTATAGTTTCAATTATACTTTTATAATATTTTTCTTTATGTTCACTGTTCATATGTTCGTGAAGTAGTTCTTCTATTATATATTTAAAATCATCTGGAAGTAGCTTTCTAACCTTAGATCTAGTATATTTACTAGATGCATACTTACATAATTTTATTAATCTATACATATTTATTCTATAGAAATCATCTATATTTTCTGCTTCTTTTTCTATATATTCAAGCTTCTGCTCAGGATAATACACTAATGTAGCTAGTTTTTTCTTTTCATCCTCCATAAGCTCTCCATCAAATAATTCATCTATTTTTCTTTTAATTACACCAGAACCATTTTTTAACACATGCACAAATGGCTCATATTCACCATGTATATCTGTTATGAAATGCTCTGTCCCCTTTGGAAGGTTTAATATTGCCTCTAAATTTATAATCTCTGTACTGGCCTTTGATATATTGGGATAAAGCTTTGAAAGTAGCTTTAGATAGTCCATTTTTTCGTATAGCTCTCTATCAGATATATTGTCTATTTTTTTCATTTCTTCCCCTCCATTTAAAAACTTTATTATTTATTATATCATACTTTTCCAACAAATTAACTCTATTAGTATATCTTTTTTACTGTTTTTATATTTATTTTATCATTTTAGGAATAATTAAGCATCATATTTACATCTTATATAATTTTATACAAAAAAATAGAGCCATAAAAGCTCTATTTCTTTATTATTTATTTAGATTTCGATTTTTTCAACTTCATGATTTTTTATATCTCTATTAAAGAAATATTCTATTATATCTCTTCTTTTTACTATTCCTATAAATACATCGTCATCGTCGACTACAGGGATAAAGTTCTGATCCATTAACTTAAGAACAAGCTCTTCTATATTCTTATTAATATTTACAGTTATATTCTCTACCCTTCTGTCTATACTCATAACAGATATATCTTCCATTTCTTTAATATCAAATTTTCCATCCTGCTTTATCTTCCAAAGTAGATCTCCCTCTGTTATAGTACCCTTATATTTTCCGTCCTCGCCTAATATAGGTACTGCAGAGTATTTATAATAATCCATTTTTTCCATTACTTGTCTTAATGAATCATCTTCAGATACATATGCTACATCAGTTTTTGGAGTTAAAAAGAACAATACGTTCATAATACCCTCTCCTTCCAATCATTTCCCAACTTAACCTTTAATTTTATAAATTGTAGTATGACTTTATTTTCTTAACTAAAATCGTTTTTTTCAGTCTATACAGTCATATATATTCTATCACATTATCTATAATTTTTGTATTAATTTATTGTCATTTAATTTTACTTATTAAAATATTCTAAAAAACATGTAGTTATGATTTTTTGCAATAAAAAATACTGCCACAGAACACCTTTAAAAGGTGTTCTTGTGACAGTACCTTTAACTGACACCTAACGGTCGTCAGTTTTTTTGTATTCAAATTTAGCTCCACAATTAGGACAAATTAATTCTGGCATATTTTTTTCATTTAGCGAAGCTATCGCTCCCAATGAAAAGAATGCATCTTGTCTTAGTTCTTCTAATATAAATTCTGGTACTCCTTTTTCAAATCCACAAGACTTACATTCATAATTGTATAACTTTTGTCCTTTACTCATTTCTTCTAATTCTTTTAGCATACTATTTCTCCTAATAATTTTAATTACACTAATTATACACTATTATTTATATTTGAGTATAGCAAAGCTAGCCTATTTAATAGACTTTTAAAATAATTCTTTTTGTGTTGTTGTATTCAAAGAAATTTCTTTTTCTATAATTTCTTCGTAGATTATTCTTTTATAATTTGATTTATCTAGTACATTATATATTAATCCATATTTATAATGCCATATTTCCCATAGAATCATGTCTTTTCCACACTTTTTACAAATATAAGGATTTACTCCAAATGATTCTATCAATCTATCTTTAAAATTTTTCTTTACTGTATTCTTCTTTTTTATCAGCTTAGATATATTTCTGTGTCTCATAAAATTATATAATTTCAATATTTCTATGCTTAATTTATTTTTTACTCTTGAATATAGACCGTATCTTCTTGCAACTCTAAAACCCTTCGGGTGAATATGTTGGGTTATTTTACCTATAAATTCTAATACATTTACAGTTATTTCTCTTTTTCCCTTAGGTTTTTTGTTTTCATACCAGTAAGTTACATTTTTCCCATCGTAATTAATTATTCTATACTCAGCGATAGCTGGTCTAGCCAAATATCTACCTATATATTGAGTTGCCTGTTTTATATTAGTTAAACGTCTTTCTGCATTTACATAGAATTCTTTCTTATATAACTTATTTATCAAATTTCTAGTTTTTCTATCTCTAAAGTTGTTTTTTATTATATCTAGTACCAACTTTCGCCATACTTTTTTCATATATGTATACGGTATGAAATCTAATTTTTTAAACCACTTATTATTTCTATCTATTCCACCTTCGGTGTATAAGGCATGTATGTGAGGATTCCATTTTAAATCTCCACCAAAAGTGTGTACTACAGCAATTACCCCTAATTCATAATCTCCCTTTGTTTTCTTTTTATGAAAACTATCTAATACCTTATATGTAGCATCTTGTAAATCTTTTAAAAGCTCTCGCTTTCTGTAGAAATAGACTCTTAACTCCTCTGGAATTGTGAAAACTGCATGTCTATGAGAAACATCAAGAATATTTTCTACCTGTTTTTCTGCCCATTCCATAGAATATTTTCTTCCACACTTTGTGCAAAACTTACTTTTACAAGTGAACCCTTGAATATACTCCTCTCCACAGTCTATACATTTATGTTTTATATATCCTTTTTCTATATTTCCACAATTTAAAGCCTTTATTACAGTATTTTCTATCTGATCCCTCATTTCTCTTCTAACTTTATTCCAATATTTTAGTTTGAATTCTTCAAAGTGATTTTTTAATATTTTCTTAATGATTTTTTCATCTTTTTGTTTTTTCAATACATTCATATTACTATTGTACATAAGTTTTCCACAGTTTTAAATTATTATAATTTCCTTAGGAATAAAAAAGGAAACTACAAAGTAGTTCCCTTTTCCAGAATATCGAACTCATCTATATGAATTTATTCATAATCCAAATTATTATTATAATTTAACTACATTAGCAGCCTGAGGTCCTTTTGCACCATCTACTACTTCAAATTCAACTTTCTGTCCTTCTTCTAATGATTTGTATCCTTCAGTCTGTATAGCTGAGAAATGTACGAATACATCATCTTCTCCTTCTACAGATATAAATCCAAATCCTTTTTCGTTGTTAAACCATTTTACTACACCAGTTTTCATAATTAGTAAATCCTCCTAGAACTAAAACACTTAAGCTATTTAATTATATCCATTTAACAATATTATAAAATAAATTTCAAATATATATCAACTAAATAAGCCTATATCTAATATTAACATATAATGTACTTTTATGTCAAATATTATTTATTTTCTGATTTTTAATGTATTTAACTTTTTTTACTGTATCCATACATTTGCACTTGTATTTAAAATTTAATTTCAAAGCTTTCTATAGTATGATAAAATTATTCTTGTTAAGTAAAAAATATTTTAGGAGGATAAAATGCAGAAAAAAATTGCAGCAATCAACGATCTTTCAGGTATAGGTAAATGTTCACTTACTGTTGCTATACCTATAATTTCAGCTTTAGGAGTACAATGCTGCCCTCTTCCAACAGCAATCCTTTCATCTCAGACAGGATATCCACACTTTACATTTTTGGATTTCACTTCTGAAATGAAAAACTATACAGATACATGGAAAAAATTAAATCTTTCTTTTGATACAATTTACAGCGGATTTTTAGGATCTATTGAGCAAATAGATCTTGTAATAGAGTTTATTTCTAAAAATCCGGATGCATTTATTGTTGTCGATCCTGTTATGGGAGATGAAGGACAGATATACTCTGTTTTCTCAGAAAAAATAATTCATGAGATAAAGGAACTTGTTAAATTAGCTGATTTAACTACACCTAATATAACTGAGGCATGTCTTCTTACTGGTAGATCCGGTGAATATGATACATTAACTAGAAAAGACATTGAAGATATTGCTAAACAGATATCTGATATGGGACCTTCAAAAGTTGTCATAACTGGTATACATGAAGACAATAAAAAAACAATAACAAACTTTGTGTACGATAAAGATGCAAATAAAAAGACTTTTATATCTAAAGATTACTTAAAATCATCTTATAGCGGTACAGGAGATATTTTTGCTTCTATTGTCAGTGGTATGATTACCGGTGGATTTGATTTTGAATTTGCCGTAAATACAGCTGTAGATTTTGTTACTAATGCGATTGAATATACTTCTAATTTTGATATAAGCAGAAATGATGGAGTTATGTTTGAATACTATTTACAGGATTTAACAAAACTAGGAGCAAAAGTTTTTGAAAGAGATAAAACATTAAGATAATATTTTTGAGGTTAGGAGTGATAACTTGTCTATTCTTTCAGGTAAAACAATACTTATTCTTACTGCTGGCTTTGGAGCAGGCCATGTAAGTGCTGCAAATGCTATAAAAGATGCTATTTTAAAAAATGAAGAAAATGTAAATATAGTAATAAGAAATTTTATAGATGCTAGTGTACCTAAGCTAAATAAGCCTATGGTAAAATTCTACGAGCAAAATACTAAATATACACCAGAGCTTTATAATTGCTATTATTATTTGAAGAAATCTTTTTCTTCAAAATACGATATAGCTCATAAAGTTTATACACCAAAGTTATCTAAGTTTATAGAGGATCTAAATCCAGACCTTATAATATCTACATTTCCTCTTGCTGCAGCTTGTGTAAACAACTTCAGAAATTCTGATGAAGGATACTTTATACCTGCTGCCACAGTAATTACGGATGTTGTGGATAGTATGGAGTGGATTTTTGAGAATACAGAGCTTTACTTTGTTCCATCAATAGAAATAAAAAATAGATTTATGCAGAGAGGAATTTCTCCAGATAAGGTTGAAGTTGTAGGTGTTCCTATAAGCAGTAAGTTTAGAGTTGAAAATAAAGAACATTTCCCAGGAAAATATAGAATAATAATACTTGGTGGTGGACGTGGTCTATTTGATATTTCTGAAGATTTTATGAGATGGATTGATGAATTTATTTCAACTGAGGAAGGAAAATCATTAGAAGTCACTATAGTCACTGGTACAAATAAAAAGCTTTACGACAATCTAACTGAAAAAGAACCTCTACAAAATATAAAGGTTTTAGGTTATGTGAATAATATGGATGAACTTTTAAAAAGCCACGATTTAATGATGACAAAACCTGGTGGAGCAACTCTTTTTGAAGCTATATACACAAAGACTCCTCTTATGGTAAAAATACCAAGACTTGGTCAGGAAATAGAAAATGGTAAGTTTATTATAGATAAGGGAATCGGTCTTATGTATAGCGATGAAAAAGATTTAAGAGAGATATTAAAGAATATTGCTTCTGGTAAATCTGATTCTATATTATCATTTATGAACCACAATATAGAACAGTTTAGACAGACTATATATCCTGAGAATATCGCCCTTTATTTGGAAAGACTTTTAGAAAAATATGAAAATCATAAATAGATAAAAGGACTGTTTTTACAGTCTTTTTTTATGTAAAAAGGGTTGTTGCAAAATTGCAACAACCCTTTATATATTATTAATATATATTCTTTTTATATTTTAGATATAACTGTTCTATATCATTCATCTTACGTTTCATTTCTAACTGAAGTCTTGATGCTTCTGCGTATTCTTTATTATCAACAGCATTTCTAACTCTAGTAAATAAAGACTCTTTTGTAAGAGTATCTTTCATTAAATCGTATTTCATATCAGATATTGACTTCCATATAACTTCATCTATAGCATCAGTATTTTCTGGAGTGTGAAGTTTTTTAAGAGCTCTTATTCTAGTTATATTCTGCTCTATTAATCTTGTTTTTAATTTTTTCTGCCATTTATCTATAGCACCAACTTTGAATGACTGTATTACCGCATCTGTAAATACATTTCCCTGTTTTAAGCATTTTAATTTATATGAGAATTTTTCTATATTCTTCATATTTTCAAATACTGTAGCTGGAGGATTTCCAAATCTTTTTCTTCTTTCATCTTCACTATAGTATTCAAATATATCGTGCTCATCTCTATATGCTCTGTCTTTTTCTAGGTAAAATCCTTCTTCACCTGGCTGTTTAGATAATTCTTTTTCTAATTCTTTTGGACCAAATCCACTTTCTGCTGCAGCTCTTATACCTTCTATCATTGCCTGATATCCGGCTGCTATAACAAGGTATTTATTTGATAATGGGTTTGGAGATCTAAGCTCAAATCTCAATGTTTTAGGGTTTTTCATATCTCTTATTAAACCTACTAAAACTGATCTATTTCTTGAAGGCTGTTCATATGAGTGTCCTAAAGAAGTAACTATACATATAGGAGCTTCAAATCCAGGTACAAGTCTGTTGAATCCATCTATTGATGATGTTACAAATGGATTTATAACTTCATAATTATAAAGCATACCCATAAGTGCTCCATATCCAGCTATACTTAAATAATCGCTTTTCATATCTACTGGAGCAAATACATTCTGTCTTTTTCCGTTCTTTAATAATACACTTACACCAAAGTGAGTATGTCCACCATTTCCTGCAACACCATCTATTGGTTTAGCTTTAAAAGTAACTTCTAGTCCATGAGCAGTAAATACATCTTCTACAACATCTCTAACTAGTAGCTCGTTGTCAGCAGCCTGTAGTGGTGTTGAGAATTTCCATGATATTTCTAGCTGCTCCATAGCGTGATTAGTCTTACCTTCTATACTTATAGAGCTTGGTATACCACCAACTTCTTTATGAGCCATTTCTGGTTCTATTCCCATTTTTCCAAGTATTATTAACGACTCTTCTAAGCAAGTTCTTATAACACCATGAGTTCTCTTCCAGTACTGTTCTTTTAAGCTCTGAGAAATGTATAATTTTTCAAGATCTGCTTTATCTTCTGGAGTATTTACCCAGAATTCTAATTCAGTAGCCGCAGTAAGACCTATATCTTCTATTTCATCAGCTGATTCTATGCCTAAATTTTCTAGAACTTTTGGATATGTTTTAAATACATCCATTAAAGATTCTTTAAAGTATTTATCTGCTTTCTGAAGTATACCTCTTGAGCATACTTTTTTATTGTCATGTATTAAGAATGCTGGTATTTTTAAAGTTCCTACAGGTAATCCTGTTTCTTCATCTATAAATTCCATATTATAATCTACATACCATCTACAATCTCTGTCTGGCATAAGATCGACTTTTGCATTGTTTAAAGTAGCTATATTGTAAAGCTCAACACTCGAACCATCAGTCTGTACTGCTGATGCTAAGAAATCATCTATGTCATCAAGTAAGAATTTAACTGGTATTTTTTCATCAGTTGCATTTCCACCAAGGTCAACCCCCATTAACGATACAAATTTTATATTAGGATTTTCCTCAAGTATTCTTTTAATATCTTCCTTTGTATGTTCGTTTTTTTCAATTGTGTATAGTAGCTCTTTTCCCATATGACTTATCCCTCTTTTCCTAAAGTGTTTTTTGCATAAATTTATGTACTTTTTTTATTCTTACAAAAAAAATATTCGTGTTTTTTATTTTCTTATTATATAACATATACAGATTATCTGCAATGTTTTTTGATAATTCAACGTTTTCACATAATATATTTCTTTTCAATAAATATATTATATTTTTATATTTCCTATACAAATATTTTATTGATTTACTGATTTCGTTTTTTGTATTATACTATTTATATTAATTTCATTATTTTATGGAGGTTATGATGGAGTATATAGTATTTGACCTAGAGTTTAATCAAGGCTTCAATAAAAAGACTAACAAGACTTTTTCAGATAATGCATGCCCATTTGAGATTATCCAGCTAGGTGCTGTCAAATTAGATAGTAATTTTAATATAATTGCAGCATTTGATACTTTTATAAAGCCTTGTCTTTATACATCTATGCATCCTTATGTGGCTAAAATTACAGGAATTTGTATGGAGGATTTAGAGAATGCTCCTACCTTTAAAGAGGCATTTAAAAAATTTACAGAATTTGTAGCAAGTGACGACCCTATATTTTGTGTATGGGGAAAAAGTGATTTAAGAGAGCTTTATAGAAATATAAAATACCACAATCTTCCAGATTTATCTCTTCCAAAATCGTACATAGACGTTCAGTACTATGCTTCTGATTTTATAAATCATACTACAGCTCAGTCTATAGGCCTTGAAAATGCTGTAATTGCCCTTAATCTTGAGGACACTGTTGCATACCACAATGCTTTAAACGATGCTTATTATACAGCTAAAGTTTTTGCATCTATTAATCCTAAAGCTATCAAGCCTAATATATACATATATACAAATTTGTCAGATAGCTCATCTTTTGGCCTAGATCCATTAGATGAGGATGTTTTTCTAAAAGAATGCGATGATTTTTCTAAAGTATTGAACAGAAATCTATCTAAAGATGAAAAGAAAATTCTTAGTATGGTGCAATTCATAAAAAACAATGTAAGCGACGAGGAAATATTGAGAAGACGCAGTTTAAAGAAAAGATTAAAAAGACATAAAAAAAGAGACAGGTAATTAATAAAATGGTCCCTATGTCAAGGACATATATAAAAAAGTCTTAAGCAGCAAGCAGCTGACTTCTATATTGAATAGGAGTCAGCTGTTTTAAATTCCACTGACAACGATCATTATTATAATAATCCATATAATCATCTATTAAACTTTTTAACTCTTCAAATGTATTGCAACTTTTATAATCTATTTCATCTTTCATATGACCAAAGAATGACTCCTGCGGAGCATTGTCCCAACAATTACCTTTTCTAGACATAGATTGACCTAAATTATATTTTTTTAACAAGTTCTGAAAAATAGTACTTGTATAATGAACTCCTTGATCAGAATGAATAAATGCATCTTTATGTAATTTGTCTGAATTTGATAACATGAGATTGTTAATAGTTGAAATAACAATATCCATTTTTAAATTCTTCGATAAATGATACGATAAAATTTCATTCGTAGAAGAATCTTTTACAGTTGATAAATATGCTGTTTTCCCATTGCCGTACGGCATATACGTAATATCAGTTAAAAGTACTTTTCCTGGTATACCTTGTTTAAATTCTCTATTCAATTTATTAGGAACTGTGTGATGTTCTTTTCTTGCTTTTCCCATACGTTTAGCTGGATTTGACTCGCGAATAGGACATTTAATTCCATATTTTTTCATTATTCTTTGAATTTTTTTTCTGTTAAATATTATATTAAATTTACTTTTTAAAATCATTTTTATTGAACGAGAACCTTTTTTGTATCCTCTGAACTTATATGCTTTAAGAATTATTTCTTTTGCTTCTAAATCCTTTTCTTCTTGTTTGCTTATTACATTCTTGTTTTTTAAATAGTTATAAAATCCAGATCTAGATACTCCTGCAACAATACATAGATGTTTTATCATTTTTTTTAAACAATATTTATTTATTACATCATTAATTAATTTGAATATTTTCACCGAAGGTAGCTTATTATTCATCACCTGCCTTTCTTCGAAGTCTAGCTTTTTTACTAGTTCTAGCTCTGCTTTAAGATATGCTATTTCAGCATCCTTCTTATCTATTATCTCTTTATCTGTTAATTTTCTTTTTCTTGGTCTTCCAGAATTATTAACTCTAGAATCATCTAGTCCCAAAATACCATTTTCTTTATATGACTTTCTCCATCGCTCGCTAGCGCATTTAATACGTTTTGCACCTATGATGTTAGTGTCAAAACCTGCTTCTTTAAATATCTGTGTTGGATTTTTTCCCTTATTGTATTCTGTTATGAAATGTATTTTAAATTCATTTGTATATGTTATTGATTTACAGCTTACATTCTTTACAAATGGATTTTTTGATAGCTCTAATGTTTCTTCTTTACTAAATTGTTTTTTACTCATAAATTACTCACCTCTATATTAAAATTATACAAAAAAAGAACCTATAGATGAAACACCTTTTTACAAGTGTCCATTCTATAGGTTCCATTTTATAAGACCTATCTCTTTTTTATTTTATTCAATTTTATTGTTCGCTATATATCGTACATTTATTCTATAACCAATTCTACTGGGCAGTGGTCAGATCCTAGTACTTCATTATGTATTTTAGCACTTACAAGTCTGTCCTTCATGCTTTCTGATGTGCAGAAATAGTCAATACGCCATCCTGCATTGTTCTTTCTAGCATTAAATCTATAAGACCACCAAGAATACATTCCCTCTGCATCTGGGTAGAAATATCTAAACGTATCTATAAATCCACTTTCTAAGAACTCAGTAAATTTATTTCTTTCTTCATCTGTAAATCCAGCATTTTTTCTATTAGTTTTAGGATTTTTTAAGTCTATTTCTTTGTGCGCTACATTTAAATCTCCACACATAACTACTGGCTTTTTAGAATCTAGATTTTTTAGATATGCTCTAAAATCATCTTCCCATCTCATTCTATACTCTAATCTTTTTAGTTCAGTCTGAGAATTAGGAGTATATACTGTTACAAAATAGAAATCTTCAAACTCTAATGTTATTACTCTACCCTCATGGTCGTGTTCGTCTATTCCTATTCCATATGCTACTGATAAAGGTTTTTTCTTAGTAAATATAGCCGTACCAGAATATCCTTTTTTATCAGCATAGTTCCAATAAGATTCATATCCTTCTGGATTTAAATCTATCTGTCCTTCCTGTAGCTTAGTTTCCTGTAAGCAGAATATATCTGCATCTACTTCATTGAAAAAGTCCATAAACCCTTTTGTTACGCAGGCTCTAAGACCATTTACATTCCATGATATAAATTTCATTATTTCTCTCCAATCAATTTTATTCTTCTATCCTCATTTGTTTTGCTATTTCTTCTGGTGGATAAGAGCTAACATACATATTTGTACTAAGTTCAAAACCGCCATAATTAAATTTTCTAGGGAATATATGTATATGTAAGTTAAAATATTCCTTAGTTTCTATTCCATTTGGATGTGCATGAACCCATATATTAAAAGGCATTATACCAAACATCTTCTTATAATTTGCAAAAATACCTTTAAATGCATATGATAATTCATCAATATCTAAAGAATCCAAATTCTCAAATTTCACACCTTTGTTAAAAATTATTCTAACTTCGGTTGGATTCTTACTAGCTGAAGGTATTATAGCTATAAATCTTGTTCCAGAATAAACAAGTCTTTCTTTATATTCCTTCTCATCTTTTATAATGTCTTCATATAAATTTGTATTTTCCCATCCATAATAATCATGTGCTACCAACAATTCTTTATGTATTTCTGGTGGTATAATTGATAAAGCTGTTATCTGGGCATGAGGATGCATTAATGATGCTCCAGATTTTCTTAAAAAGTTCTTGAATAGATTTACATATTCTATTCCTCTTTGACCTATTAAATATTTATACCTATTTACATATAATTCAAACATAATTTTAAATTCTTCTTCAGACATATTGAAAAAGTTGGCATTGTGTCTATAGCTTTCTATTATTACCTCATGAACTCCAAATACCTCATCAGAACTCATATCAACTATAGGATATTTATTTTTAATAGACTTTGCAACCCATTGTCCATCAACAACTATTTCCTCTGTTGCGTCATCTGTCTGATGCTCATTTCCTCTACAGAAGGGACAATTTTCTTCGTATTCTTTTATTATATCATCCTCTTCCATAGGCATGTTCTTTTTGACATTATCTAACGGCCTAGATGCTCTTTCTCTGGCAAATATTATAATATCATTATTTGTAGGATCAACTCTTAGTTCTTTCTTCAAGTCGGCACCTCCTAGCACAATTCTTTTTTAAAATGAAATTTATAAATTCAATTTTTATTTTATGAAATTTATTAGTTTTATTATATCAGATTTTGATTAAAAATTCTCTTTTCTATCTGAAAAAAATCATATAAAAAGATTTATTTTCTGAAAATTAGTTATTTTTTGTTAATTATATATTTGTCAATAAATTTTGAATAAATAGGGTGTTTTTTTCAATTGTATATGTTATTATGTAAGAGGAAAAGCTTTTTTAAAAGCTACACAATATTTAATATATCTTAATTATATTACACATTATTAATTTAAAATACTAATAATGTAGTATAGAGATTATTTTAGGGGGTACTTATAAAATGAATAATTTTTCAAACAGAGTTACTGCTATGCAGGCATCACCAATAAGAAAGCTAGTTCCTTTTGCAACAGCTGCAAAAGCTGACGGTGTTAAAGTTTATCACCTTAATATAGGACAGCCAGACATAAAAACTCCAAGAGGATTCTTCGATGCAGTTAAAAACTTCGACGATGAAGTATTAGAATATGCTGTATCTCAGGGTATACCAGAACTTATAGAAGCTCTTCAGGATTACTACAAAACTTACGATATGCACTTTGACAAAGACGAACTTCTTATAACTAATGGTGGATCTGAAGCATTATTATTCGCTATGATGGCTACTTGCGATCCAGGAGACAAACTTTTAATACCAGAACCATTCTACACTAACTACAATGGATTTGGACAGTGTGTAAACGTTGGAGTTGCTCCAATAACAACTAAAGCAGAAAATGGATTCCACTTACCATCTAAAGAAGAAATACTTTCTAAAATAGATGATAAAGTTAAAGCAATACTTCTTTCAAACCCAGGTAACCCAACTGGTGCTATATACAGCAAAGAAGAATTAGAAATGATAGCTGAAATAGCTATAGAAAAAGATTTATGGATAATATCTGATGAAGTTTACAGAGAATTCGTATATGATGGATTAGAATATACAAGCTTCGGTAACTTAAAACAGGTTGAAGACAGAGTTATAATAATAGACTCAGTTTCTAAGAGATACAGTGCTTGTGGTGCAAGAATAGGATCTATAGCATCTAAAAACAAAGAACTTATAGCTCAGATAATGAAACTTTGCCAGGGAAGACTTTGTGTTCCAACATTAGAACAGATAGGTGCTGTTGAACTTTACAAAACTCCAGTATCTTACTTCAAAGAAGTTAACGATGAATACAGAAAAAGAAGAGACGTTCTTTATTCTGAATTAATGAAAGTTGATGGAGTTATATGTGAAAAACCAACTGGTGCATTCTATATAGTTGCTAAACTTCCAGTAGACAACGCAGAAGATTTCGTTAAATGGATGCTTACTGAATTCAGAGTTGACAACGAAACAGTAATGGCTACTCCAGCTGAAGGATTCTACGCTACTCCAGGACTAGGAAGAGACGAAATAAGACTTGCTTACATCTTAAAAGAAGAAGATTTAAGAAAAGCAGCTAAAATACTTAAAGAAGGTCTTGAAGCTTACGTTAAATTAAACAAATAATAAAATTTAATATATTTAAAAGAAGGATATAAATTATCCTTCTTTTTTTATTATTTCTTTAGATTTAATTTATTACGTCTTACTTGTTAACTTTCTTGCATTATGATATTATATTTTAGGTGTAGCATTGTTAAAAGTTATATTGCAAATACAATACTATGCTGCAAATACAATTAAATTTGAATTTTAGGAGGTAATATTTTGATAGAAATACTTAAAGCCGTCCTACTTGGGATAGTTCAGGGAATAACTGAATGGCTTCCTGTAAGTAGTACTGGACATATGATTCTTGTTGATGAATTTGTAAAACTTAATTTCTCACCAACATTTATAAGTACATTCCTTGTAGTTATACAGTTTGGATCAATTTTAGCAGTTTTACTTATATTCTTCAAAAAATTAAATCCTTTTGACTCTAGTAAGAGTAAAGTTGAAAAGAAAGAAACTTTAAGCCTATGGGCAAAGGTAATCGTAGCAGTTATACCATCTGGTATAATAGGTGTGTTATTTGAAGAGGATATAGACCGTTTATTCTTCAATTCTACTACTGTTGCACTAGCTCTTATAATATACGGGGTTATAATGATAGTTATAGAAAATAGAGATAAAAAACCTGCAGTTTCTGACTTCTCTGAGGTATCTTATAAGCTTGCTATAGGAATAGGTCTATTCCAGTGTCTAGCACTTATACCAGGTACATCAAGATCTGGTTCAACAATAATAGGTGCTACTCTACTTGGAGCGTCTAGATATGTTGCTGCAGAATTCTCATTCTTCCTAGCAATACCTACTATGCTTGGAGCAAGTTTACTAAAATTAGTTAAAACTGGATTTGCATTTACAGGATTTGAATGGTTAGTATTAGGAGTTGGATCTGTTGTAGCATTTGTAGTTTCTGTTATAGTTATAAAATTCTTTATGGACTACATCAAAAAACACGACTTCAAAGCTTTCGGATACTACAGAATAGTTCTTGGTATAATTGTTCTATTATACTTCGGATTTATTAAGTAATATTGAATATAAAAAATAAAGGGACTTTTATTTTGACAATATCGTCATTATAAAGTCCCTTTTCTTTTACATATTTATTATCTTTTCACTTTCAACAGTGTCGTTTATAACCTTTATTATATCGCTTGTATCCTCGCTAAACGTTGTTACAAAACTTACATAGTCTGTAGCTCTGTTCACAGCGTGATATACCTTGTTTATATCTCCCGCAAAGTCATTCACCTGATAATCCTGGCTAGTGTCTGCTATCTTCTGATTATAAAGCATTTCTAACTCACATATTATAACAGCCTTAAACTCTAAGCTCTTAACTGTATATATATTAGATATTGTTACACCATTTTTTCTACTTAAACTAGTAAGATTTTCATCAGATACTATTACCTCTATTCCAGCATCGTCTAATGCTTTCTTTATCATATACTGGAAATAAATAGTTTTTCCATTTTTCAATCTCTTTTTGTTAAATGGATATATTATCGCTATATCAGAGTAATCTAGTCCCTTTTTATTCACAAAATACTCTATTTCCCAAATAACTGAACTTATCTGGTCATCTAAATCACTAACCTTTATAAGCGCTACCTGATTTTTACCAGATTCTCTTACTGGATCTGATTCTAAAAATACATCTCTTTTTATATCAGATCTTATTTCCTTGTAGTATTTATCTGCATTCTGCCCAAGCTTATTAGAAAAATCTACAAGACTTCCTGTCTGTCTATAGTTTTTCTTTAGATTTACAATCTTATCTATGTGTATATTCTCGTATTTATTTTTGAATATATTCATATTATTTGTAAGATTTGTAGCTTTACAGTTAAATATATTGAAAATATGTTTTGTCTTGTATAAGAATTCTTCTAAGAATTTTATCTGATCCTCGCTGAAGTTTTCAGCCTCATCTATAAAAATTCCCTTGAACATTCTTTTATTTTTTATAACATTTTTAGCCTGCTTTATCAGATTTTCAAATGTTTTTTCATAGTCTTTTTTTAGCATTCCATAGTCAAATACTAGATTATACATTCTAGCTAACTTAAATACAAATGAGCTAAACGTATGAACTTCTAAATTTGATATATCGTTACAAAGCACTTCTAGTTTTTCTCTTAAATCCCCACTAGACTGCTTATTTTCCGTTATTATAAGGAATTTATGGTGTGGGTATATCTTTGATAGCTTTATAGCTCTACTAAGCATTAGAGACGTTTTTCCCGTTCCTGATGCACCATTGTAAAGAGTTGTTCCATAATGTATTGAATCTGCCTCTACAATCTGGCTATTTTCCATAACAGCTGCTGTATACTCATATTCATTGCTAAAGAATGAAATCTTTTTAAAATTCTTATTTAGATGTAACTTACTATCTAAAATGTAGTACTCAGAACAAACATCAAATAGGAATAAGTTTAAAATTATTTCATCGTTTTCATCCTTCATATAATCATCTAAAGATTTTTCATTGTTCATAAGCATTTCAAATCCATCTTTATCGATTATATTATTTTTTACAAAGTCACCATATTCATATGGATCTTCTATACTTACATAAGGCATTACAAACATATAATCATATGATATTTGATTGTGATTTTGCTGCATTTTTATTTTTAATAAGTCGTATTCTTCGCTCATTATCTCTAAAAGTTCTTCATCCAATATAGAGAATAACTCATCAGTAGTATTCATAAACTTAAGAAATAGAACCTTGTTATCCTTTATGTAAAGCATATCAGTATTTACACCTTTAAAAGGTATAACCTTAGGAATTATCCTTCCCTCATCTTTTATCTTTTCATAAAATGTTTTTTCTATTTCTTTAAGCTTCAGGGCTTCTAATTGCGAATTTATATTTTCGTAATAGTTCATTAAATCTCCCCCTTTATATTCTCTATTATATATTTAAACATAAGTATCTCTATTCCCTTTTTTTATGGATATTAAATTTATATTTTATACATAAAAAGCTATCTCATACGAGATAGCTTTTACATTCATTATTTTGCATATTCTATTGCTCTAGTTTCTCTTATTATGCTTACTTTTATCTGGCCTGGATATTCAAGTCCTTCTTCTATTTTCTTAGTCATATCCCTAGCTAATAGATGTAATTCTTCATCGCTAACTTCTTCTGGTTTTACCATTATTCTTATTTCTCTACCAGCCTGTATTGCAAATGATTTTTCTACACCTTCATAAGAATTGGCTATCTCTTCAAGTTTTTCAAGTCTCTTAATGTATGCTTCTAGAGTTTCACGTCTAGCACCAGGTCTAGCTGCTGATATAGCATCTGCAGCAGTAACTAATACAGCTTCTATAGTCTGTGGTTCGTAGTCTCCATGGTGAGTTGACATAGCATGTATAACTTCTTTAGATTCTTTGTATCTTCTTAATAAGTCCATACCTATTTCAACGTGAGTACCTTCCATTTCATGGTCAACAGATTTACCTATGTCATGAAGAAGACCTGCTCTCTTAGCTAATTTAACGTCTACACCTAATTCAGATGCCATTATACCAGCTATATGAGCAACCTCTATAGAATGTTTAAGGACATTCTGGCCATAACTAGTTCTGTAGTTTAATCTACCAAGAAGTTTTATAAGCTCTGGATGAAGTCCATGCACACCTGTTTCAAATGCTGCCTGTTCTCCATATTCTTTTATTATGTTTTCAACTTCTTTTCTAGCTTTTTCTACCATTTCTTCTATTCTTGCTGGATGTATTCTACCATCTGCTATAAGTTTTTCAAGAGCTATTCTAGCTACTTCTCTTCTTATAGGGTCAAATCCAGAAAGTATAACTGCTTCAGGAGTATCATCTATTATTAGATCTATTCCTGTTAATGTTTCAAGTGTTCTTATGTTTCTACCTTCTCTACCGATTATTCTTCCTTTCATTTCGTCATTTGGAAGATTTACAACTGTAACAGTTGTTTCGGCAACGTGATCTGCTGCACATTTCTGTATAGCATATCCTATTATTTCTCTAGCTTTCTTTTCAGCTTCGTCTTTTGCCTGAGATTCTACTTCTTTTATCATTATAGACATCTCACGTCTAACATCTCTTTCAGCATTTGTAAGTATGATTTCTTTAGCCTTTTCTGAGCTTATTCCTGAAATACTTTCAAGTTTTTCAAGCTGTTTGTGCTTTATGATTTCTACTTCTTCCTCTTTTTTGTCTAATGCTTTTACTTTGTCTCTAAGATTTGCTTCTTTTGATTCAAGTTCAGATGTTTTTTTGTCAAGATTTTCTTCTTTCTGTAAAACTCTTCTTTCGTACTTCTGTACTTCGTTTCTTCTTTCTCTGTTCTCTTTCTCTGCTTCTGTACGCAATTTATGAATTTCTTCTTTAGCTTCTAATAGTTTTTCTTTTCTTACTGTTTCAGAATCATGGTTTGCTTTATCTATAATTTCTTTAGCTCTAGTTTCGGCCTGGCCAACTTTAGCTTCAGATATATTTCTTCTAACAAAATAACCTACTATTATTCCGACTATTGCGCAACCTAACGCCACTAATATCTTATCTATGACATCCACCTCCTCTTTAGTATTAATAACTACTGTAAAAAACAGCAGTTTTCAGGATTCCTCCCTTAATTTTTTCATTTTCCATTTTCATATTAACTCTCATATTCCAGTATCTTAAACTTTTTAAAGAATATATTATTTTATTGGATCTAGTTAAGTTTGGATAAAATACCCTCTTTTAATTTTATAATGTTTTCATAAGCATGTCAAGATTGTGTGATTATAATACTTTCAATATATTCATCATTTTTTCACAAAATTTTCAATTATTTTTTGTTACACTTAAATTTATACCAAAAAAAGAGAGCTATTAAACAGCTCTCTTGTATATTTTTATCTAAATTTTTATTATTTTGCAGGATTTTCTTCTTTAACTGCTTTTGTATCTTTTTTAGTATCAGCTTTTACTTCTTCTACAACATCGTCTTCTGGAGAAGTACCATCTAAGTGATAGTAATGTCTTACTTTAGCTTCTATTTCATTAGTTAAATCCATATTATCTTCTAAGAATTTCTTAACATTTTCTCTACCCTGACCTAATTTAACATCCTGGTAGTTATACCAAGAACCAGATTTTTTAACAACATCTATATCAGCTGCTATATCTAGTAAGTCACCTATTTTAGATATACCCTGTCCATACATTATATCGAATTCTGCCTGTTTGAATGGTGGTGCAACTTTATTTTTAACAACTTTTACTCTTGTTCTACTTCCTAAAACTTTATCTCCCTGTTTTATAGTGTCTATTTTTCTAACATCTAATCTTACAGAAGAGTAGAATTTAAGTGCACGTCCACCAGTAGTTGTTTCTGGGTTACCAAACATTATACCAACTTTTTCTCTTAACTGGTTGATGAATATTGCAACACAGTTAGATTTCTTTATTGAACCTGTTAATTTTCTAAGAGCCTGAGACATAAGTCTTGCCTGAAGACCAACATGAGAATCCCCCATATCACCTTCTATTTCGGCTTTAGGAACTAATGCAGCAACAGAGTCGACTACTATTATGTCTATAGCACCACTTCTTATAAGAGCCTCTGCTATCTCTAGTGCCTGTTCTCCTGTGTCTGGCTGAGATATTATAAGGTTTTCTACGTCTACACCTAATGCTTTAGCATACACTGGATCTAATGCGTGTTCTGCATCTATGAATGCTGCTATTCCTCCATCTTTCTGTGCTTCTGCTACACAGTGAAGTGCAACAGTAGTTTTACCAGAAGATTCTGGTCCATATATCTCAACTATTCTTCCTTTTGGAAGACCGCCTATACCGATTGCTATATCTAGTCCTATAGAACCAGTAGATATTGTATCTATTTCTAGAGAAGTAGCTTCTCCTAATCTCATTACTGAACCTTTACCAAAGTCTTTTTCTATTTTACCCAATGCTTCGTTAAGGGCTTTTAATTTTTCCTGATCTACACTCATCACGATTCTCCTCTCAATTTATATATCAAACATTTGTTCTATCTTTTTCATATACTTATTATATCGTATAAAAACACACTCGTCAATAAATAAGATTCGTTAAAAAATTTTTATTTTTAAAACGATATAAAATATATAAATTCTTCTTCTATTTTATTTATTGACATATCAATTAAAATTTAAACAAAATTTTTATAAAAAAAGAACTATTACAAAATTGCAATAGCTCTTTTAATCGATTTGAAATAATTTAAAATTATTTAGAATTCATAAATACGTGTCTATTTCCGTATAGATATTCCCATCCTGAGTAAAGAGTTAGAAGTGTAGCTATTATTAATAAAATATTTCCTATCATTAAGATTGTCATATTTCCTAGATGTGCTCCAAATAGTAATAAAACTATTGAAACCATCTGAGTAGCTGTCTTCCATTTTCCACTCTTACCAGCTGCTATAACAGTACCATCAGCCGCTGCTATAGCTCTAAGAATACTTACTGATAATTCTCTGGCAACTATTATTATTACCATCCAACCAGCAGCTAAATCAGCTTCTATCATACATATTAGCGTAGATATAACTAAAAGTTTATCTGCTAATGGATCCATAAATTTACCAAAATCAGTGACTAGATTATATTTTCTAGCTATTTTACCGTCTAGCATATCTGTAAGTGATGCAACTATAAATATTATACAAGCTATTAAAAACTTAGCTGGTATATCCATCATCATAACAATTACTAGAATAGGTATAAGAAATACTCTGAATAAAGTTAATTTATTCGGCAAGTTCATCTACAACATCTCCAATCAAATCATATTCCATAGCTTCTGTTATATAAACATTTACAAAGCTACCTATTTCTAATTCTTCGTCTGAATTAACGTATACAACACTGTCTATTTCCTCAGCATCGCCCTGAGTTCTACCAACATATACACCTTCTTCAGCCTCTTCTTCTATAAGAACTTCAAATACTTTGTCTTCTCTTTTCTGATTTATTTCCTCAGATATTGCCTGCTGAACCATCATGACTCTATCTCTTCTCTCTTCTTTGATTTCTTCGTCCATGTGTCCATCCATTCTATCTGCAGGAGTATCTTCTTCTCTTGAATACGCAAATGCACCTAATCTATCGAATTTTATTTCTTTCATAAATTCTATTAACTCTTCTAGATCTTCTTCTGTTTCTCCTGGGAATCCAACGATAACAGTGGTTCTTATTACAGCATCTGGTATTTTACTTCTTATCATCTCAACTTTATTTCTTATATCTTCTTTAGATGTTCTTCTGTTCATTCTTTTTAATACTCTGTTGCTTGCATGCTGTATTGGCATATCAAAGTAGCTACATATATTGTCGTGAGCAGCTATAACATCTATTAATTTTTCAGTTATTGATTCTGGGTAAGAATACATTATTCTTATCCATTTTATACCTTCTATCCCTGCTAATTCTTCTAATAACTCAGCAAGTTTTGCTTCTCCGTATAAATCCTCACCGTATCTAGTAGTATCCTGAGCTATTACAACTAATTCTTTTACTCCTTCTGCAGCAAGAGTTTTAGCTTCTTCTACTATATCTTCTATTTTTCTACTTCTGTATTTTCCTCTTAATTTAGGTATTATACAGTATGTACAGTGGTTAGAACATCCTTCACCTATTTTTAAATAAGCCATATGTTCTGGAGTAGATACATATCTAGGTAAAGTTTCATCAAATGCAAATTCTATATTTCCTATTTCTGTTACATTCTTTTCACTTTCTAATCTATCTATTATTTCAGATATATTCATAAAGTTACCAGTCCCAACTATTGCATCTATTTCTGGTATTTCTTCTAATAATTCATCTGCATATCTCTGTGCTAGACATCCAGTAACTATTAGATATTTAAGTTTTCCAAATTCTTTTAACTGAGATAATTCAACTATTGTATCTATTGATTCCTGTTTTGCATCTCTTATAAATCCACAAGTATTAACAATTATTATATCTGCTTCGGCGAATTCTTCTACAAATTCGTACCCTTTTTCTTTTAAGATCCCTGTCATTATCTCTGCATCCATTAGATTTTTTGAACATCCTAGGGATTCAAGTGCTATCTTTAACATTTATTCTCCTTTCAATTTTAAAATTAAGGTGGAGTAATATCCACCTTAATTCTAGTTTTATATTATTTTTTCATTTCGTCTAACTGCTCTTTAGATATAAGGACTTTTCTAGGTCTACTTCCCTCATTCTGTCCAACTATACCTCTTTCTTCCATTGCATCTATCATTCTAGCAGCTCTATTAAATCCTATTTTGAATTTTCTCTGTAGCATTGAAGAAGATGCCTGTCCATTATTTACAACGAATTCGATTGCTTCTGGAAGTAATTCATCTTCGTCGTCGTGTTCCATATTTTTAATAGAAGATATTGTTTCGATAATATCCTCTTCATATTTAACCTCTTCATCTTTGAACTGTGATTTTACATAGTCTATTACGTTTTCTAGTTCTGAATCAGATATAAATGCTCCCTGAAGTCTTTCTGGTTTAGAAGCTCCTAGTGGATAGAATAACATATCTCCTTTTCCAAGAAGTTTTTCTGCTCCTCCCATATCAAGTATTGTTCTTGAGTCTGTCTGAGAAGATACGGCAAATGCTATTCTTGAAGGGATATTAGCTTTTATTACCCCTGTTATTACGTCTACAGATGGTCTTTGTGTAGCTATAACAAGGTGCATACCAGCTGCTCTTGCCTTCTGAGCTAATCTACATATATAATCCTCTACTTCTTTAGCACAAGTCATCATAAGATCCGCTAACTCATCTATTACAATAACTATGCTCGGCATTTTTTCTTCTGCCTTTTCATTATAGCTTTTTATATCTCTAACACCTGTATCACTAAATGCTTTATATCTTCTATTCATTTCACTAACAGCCCAATTTAAAGCATTTGCTGCTTTTGAAGGATCTGTAACTACTGGTATTAGAAGGTGTGGTATACCATTGTAGTTAGAAAGTTCTACTACTTTAGGGTCTATTAGAAGTAATTTAACTTCATCTGGTTTTGCTTTGAATAATATACTGTTTATAAGTGTATTTACACACACACTCTTACCAGAACCAGTTGAACCAGCTATTAAAAGATGTGGCATCTTAGCTATATCACTTACAAATATCTTACCAGAAACGTCTTTTCCAAGACCCATAGCAAGTGGAGATTTAAATTCTTTAAATTCCTTACTTTCTATTATCTCTCTGATTCCAACCATCTGAGTTTCTTCATTTGGAACTTCTATACCTATGGCATTTTTACCTGGTATAGGCGCTTCAATTCTTATACTTCTAGCCGCTAAACTAAGTGCTATATCATCCGTTAAATTAACTATTTTACTAACTTTTACACCTGGTTTAGGCTGAACTTCATATCTAGTTATTGTAGGACCTACTGTAACCTGACTTATTGTAGCCTCTACTCCAAAATCAGAAAGAGTTTTTTCTAATAATCCAGCATTTTTTATAACTGATTTCTTTACATTTTCATTTGATTTTTTATTTACTTTATTTAAAAGAGTCACTGGTGGAATCTTATAATTTTTATACTTTTCATTTTCTTCTACCGCATCAAAAGGCATAGTAGATTCCATAGTCTTAGGACTAACTGCAGAAGTTGTGTTCACAGCCTCTTCTTCAAACATTTTGCTATATGATTTTACATTATCATTTGAATTTGAAGTAGATGCACCTCTACTGAATATATCATCTTCAGGTGCTCTTTCCTGACTTTGTAATTCTTTTAATACATCAAGTTCAGACATAGTCTGAGTTCCTTCAAGTATTTCTAGGTAATCATCTTCTGCTTTATTGAATCCAACTATTTTTATAGTTTTATCATCATTAAATTCTTCTTCCTCTGGCTCTTCTTCTGCTTTATTGAACTTATTCTTTAAGCTACCAAACATACCTTTTTTGTCTTCTTTTTCATCTCTAGCGATCATAGTCTTATCGTCCATCTCATCTACTTCATCAGTAACTAGATTAAGTGCAGAGTCCTTCATTTTGCTAAGTCTTTCACGCATAGAAAGCCCACTATTTTTAGTTTCTTTAAATCTCTTGAACATATCGCTAACAGAAACGTTGCATATATAAACTATACTTATAATTAGTGCAAATATAGCTACTAACCAAGCACCAACTGTGCCGAATATTTTACACATATAGTATACGATTATAGTTGATATTAAACCGCATCCGTTTCCTGTTACTCCCTGATGCATTATTTCTGTCATCATACTCTGTTCAAATGGGCTACTTACAACTATGCTATTTGCGTGAAGTAGTCCATAGAATACAAACACAAATAGTATTATTACATAATAAACCTTTGTTTTTCTAAATCTATAGATATATTCATTTCCATCCATAAATCCTAGGACACCTGTCATTATAAGGAGAATTGGTATAAATATTGATAATCCTCCAAATAATCCTTTAAACATATTCTGTATGAACTGAGGTACCCAGCCCATAGAATTAGAGTTTAAGCTGTATAATAGGAATATACCTAAAAATATAGTTATAAGATTATGATATTCTGAGTTAAATCTTATTTTTTGTTTCTTTTTTCTTTTTTTCTTGTTTTTCAAACTCGCCAAAAATATCACTCCTTTTCCTTTCTAAAATTATAATATTTAACATTTTCAAAGTAAATTATCAAAATCAACATTATATTATTATATCACATATATGACATTTTCAACAAATTTAGATATTAAACTAACAACAGAATTTGCTGTGTATAGCATGAACAGCTTTTTCCATATCATTTTCGTCAACTAGGCAAGATATTGTCATACTAGAGTCAGATGTCTGTAATAGAGGTATTTCAGCCTCTTTAAGACCTCTTGCAACTTTAGACATTACTCCAGGTATTCCTGTCATAGATGATCCTATAAGAGTTACCTTTGCACAATTTGTTTTTATTTCGTAATTAACGCCATTATCTTTTAATATTTTTTCTAGTGAGTCCTTATCTTTTTCATCTATTACAAATGCTTTTTCTCCTATAAAGAAGTTTATCATATCCATACTTATATTTTTTTCTTCCATTTCAGATAATATATCTGTAAAAGTTCCGTTGTCTTTTATTTTTATTTGTACTATATCTCTTTTATTAGCTACAGCAAATCTTTCTTCTTTGCAGCAACATTCAAATCCATCATTTTCTATATTTTTTACTGAGCAAATTTTTGTTCCTTCATAGCTTGGATTTAATGTGTTTTTTATAGCTAGAGTTATATTTCCATCTTTTGCTATCTGAACAGCTCTTGGATGTATTACCTTAGCTCCTTTATCAGCCATCTGGAATACTTCTTCGTAATCAATGTAATCAAGTACTTTTGCATCTGGCTCTACTCTTGGGTCAGCAGTCATTATTCCGTCTACGTCTGTATATATTTCCACGTATTTACACCCTAAAGCTTTTCCAAGTGCAACAGCAGAAGTATCTGAGCCACCTCTTCCAAGTGTGTTTATATCTCCTCTATCATCTCCACCCTGGAATCCCGCTACAACTACGACTTTACCATCTTCAAGCTCTCTTTTTATTCTACTAGGATCTATGTCTTTTATCTTTGCATCTGAATAAACACCATTTGTCATCATACCTGCCTGGCTACCTGTAAATGCAACCGCCTCTACTCCATTAGCAGTAAGCATACTAGCCATAAGTGTAGAAGATATTATTTCTCCACAAGACATAAGCATGTCTTTTTCTCTATCAGTAGGATTATTTGTAACCTGCTCTAAAAGACCTAATAGAGTATCTGTTGCATATGGATCTCCTTTTCTACCCATTGCAGATACAACTATCACTACATCATTTCCTATTTCTTTAGTTTTTTTAACTATTTCACATACTTCAGCCATTTTTTCAAAATTAGCTACTGAAGTACCACCAAATTTCTGAACTATTATACTCATCTTAACCTCCTAAAATATGAGCTTCTACAACTCAATTTCACTTACGCCTTTTCCAACAACACATACGCCCATTTTATCTATATCTAGTACATCTTTTATTACCCTATTTATATCCTCCATAGTTATAGAGTTTAATCCTTCTATAACATCTTCTAAGGTTTCAACCTTTCCAGTTATAAGCATATACTTTCCTATAGCACTCATTCTACTCTCAGTGCTCTCCATCCCCAGCATAAACTCACCTTTTAGCTGCTCCTTAGAGTTTTTTAATTCTTCCTCAGTTATTCCATTTTCATTAAGAGATACAATCTCTTCTTTTATTAATCTATATACGTCCTCTAGATTTTCTGTACTCATACTAGCATATATTCCAAGCTCTCCCTTATCCCGATAGAATTCCTGCTCTGAATATATAGAGTATACAAGTCCTTCATCTTCTCTAATTCTCTGGAATAATCTAGATGTAGAACTTCCTCCTAACACATTGTTTATTATATCTATCGTATATACATCGTTTGAGCTAGAGCCTATATTTTCGCACTCAAAACAAATAGCTAGATTTGTCTGCTCATAATCTCTATCCTTCTTAACAACACAAGGATTGAATATCTCATCTTGTAGATTATAGTTTGGCTTTTCTCCATGCCAATTTGCAAACTTATCTTCTATAAGCTTAACAGTTTCATCAAAATCAAAATTTCCACATATTGAAAGAACTGCATTTTCTGGAACATAGAATTTTTCAAAGTAATCTAAAATAGCTTCTCTATTCATACTCTTAATAGATTCTTTGCTACCAAGTATGTTCTTTCCTATACCTTTATTATCATAGACTTTTTCAAGTAGTATGTCATATGTTAAATCCTCTGGGGAATCCTCGTACATTTTTAATTCCTCTGTTATTACACTCTTTTCTCTTTCGATGTCTTTTTCATCGAATTTAGAATTTAATATCATATCAGAGAGAATATCTATCCCTATATTCAAATGTTCATCAAGGAGTCTTACATAATAACAAGTACACTCTCTACCTGTAAAAGCATTAATTACACCGCCTAAATTTTCGATTTCTGCAACCAACTGTTTTGATGTTCTATTTTTAGTACCTTTAAACATCATATGCTCTATAAAGTGAGATACACCGTCTATATAATTTTCTTCTGTTTTTATTCCTGCTCTAAACCATATCCCCATAGATATCGATTTAAAGTAAGGAATTTCCTCGGCTATAATTGTAAGCCCATTTTTTAATTTTTTCGTTTTGTACATAACTCCTCCAAAAACATTTATTCTTTACTCCATTATACTATTATAATTTACATAGAATATATTATCAACTTCTAATAATTGAAAAAGAATTTGACAACTACAACTGTTACTTTATTTTTATTTTTTCTGCACTTCTATTTAGACAACAAAAAAAGAGATGCCTCAAAATTTTTCGGCATCTCTTGATTATTCATTTATTATAATAGAACTTTTCTAGAAAGGTTTATTCTTCCTTTTTCATCTATTTCAGTTACTTTAACTTCTAATTCGTCGCCTATGTTTAGAACATCTTCTACATTGTTTACTCTTTCTTTAGATATCTGAGAAACATGAAGAAGTCCTTCTTTACCTGGAAGTATTTCCATGAAAGCACCGAAGTTCATTATTCTAGTTACTTTACCTCTGTATACTTTACCAACTTCTGCTTCAGCAACTATATTTCCGATAAGTTCTTTAGCTCTGTCTATCATAGCTTTGTCAGTACCAGCTATGAATACTTCACCAGTCTGTTCTATGTCTATTTTAACACCAGTTTCGTCTATTATCTTAGTTATAACTTTTCCACCAGGTCCTATTACATCTTTTATCTTATCTGGATTTATGTTCATTCTTTCTATTTTTGGAGCGTATGGAGAAAGCTCTGGTCTTGGTTCAGATATAACTTTTCTCATTTCTCCAAGTATGTGCATTCTACCTTCTCTAGCCTGTGCAAGAGCTCTTCTTAGTATATCTTCATCTATACCGTCTATTTTTATATCCATCTGTATAGCTGTTATACCGTGTTCAGTACCTGCAACTTTGAAGTCCATATCTCCTAAGTGGTCTTCCATTCCCTGTATATCAGAAAGTACAACTACTTTATCGTGGTGTTTTATTAGACCCATGGCTATACCAGCTACCATATCTTTTATTGGAACACCAGCATCTAATAATGATAATGTAGATGCACAAACACTCGCCTGAGAAGTTGATCCATTTGAGCTTAGTACTTCAGATACTAATCTTATTGCATAAGGGAAATCTTCCTGAGATGGTATTACTGGAAGTAATGCTCTTTCAGCAAGTGCCCCATGTCCTATTTCTCTTCTTCCTGGTCCTCTTGAAGGTCTAGCTTCACCTACTGAGTAAGCTGGGAAGTTGTAGTGGTGCATATATCTTTTGTTTTCTTCTTCATCTAATCCATCAAGTTTCTGAACATCGCCTAAAGCTCCTAATGTAGCTATGTTCATTACCTGAGTCTGACCTCTTGTGAATATTGCAGAACCATGAGTTCTTGGTATCATACCAGTTTCACACCATATAGGTCTTATTTCATTGTATTTTCTGTTGTCTGGTCTTACTTCTTCATCAGTTATTAAAGATCTAACTTCGTCTTTTATTATAGCCTGAAGAACTTCTTCTATATCTCCAGCTACTTCTTCAAAGTTTTCTAATTTTTCTTCAAAGTAAGCAAAAGTTTCTTCTTTAACTTTATCCATATTTTCCATTCTTTCCATTTTTTCAACAGTCTGAACGGCTTCTCTCATTTTTGCTGAAGCAAATTCTTTTACCTGAGCTTCTATATCTTCATCAGCATGGTATAATTTTACTTCTTCTTTTTCTTTTCCTGAACCAGCTACTATTTCTTCTATAAACTCAACTATTTTTTTGATGTGTTCATGTGCGAATAATATAGCTTTTAACATAGTATCTTCAGATACTTCCTGAGCACCTGCTTCAACCATCATTATAGCGTCTTTTGTTCCAGATACTACTAAGTGCATTTCACTTTTTTCTCTCTGTTCAGCGTTAGGGTTAACAACGAATTCTCCGTCAACTAAACCTATGCAAACTGAACCTGTTGGGCCATTGAAAGGTATGTCAGATATTGATAATGCAACTGATGAACCTATCATAGCTACTATATCAGGAGTACAATCCTGGTCTACTGAAAGAACAGTTGCAACAACCTGAACATCATTTCTGAATCCTTTCGGGAATAAAGGTCTTATTGGTCTATCTATTAATCTTGATGTTAATATCGCTTTTTCTGAAGGTTTTCCTTCTCTTTTTAAGAATCCACCAGGTATTTTACCTACTGAATATAATTTTTCTTCGTAATCAACACTTAGAGGGAAGAAATCTATTCCATCTCTTGGTTCTGCTGATTTTGTTGTGTTTACCATAACTACACTGTCACCGTATTTTACTATACAGTTACCATTAGTCATTTCACATATTTTTCCTACTTCTACAGAAAGCTCTCTACCAGCAAATTCTGTAGTATATATCTTATGTTCAACCATAATCTATTTTTCCTCCTAATCCTTCCGTTTTCTCGTCTCAATTAATATATTATCAAAAATATCAAACTTCTACAATATATTTAATCATTCCTTAATGTTTAAAGAGAACTGCTTAAAGCAATTATATCTGGTCCAGTATGAGAACATATGCACACTCCACCTCTTGTAAACATTACTTTTCTCGCTTTTATTCTTTTTCTAACTTCTTCTTCAAGACCTTTCATCTCGTCGTAATTAGCTCCACATCCTATTGTAACTATTTTATCTTCCAGATTACCGTCGTTCATATCTAACAGTACATCAACCATTGTGTGAGGAACTTTTTTAGCCCCTCTTATCTTTTCTAACATTTTTATATCCCCATTTTCAACGTAGAATAATGGCTGAACATGAAGAAGATTTCCTATTGTTGCTGTAGCGCTTGGGACTCTACCACTTTTCTTTAAATAAGTAAGAGTAGATGGTACAAATAATAAATGCACACTTTCCCTAATATTATCTAATTCCTCTAGCACTTCTTCATAATTTTTCCCTTCATCTATCAATTCACATGCTTTTATAACATACTGTCCACTTCCCAGAGAAAGGTTTAGTGTATCGAATACAAATATTTCTCCATTTTCGCAATCTTCTTTTGCAAGTGTGGCACTCTGATAGGTTCCGGATGATTTTGAAGAGCCTGTTATACATATAATTTTTTTACCCTCAGAAGTATACTTATCAAATGCTTCTCTAAACTCTATATATGTCGCTTGAGAAGTTTTAGGTATTTCTCCAGTAGATTTTACCCTTTTGTAAAACTCCTCTTTACTTATGTCGATTCCCTCTCTAAATTCCTCATTATCGAACATTACTGTTAATGGGATAACCTCTAAATAAGGTTTAGCTGCTATCTCATCCGGTATATCGCATAAACTGTCGCATAATAGCTGAATATTCATATTATACCTCCTTGTGCTGTTATTGAATTTTAAAACAGAGTAAAATCAAATATATTTACACTGCTATTATATTTCTATTTGAAAAAAGCAGGTAATTATATACCTGCTTTTTACTGATAAATAAAATTATTTTCTTAAACCTAATTTTGCTATTAAAGCTCTGTATCCTTCTAGGTCGTTTTCTTTTAAGTAAGAAAGTAAGTTTCTTCTTTTACCAACCATTTTTAATAGACCTCTTCTTGAGTGATGGTCTTTTTTGTGAACTTTTAAGTGTTCGTTTAATTCGTTTATTCTAGCTGTTAATATAGCTATCTGTACTTCTGGAGAACCAGTATCTCCTTCTTTTCTTCCGAATTCTTTGATTATTTCTGCTTTGTTTGCTAACATTTGTTTTTCCTCCATGTATTTATTTTTAATCGCCCTTCACTAGGCAGTGATCGGAGTGTTCAACTGCTGAGTGTGGGTTAATCACCTTAATTATATTAACATATCTTAAAAGTATTTGCAAATATTTTTTAGTCATTTATTTTTTCATTTGACATATACTTTTGTCTTACAAATCCAGTATCTAAATCTAACTGCTTTCTTAGCTCATCAAGCGATTCAAATTTTTTCTCATCTCTAATTTTTTCTAAAAACTCAATTCTAACTCTTTTTCCATATATATCTTCATTAAAATCTAATATATTTGTTTCTATTGAAAGATACTTTCCATTAACTGTTGGATTCATACCAACATTAGTAGCTCCAAAATATTTCTTTCCATCTATAATCACTCTTGAAGCATAAATTCCGTTCTTAGGATTTATAATTTGATCCTTTAAACTTATATTAGCCGTTGGATATCCCATCTTTCTTCCATTTGCTTTTCCATGAATTATCTCGCCTTCAATTACATAATGAGTTCCCAGGTACTGAGGTATCTCATCAACACGACCTTCAGAGATTAATTCTCTTATAAATGTACTACTTACTCTTATTCCATTTATTTTTATAGGCTGAACTATTTCAACCTCTATGCCGTATTCATGTCCCATATCTCTCAATACATCTGCATTTCCCTCTTTATTTCTAGCAAATGTAAAATCATGACCTACAACTATCTTTTTAGCATGAATTTTATCTTTTAATATCTTTACAATAAATTGCTCTGCTGATATTTGAGTCATAGCCTTATCAAATGGTATATCTATAAGATAATCTATCCCAAAGCTCTCTATCAGTCTTTCTTTTTCTTTTTCATCAAATATATTCTTAACTTTTTCTGGAACAAAGTAATTTATTGGATGATTTAAAAAGGTAAAAACAGCACTTTTAATACCTCTCGCTTTAGCATAAGCCGCAGTTTTTTCAATAAGTACCTGATGACCCTTATGCACACCATCAAAGTTTCCTATTGTAACAACTGTATCAAATTCAATATCTATATCTTTTATAGCTTTAATAACTTTCATATTAATACTCCGGTAGTTTTAATAGAATTTATTTTTATATCATATAAACATACAAAATCATATATTATACAAAGATTTTGTCACTCTTCACACTGATTTTTCCATTTTCTCTTATTAATCTTCCAACTCCGATAAATCTTTCATGGCTATAAACTCTTACATACTCATCTTTATCTGTATAGTTTTTTTCATCAAATCTATAAGACTCTATTATTCCACCGTTTGAATAGTACTTAACAGCATTATCTCTAAGAACTATCTTTGGATATGAATCCAAAGTGTAGTCTATATCAAATGCGTGTTCCTCAACAGTTCCCTCTTCAACAAATTTTTCTAACTCATCTAATGTTATAGAATTTTCTAGATTAAACTTGCCTGAAGAAGTTCTAAGTAGGAAAGACATATGTCCTCCACATCCTAAAATTTCACCAACATCATAGCATATACTTCTTATATATGTCCCCTTTGAACATTCAACATAGAATCTAACTTTATTATTATCTATGCTAAGTATTTCTAGATTTTTTATAGTAACTTTTCTAGGTTTTAGGACTATCTCATCTTCTCTTCCACTTCTAACTAAATCGCACATTCTTTTGCCATTCACCTTTAAAGCAGAATACTTAGGTGGATACTGCTCGATATCACCCATCTGAGATTCAAATGCCTTTCTTATTGCATCTTCTGCATATTCAAAATCATCTGGTGCTTTGAATAATATTTCTCCTGATGAATCATAAGTATCTGTAGATGCTCCAAGAGTTAATTCACATAAATACGATTTTTCTTTATTTAAAATAAGCTCGCTTACCTTTGTAGCTCTCCCTATACAAATAGGAAGTACTCCAGCAGCATCTGGATCTAGTGTTCCAGTGTGTCCTATTTTTTTTATCTTTAAAATTTTTCTAGCTTTTCCAACAACATCATTTGATGTCATTCCAGTAGGTTTTAAAATACTTATTATCTTATCCATATAGTTAATCCTAAAAAGCCCTTAAAACCCGCTCTTTTATAATTTTTTCTGCATTTTCAATTGTATCATTGATTGTGCATCCAGCGGCTCTAACATGCCCACCACCGTTAAATTGCATAGCAATTTTACTTACATCTATATCATTTTTTGAGCGTAGGCTTATTTTTATTTCGCCCTTTCTTTTTTCTTTTAGGAATATTCCTACTTCTACATTTTCTATATCTCTAGTGTATGTTGTAATTCCGTCTATATCATTGTAACCTATAGAATGTTTTTTCATCATATCTATAGAAACACATATAGAAGCTACTAACTGTCCATTAGGTGCTTCGGCTATACTTAAAGTATTAAGCGCATCACCTAATAATCTATAATAGTTTGGAGAATTACTCTGATATAATTTCTGTATAATCATATCTCTTTCAGCGCCATGCTCTAATAATACCTTAGCCATTTCAAAGCTAGATGGTGCTGTAGATGAGTACTGGAAGTTTCCTGTATCTGTTGATAACCCAGTATATAATCTTGAAGCAATTACCTCATCTATATAGTCCTCTGATTTTAAATCTCCATATCTTCTTATTATATTATATACAAGCTCACATGTAGATGATGCTTTACTATCTATATAGTTTATCTCACAGAAACTTGCATCATTGCTAGCATGGTGGTCTATACAAACTCTAACACTAGCATTTCTCTTAACATCGTCACTTGTACAAATTCTCTTCTCGTCTCCACAGTCAAGAGCTAACATTACATAATTTTCTTCATTTATAGTAGAAGTTATTTTTTCTACTTCCTTAGAAAGAAATACTAGATTAGAAGGAATATCATCATCTAGTACATGATATACCTTCTTACCTATTTTTTCTAAAAATCTATGCATTCCAAGAGTAGAACCTATATTATCTCCATCAGGACTGACATGTGAAGTAACGACGAAAACATCATTGTCCTCGATACATTTTATTACACTGTCCATCTGTGGGATAAATTTACTCTTCATCTTCTTCTACCTCTTTGCTGTTTTCCATATCGTGTTCCTGAACTTTTTTAATCAGACTATCCATATACATACCTCTTTCTATAGAGTCATCTACTTTAAACATTATTTCAGGTATGTATCTAAGTTTTACTTTTTTACCAACTTCTCTTCTTATATAGCCTGCTGCACTTTTTAATCCAGCAAGAGATTCTTCTTCATTTCCACCTAATAAACTAACATATACAAACGCATATCTTAAGTCATTAGTAACATCTACATCTGTAACACTTATCATAGATGTTATTCTAGGGTCTTTTATTCCGTTTATTAACATCTGCCCTATTATTTTTTTTATTTCTTCTGATATTCTTCTTGTTCTATTATATGATGTCATATCTTCGACCTCTTTCCTTTTATAATTTTTAAATTAGCAGCCGACTTAAATATGTTTAATCTCCTAAAAATTAAGAGAAACATCTTATTATCTATTATAATGTTCTTTCAACCTCTTTAGTTATGTATGCTTCTACTATATCTCCTTCTTTTATGTCGTTATAGTTTACGAAGCTCATACCACATTCATATCCTTCTGCAACTTCTTTAACATCGTCTTTGAATCTTCTAAGAGCAGCTAATTCACATTCATGAACTATTATACCGTCTCTTACTATTCTAGCTTTACAGTTTCTGTATATTTTACCGTTTGTTACGTAACATCCAGCAACTGTACCAACACCAGATATTCTATAAGTTTCTCTTATTTCTGCTTTACCTGTGTCTTCATCAACTATATCTGGATCAAGCATACCACACATAGCAGCCTGTATATCTTCTATAGCTTTGTATATTATTGTGTATGTTCTCATATCTACGTTTTCTTTTTCAGCTAGTGATTCAGCACCAGATACTGGTCTAACGTTGAATCCTATTATTATTGCATTAGATGCAGCTGCAAGAAGTACGTCTGTTTCAGTTATTGCACCAACACCACCGTGTATAGCTTTAACCTGTACTTCATCATTAGATAATCTTTCTAATGACTGTTTAACTGCCTGAACAGAACCCTGAACGTCTGCTTTTATAACTATATTTAATTCTTTTAATCCATCATTCATCTGGTTGAATAAATCATCAAGAGATAATCTCTGGCTTGATTTTAACATTTCTTCTCTCTGCTGCTGCTGTCTTTTTTCTGCTATACTTCTAGCAACTTTATCACTTGGAACCTCAACGAACTGGTCTCCACCCTGTGGAACATCAGAAAGTCCAAGTATTTCAACTGCAGTAGATGGTCCAGCAACTTTAACTCTCTTACCTTTTGAGTTTATCATTGCTCTAACTTTACCACTTGCAACACCTGCTACTATTGGATCTCCAACTCTTAGAGTACCACCCTGAACAAGTACTGTAGCAACTGGTCCTCTACCTTTATCAAGCTGTGCTTCTATTACTGTACCAACAGCTCTCTTATCTGGGTTAGCTTTTAATTCTTCCATTTCTGCAACTAATAGAACCATTTCTAGTAAGTGGTCTATTCCTATATTTTTCTTAGCTGAAACTGGAACTGCTATAACATCTCCACCCCAGTCTTCAACAAGAAGTCCATGTTCAGATAATTCCTGTTTAACTCTATCTGGGTTTGCTCCGTCTTTATCTATTTTGTTTATAGCAACTATTAGTGGAACTTCTGCTGCTTTAGCATGGTTTATTGCTTCTACTGTCTGAGGCATTATACCGTCATCTGCTGCAACAACTAGTATAGCTATATCTGTAACCTGAGCACCTCTTGCTCTCATTGATGTGAAAGCTTCGTGCCCTGGTGTATCTAAGAATACTATTTTCTGTCCGTTTATTTTAACTTCTGAAGCCCCTATGTGCTGAGTTATACCACCGGCTTCACCTTTTGTTACGTTTGTTTTTCTTATTGCATCTAGTAAAGAAGTTTTACCGTGGTCAACGTGTCCCATAACTGTTACAACTGGTGGTCTAGGTTTTAAATCTTCCTCTTTATCTTCTTCTATTTCCATTAATTTTTCTATTTCATCTTCTGTTTCACTATCATCTGCTGTAGTTAATTCAAATCCGAATTTAGTAGCAACTAATGATGCTATTTCGAAGCTTATTTCCTGGTTTATTGTTGCCATTGTACCCATCATCATAAGCTCTTTTATTACTTCTGATACAGTTTTACCCATTTCATTAGCTAAATCCTGTACAGTTATTTTTCCGCTAAGAGATATTACATTTCCTCTTTCAGCTATTACTTCTTCTTTTATCATTTCGTAAGCAAGTTCAAACTCTTCTCCTTCAAGAACATCTTCTTCACTTGTTACTTCTATATCGAAAGCTTTTAATTTATTTATAAGCTCCTCATTCGATATTTTTAATTCCTTTGCTAACTGGTCTACTCTTGTTGACACAAGACCACCCCCTATATTAAATTTCTTCTATCAATTCTACTATCTTCTTCGCAAAACCTTTATCCTCTATACCTATAACAGCACGAAAATCTTTACCTATTGCGCTTCCAATTTCTTCCTTTGTTCCGTATTCAACCATCTTAATATTTCTAAAAGATGATTTATCTCTAAAAAGCTTTTTAGTATTGTCTGATGCATCAGTAGCAACAATAACTAAATCTACTTTTCCTTTTTTTAAATCTTGAAGAGTCGTATCATCTCCTGATACAACCTTTCTAGCTCTAGTAGCTAGACCTAATAGTGACATTACTCTTTTTTTAGACATATTATTCATAATCTTCTAACTCCGTAAGTAATCTTTCATATACTTCTTGTGGTACTTCCATTTTAAAAGCTTTATTTAGCGCTTTACTTTTTATAGCTTTTTTAAGGCACTCGGCACTTTTGCAAATATAAGCTCCTCTACCATTTGCCTTACCTGTTGGATCTAAAAATATTTCGCCTTCTTTATTTTTAACTATTCTTATAAGACCTTTTTTAGAATCTCTTTCCTGACAAGCTATACATTTTCTCTGAGGTACTTTTTTTACTTTCTGCAAAACAATCCCTCCTAACTCATCTATTCTTCTACAGTTTCTTCTTTTTCTTCTATATCATCTGCGAATAAATCTTCATCTGAGAAATCTGCAAATTCATCATTGAATTCTAATTCGCTTTCTTCTTTTTTATCGTATACACCATTTGCTAAATCTTCTTCATACTGAGATTCGCTTTTTATATCTATTTTCCATCCAGTAAGTTTAGCTGCTAATCTAGCATTCTGTCCATCTTTACCTATTGCTAATGAAAGCTGGTAATCTGGTACAACTACTAATGCAGATTTTTCTTCTTCATTAACTTCTACTTTAACAACTTTTGATGGGCTTAGTGATGCAGATATATATTCAGCAAAATCATCGCTGTATTTTATTATATCTATTTTTTCATCGCCAAGTTCATCTACTATATTTTTAACTCTTGATCCTTTAGGTCCTACACAAGCTCCTATTGGATCTATTTTATCATCTAATGATTTAACAGCCATTTTAGTTCTTGAACCAGCTTCTCTAGCTATAGATTTTATCTGAACTATTCCCTGTTCTATTTCTGGAACTTCAAGCTCGAATAATCTTCCAACAAGACCTTTATTGCTTCTTGATACTATTATTTGAGGTCCTTTGCTTCCTTTTTTAACTTCCACAACGTAAACTTTTATTCTCTGTCCTTCTTTGTATGTTTCGTTGTCTATTTTTTCGCTCCGTGGCATAACACCTTCTATTTTACCAAGGTCTACGTATACAACGCTTGGAGTAGCTCTAGTTATTTCACCATCAACTATTTCACTTTCTCTTTCCATAAATTCGTTGTAAACTATTTCTCTTTCTGCTTCTCTTAATCTCTGAACAACAACCTGTTTAGCTGTCTGAGCTGCTATTCTACCAAAGTTACTTGGAGTTACTTCATTTCTTATAACATCTCCTATTTCGTAGCTTGGGCTTATTTTTCTAGCTTCTGAAAGTTCTATTTCTAAGAAACTGTCATAGTAGTCAGATTCATCAACTACAGTTCTAGTAGAGTATACTTTTATATCTCCATTATCTCTGTCAAATTCTACTTCAACATTCCGCGCCTGTCCAAAGTTTTTCTTATAAGCTGTTAAAAGAGCCTGTTCGATAGTATCTATAAGTACTTCTTTGTCTATGCCTTTAGTTTCTACTATCTCGTTTAATGCGTTTAAAAATTCCTGATTCATTTTTCCTCCTTGTGCATCTAAGATTAGAATTTTATAGCTAATCTTATTATTGCAACGTCCTTTCTATTGAATTTCATTTCTTCATTATTTATGATAACAACTATATTATTTTCTTCATCTAAACCTACTAGTTCTCCTTCGAACTGTTTAACACCATCTATAGCTTTATAAAGCTTTATTTCCACATCTCTTCCTTTGTATTTAACAAATTCTTTGTCTCTTTTTAGTGCTCTATCAATTCCAGGAGAAGATACTTCAAGATAATAATTTTCTTCTATAAAATCATTTTCGTCAAGTTTTGGACTTAATTCTCTACTTACCTCTTCACATTCGTTAAGAGATATTCCACCTTCTTTGTCAACAACTACTCTTAAATAGAACTGTCCTGCTTCTTTAACATACTCAACATCTACCGTTTCGTAGCCTTTTTCGTCTGTTATAGCAGTTACCATTTTCTCAACTCTATCCACTATTTCACTTTTTTTCATTATTATCTATCCTCCTTATTCAATTGTAATTTTTCGTTCTTTTTCCATAAAAAAGAGTGAGAACAACTGCCTCACTCTTCCTTTCCTTGTAAAAGATAAACTGTATTAATTTATATATTAGCATACATTTCCCATGTTTGCAAGATTTGACAATAATAAATTCGAATAATTACGACATTGTCATATCTTCTAAAACTTTGATTTTATTTTTAGAATAGAGAAAGCTGATTTTTATCACTCATACTTCCAAGAGAGCCATGTTTATCTAATGTTTCAACAACAGTTCTCGAAATCTTTGTTCTCTTTCTAAAATCTTCCTTAGAAATAAACTCTCCATTTTCTCTTTCCTCTACAATATGTATCGCTGCATTTTCTCCAACTCCCTGAAGTGCTGTCATAGGTGGTCTTAAAAGTCCAGGTCCTATCACTTCAAATTCAGTTGCAGATGACTTATAAATATCAACAGGCGCAATTTTTATTCCCCTAGCATACATTTCCTGTGCAACTTCTAAAATTATATACATTCCCTTTTCTTTCTGAGTTGCATCATTTCCAAGCTCTTCTATTTCTTTTTTCTTTGCCTTTATCGCATCGTATCCTTTTATAATAAGATCCGCATCAAAATCCTCTACTTTAGTAGTAAAGTATGTAGCATAGAATGCCTCTGGATAATGCACCTTACAATACGCAAGTCTGAAAGAAGTCATAACATATGCAACCGCATGTGCTTTAGGGAACATGTATTTTATTTTCTTACAAGAATTTATATACCAATCTGGAACATTATTTTCTATCATCGCAGCCTCATGCTCTGGTTTTAATCCTCTACCTTTTCTAACACTCTCCATTATTGTGAAACTCATCTTAGGCTGAAGACCTTTAAATATCAAGTAGTTCATTATATCGTCTCGTGTAGATATAACTTCTTTTAATCCAACTATATTTTCTCTAACCAAATCCTGTGCATTGTTTACCCAAACATCTGTCCCATGAGAAAGCCCAGATATTCTGACAAGCTCGGCAAATGTAGTAGGCTTAGTATCTAAAAGCATCTGTCTAACGAATTTTGTCCCGAATTCTGGAATTGCAAGACATCCTATTTCACAATCTATTTCCTCAGGAGTTACCCCAAGTGCTTCAGTTGAAGTAAATAGTGACATTGTAGCAGGGTCATCAAGAGGAATATCAGTTATTGTTATTCCTGTTATATCTTCAAGCATTCTTATAATGGTCGGACCATCGTGCCCAAGTATGTCTAGCTTCAGAATTCTACCACTTATAGAATGATAATCGAAGTGAGTAGTTATAACTCCACAGTTTACATCATTAGCTGGATACTGAATTGGAGTAAAATCATAAACATCCTTGTAATCTGGTATAACCATTACCCCACCAGGATGCTGCCCTGATGTTCTCTTAACACCTGTGCATCCCTCAGCTAGTCTGAGCACCTCAGCTGATGGAACTTCTATATCATTTTCTTCAACGTATTTCTTTGCATAACCAAATGCAGTTTTTTCCGCAACAGTACCAATTGTACCTGCTCTGTAGACGTGACCTTCACCAAATAGCTCCTCAGTATACTTATGTATAACTGGCTGATATGAACCAGAGAAGTTAAGGTCTATATCTGGTTCTTTATCCCCTTCAAATCCTAAGAAAACTTCAAAAGGTATATCATGCCCATTCTTTATAAGTTTTTCACCACATTTTGGACAAACTTTATCCGGTAAATCTATTCCAGATCCCCATTCACCTATAGCATAGAAGTACGAATACTTACACTCTTTATTCGGACAAACATAATGAGCTGGAAGTGGGTTAACCTCTGTTATATCACTCATTGTAGCTGCAAATGAAGAACCAACAGAACCCCTTGAACCAACAAGGTATCCATCTGAAAGTGATTTTGCAACTAGCTTCTGTGCAATTATATACATCACCGCATAACCATTACCGATTATAGAGTTTAGCTCTCTATTAAGCCTTTTTTCTACTATCTCTGGAAGTGGATCTCCATAAATATCCACAGCCTTTTTAAAGCACATCTCTCTAAGTTCGACATCTGAACCTTCAATTACTGGTGGATAAGTTTCATCTGGTATCGGTTTAACATCCTCTACCATATCAGCTATAAGGTTTGTATTTTCTACAACAACCTCATAAGCAAGTTCTTCTCCTAAATAAGAAAACTCGTCTAACATCTCGTCAGTAGTTCTAAAATGGAGATAAGTTTCCTCATCATCTAACTTAAATCCTTGAGAGAATTTAAGCACCCTTCTAAGTACCGCATCGTGTTTATCTAAGAAATGAACATCTCCAGTAGCTACAGGAATTTTGCCAAATTTCTTGGCAGTTTCTACAACTCTTTTGTTGATTTCCTTTAACTCATCTTCGTCCTCAACATCTCCATTATCTATCATAAATCTATTATTATCTATCGGCATTACTTCAATATAGTCATATGGAGCTATAATCTTTTCCATTTCTTCATCTGGAAGTCTTTTCTTAACAGCATCGTATACAACTCCTGCTTCACAAGCAGATCCTACAATAATTCCCTCTCTATATTCATCTAATACACTTTGAAGGATTCTCGGTGCTCTGTAAAAATGATTAACATGCGCATCAGATACAATCTTATAAAGATTTTTGATACCAGTCTGATTCTTTGCAATCAATGTTATATGATGAGTCTTTAGTTTTGTATAATCAACCTTTCCAAGTACTGTATTTACATCGGATAATTTTTCAACACCTTGTTTTTTTAACATTCCAAGGAATTTTATAAATATATTTGCAGTTGCCTCGGCATCATCTACAGCCCTATGGTGGTTAAGTAACTGCACGCCGACCTCTTTTGCAACCTTGTCTAGCTTATATCTTTTTAAATTAGGAAGCATAATTCTAGCAAGCATCAGTGTATCTACCTTTTTATTCTTATACTCCAATCCCTGCTCCTTACACTTCTGCATAATAAATCCTGTATCGAAGTCCGCATTATGAGCAACCAATACATCATCTCCCACAAACTCCATAAACTTAGGAAGTATTTCTTCAATTGTAGGCTTGTCTTTTACCATTTCATTTGTAATTCCTGTAAGCTCTTGCACTCTATAAGATATATCCTTTTCTGGATTTACAAGCTCACTAAATCTATCCACAATCTCAAAGTCTCTTATCTTAACAGCACCTATTTCTGTTATCTTATCGTTTATATTTGAAAAACCTGTGGTTTCCAAATCGAATACTACAAACTCCTGAGATAAACTCTTATCATTTGCATCCTCTATGGCGTCTTTATTATCCTCTGTTAGATAACCTTCAACCCCATAAAGCACCTTTATCCCTTCTTTTTTAGCTGCATTCATAGCATCTGGGAATCCCTGTACAACACCGTGGTCAGTTATTGCAATAGCAGGATGTCCCCATTTTGCAGCACGAGATACAAGTCCTTTAACTGAGCAAATTGCGTCCATTGAGGACATCTGAGTATGTGCGTGTAGTTCCACTCTTTTCTTCTCAGCAGTATCTTTTCTTTCTTCTCTTTCTTCCTTTCTCATACCGCTGATTGTCATACTTATCTCTCTCTGGAATGTATCATAAAGCACATCTCCCTTTATCTTTATATACATACCCTTGCTTATTTTTCCAAGTACCCAATCTTTATTAGTATCAGTAAGGAATATTTTACAAGTTATAGAACTTGTGTAGTCTGTAACCATAAGCATTAGAAGGATTTTACCATTTCTAAGCTCTTTTATTTCTATATTAAATATAGTTCCCTCTATACCTACAGTTCCAGAATTGCTATCTAGGTTTTCTATTTTTTCTGTAAGGACGTTTACATTTTCTCCATAAATCATATTTTCGTCCTTCTCATCTTTTATAACATATCCGCTTTCTTCTTCGGACTCACTAGTTTTATTTCTATTTTCTTTTTCGAGAATCATAATCTTTTCATTGAATTCTCTATCTATTTTTTCAACTAATTTCTTTCTATCAACCTTTTCATCGACTGCGCTCTCGATTTCAATATCCATATCAATTCCAAACTCCTCGCTTATTGTATGCTTTAGAGTTGTAGTGATATTCTTATTCATAATTCTTTGATAAAATATCCCCTTTGGAATCTTTATCTTGAGCTTATTATCTATGCATAAATACTCAATCTCTTTCTGCCACCCAGATATAGATGGGCAGATACTCTTTAGTATATATACTATATTCGGCCAATATTTTTTCATTATATCTTTTTCTGTTTTTCTCTCAAAGCCTGTATACTCTATCTTAAATTTTATCTCTTTAAAGTATTTATTCTTAGCCTTTATCTCCCTTTGAGCTCTTTCTAAATACTCATATGGAACAACGTCTTTAGAAGATAGATAAAAATATACAGTTTTATTTTCTTTAAAGTAGATAACTTTCTTTATATAAACATCTTCCATCTTTTTTATAAGAGAAGTATTGCTTATATCCATTTTTATCATACATTCCTTTAAGCTCTCCAACCTTTTTTCTCTCCCAACAGTATTTAAAATTTATAAACAACAATCATATTCGTTTTCAAATTTACATTTCCTATGTAAATAAAGAATCATGTACAAATTATCGCACATGATTCCATATATCTTATCGATTTATTTTTAATATTTATATTCCGGAATATCTATTAAAAGATTTTTACCATTTCCATATCTTGTCATAAGCGATGACATCATCTTTGATATTCCATTAGCCCAGTTTACATCTGTCGCATACTGATGCCAAGTATATTCATAGCACCATCTCATAGAATAAACTGTATTCTGTTTATATTTAGAGTTATGTATATATCCATCAGAAATCCATTTTGCAGCTCCGTCTATACCTTTTTCAACAGTAGTCCAACCATTTTTGTAAGCAGTCATTTTACCGCCTTCAAGTGCATTTCCATCTGTAGCTCCTATTCCAAAGAAGTTGTAAACTGTTACAGGTGTTTCAAGAGGTACTCCGTCTACACTTGTTACAAGCTGTCCTTGTGCTAATTTAGATTTACCATTACCTGTTTCCCACATAGCATGAGATACAAAATAAAGTACATCTATATTGTATTTTTTAGCTGCATCAATAAATGCCTGTCCTTTTCCATTAAATATACATTCTGAGCCTCTAGATTCAAAGTAATTGTTTAATGATTTTGCAGTTATAGAGTCAGTGTATCTATCAAGTCTTACAAACTGCATTATACCATCTTTATAGCTAGTGAAGTTTGATGGATCTAGGTAATATTCTAGCTCTTCTTTTGTAGGTGCGCCATATGCTCTAGTATCTTTTCTCATAAGATATGTTGTAAATGAGCTTTCTTGTGGGTTTAATATATCGCTAAGTCTATTTGTCTGTCTTGATATTAAATTTCCACCACTCTGCCCTTTTATATACTGAGCTTCTACCATATCCTCTAAAGAGTAATCCTTCTGACTTCTCTGAGTGTATGCGCCCTGTATTATATCAGAAGCTGTACCATTTATATCAGTGCTATCATCATCTATTTTATCTGATACATATTTTAAATAGATAGATGATACATATCCATTTTTCCCGTCATATTCTACCTTAGCCCAGTTATTTTCAATGCTTGAAACAACTACCTTATCACCTTTATGAAGTGTATCTATCTTTGTATACTGACCACCGGCTCCATTTCTAACATGTAATAGAGAAGATGTTACTTCCTGTATAGTTTTTTTTGTTCCTTGAGAATTACCTGTAATTCCAGAATTATTATTATCTGTAGTTGTAGCTTTTAGGTATTCTGAAGAAACATATCCTACTTTTGATCCAAATTGAATCTTAGACCATCCATTAGATTCTGATATCACATCTACTTCATTGTTTTTATATAATTTACCTATTGAAGTATATGATGTATCTGGTCCACTTCTTACATTTAATGTTGTCGCTGTTACTATCTTTTTTATGCCTCTAGTATCTTTTCTAATAGCATCGGCTTTCAATGATATATATTTTGAAACAACCCAACCTGTTTTACCAGTAGCTGTCTTAATCTTGTACCAACCATTTTTTTCACCAATTACAGTTACCTTATTTCCTTTTTTTAGTACTAACTGTAATTTTGCTGATGCTGAAGGAGAATATCTTACATTTAAATACGCTGAACTAACAATCCCTGTCTTAATATTTTCTGCATTTACATTCATCGTAAGCATAGGAATCATTGCCAGAGATGCAGCTGCCATTCTTTTTTTCATTTTAAAATCTCCTTTCAATTTCCTTAGTTAATATAATTATAATCTATTTTTGCAATATAAGTAAAGACGATATATTTTTTGCGATACGATTACATTTTTATTTTTTTGTAGTAATATAATAATATAAAATAAAAGGAGATGATTGTTTTGTTCGAAAATGAAGTAAATGAATTAAAAAAATTAATAGATTCACACAATAACATCGTATTCTTTGGAGGGGCTGGAGTTTCTACAGAATCAAATATACCCGATTTTAGAAGCTCTAATGGTTTATTCAATCAAAAATTAAATAGACGCTTCACTCCTGAAGAAGTTGTATCTTATTCATTCTTTGTAAGATATCCAGAATATTTCTATGAATTCTACAAAGATAAACTTATCTATCAAGATGCAGAGCCAAATAACGCACATAAGGCTCTTGCTTATTTAGAAGAGATTGGAAAATTAAAGGCTGTTATAACTCAGAATATAGATGGTCTTCATCAAAAGGCCGGAAGTAAAAATGTATTTGAGCTTCATGGCTCTGTCCAGAGAAACTACTGTACAAAATGTCATAAATTCTTTGACTTAGAGGATATGCTTGAACTAGATGGAACTATTCCAAAATGCGATGTATGTGGTGGAATTGTAAAGCCGGATGTTGTTCTATATGAAGAAGCATTGGATGAAAACACTATAAACGGCGCTGTAAAAGCTATTAAAAATGCCGATCTTTTAATAATAGGTGGAACATCTCTTGTAGTTTATCCTGCTGCTAGTTTCATAAACTATTACAGAGGAAAAGATTTAGTGCTTATAAACAAAAGCTCTACTTCTATGGATGGAAAAGCTACATTAAAAATAAATGCACCTATAGGAAAAATATTATACGATACTGTTTTAGCAGACAAATAAAAAAAGGAAAGAATTTTCATAACAACCACAAGTCTTGTATATGAGAATTCTTTCCTTTTTTATTTTCTAATTATTAAGTGTTCCTATTAGAGTATCAAATACTAAGTCTAGAGCTTTGTATAAATCTTCTCTTTTATCTTCGTCTATTAACTCTATTTTTTTATTTATTATTTTTAGTATATCCGCTTTTTCTATTTCTAAAACTTCACTACCTTTTTCAGTTATTCCATAGAATGTATTTCTTCTGTCCTTTTTATCCTCTTCTCTATAAACATATCCCTGTTCAACAAGTTTATTTAGAAGGATACATAGACTTGAAGTAGATACATGTAATACCTTGCTTAAATTTTTCAGCTCCATTTTGTCTATTTCCGCCATCTTCTTTAATGCAAAGAACTGTCTTTCTGTAAGTATTCTACTTTCATTTCTCTCACTAACTATTACTTTAACTATACTGTGGAATACATGTATGTTTTTAAGTAACATTATTGATAAATCTCTGTCTTCCATTTTTATTTCCTCCGTTCCACATTTAACTAGCAATCCACAAATTTCCCACTTTAATTATTTTCTTCTATCTCCTCTATCTTAGGTAGCTCATCTATAGATTCTATATTGAGTAATTTTAAAAATTCATCACTAGTTTTATATATTATAGGTTTCCCTATTTTATTCAATCTTCCAGCCTCTACAATCAATTCATTTTCCTGAAGTGTTTTAAGAGCCTTATCGCATTTGACACCTCTTATATTTTCTATTTCTAATTTTGTAACCGGCTGCTTATATGCAATTATAGTAAGTGTTTCAAGAGTTGCCTGGCTTAGAGTTTTTTTCTTTTTAGGCTCAAGAACCATTTTTATATAATCAGCATATTTTTCATTTGTACACATCTGGTACTTGTTTTCAAGTCTTATAATCTGAATACCTCTATCATTATCTTTATACTCAGTTATAAGCGCATCCATCATAAACTCTATTTCCTTATGAGAAAGGTCTTTATTTATAATAGCATTTAATTCTTTTATGCTTATAGGCTCTCCATATGCAAACATAATAGCCTCTATTATATTTTTTATATCTTCTCTCTTCATACTAATTCTCCTCAGAATATTCTAGCATCTTATCCGTTCTTTTAACTATTACTATATCTTCAAAAAAGTCATCTTGTGTAACAATTATCTCTTTTTCTTTTATCATCTCTAAGACACATAAAAACGATGCTATGATATCACCTCTGTCACTCTGGTCTACAGTTTCTAAAAAGCTTATTTTATCTTTTGTAGCCAACGTTCTTCTCAATGATACTATTTTTTCCTCTACAGAGATAATTTTTCTATTTACTAGCCTTTCTAGCGCATCATTTTTAGGTTCTTCTTCCTTTTTGTCAATATTTTTCAACAATTTAGGAAGCAGTTCCATCATTTTTGCTATAGAAACATCTTCTAGACTAAGCTCATCTTCTATTATTACCTCTTCTTTTTTTCTAAAGAATCTTTCATGTTCTTCGTCTGCTTTTTCCTTTAATTCTTTAGAAATCTGCTTATATTTTTTATATTCTTTTAATCTTTCAACAAGCTCAATTCTTGGATCCTCTTCTTCAGAATCCTCTCTCTGAAGATAAAGTAAATATCTCGATTTTATTTCGACCAATTTTGACGCCATTGTTATAAAGTCACTAGTTATTTCCATATCCATAGCTTCCATAGCATCTAGATAATCTAAGTACTGCTTAGTTATTTCTGAAATAGCTATATCCTTTATATCTATCTTGTGCTTTGTAACAAGGTCGTACAAAAGATCCATCGGCCCTTCATATACCTTTAATTGTACATTATACTTCATATAATCTCCTCTTTAAGTAGCTAATATTTTTGTATCATTACTTAAATTATTTTTAATTAATTATTAAAACATAAACATTTGAACTATTGATGCAAATAGTCCATGTATAGGATTTATTATTATTCTATAAGCACCAGTTATAAGAAGTAATATTAATACAAATCCACTTATTCTTTCAAATTTGTACGCATATTCTCTCCACTGATATGGTATGAATGTTTCTATTGCTCCCCAACCATCTAACGGTGGTACTGGAAGTAAGTTAAATGCAGCAAACCCTATATTATATATTATACATGTATATGTTAAAACCTGTACTCCATATATAGGAACATTTTTATAAATTATTGCACATACTATAGCCGTAAGTAAATTACAACATACTCCTGCAATAGATACTATAAAATTGCCAACTTTATAATTTTTATAGTTCATTGGGTTTACTGGTACTGGTTTAGCCCAACCTATGTGGAATATTATCATCGCCAATAATCCAAGTGGATCTACGTGCTTTATTGGATTTAATGTCATCCTTCCATATAATTTTGCTGTATCATCTCCTAAAAGATGTGCTGAATAAGCATGCCCAAATTCGTGTACTGATATTGCGATTGCTATACCCGCAGCAGTCGCTACTATATTTGCTATATCCATAAAATCTTTTCCTTTCAAAATAATTTTAATCATTATATATTATATTAATTATTATATATTATAACTAATATGTTAAAATTTATCAAATTAGGTTTTGTGAATATTTTTAAATTTTTATCTTTATTTTTCAAAAATATTTCTATATTTTATTATCTTCATAAAAAATACTGCCACAGAACACCTTTAAAAGGTGTTCTTGTGACAGTACCTTTAACTGACACCTAACGGTCGTCAGTTTTTTTGTATTCAAATTTAGCTCCACAATTAGGACAAATTAATTCTGGCATATTTTTTTCATTTAGCGAAGCTATCGCTCCCAATGAAAAGAATGCATCTTGTCTTAGTTCTTCTAATATAAATTCTGGTACTCCTTTTTCAAATCCACAAGACTTACATTCATAATTGTATAACTTTTGTCCTTTACTCATTTCTTCTAATTCTTTTAGCATACTATTTCTCCTAATAATTTTAATTACACTAATTATACACTATTATTTATATTTGAGTATAGCAAAGCTAGCCTATTTAATAGACTTTTAAAATAATTCTATTTGTGTTGTTGTATTCAAAGAAATTTCTTTTTCTATAATTTCTTCGTAGATTATTCTTTTATAATTTGATTTATCTAGTACATTATATATTAATCCATATTTATAATGCCATATTTCCCATAGAATCATGTCTTTTCCACACTTTTTACAAATATAAGGATTTACTCCAAATGATTCTATCAATCTATCTTTAAAATTTTTCTTTACTGTATTCTTCTTTTTTATCAGCTTAGATATATTTCTGTGTCTCATAAAATTATATAATTTCAATATTTCTATGCTTAATTTATTTTTTACTCTTGAATATAGACCGTATCTTCTTGCAACTCTAAAACCCTTCGGGTGAATATGTTGGGTTATTTTACCTATAAATTCTAATACATTTACAGTTATTTCTCTTTTTCCCTTAGGTTTTTTGTTTTCATACCAGTAAGTTACATTTTTCCCATCGTAATTAATTATTCTATACTCAGCGATAGCTGGTCTAGCCAAATATCTACCTATATATTGAGTTGCCTGTTTTATATTAGTTAAACGTCTTTCTGCATTTACATAGAATTCTTTCTTATATAACTTATTTATCAAATTTCTAGTTTTTCTATCTCTAAAGTTGTTTTTTATTATATCTAGTACCAACTTTCGCCATACTTTTTTCATATATGTATACGGTATGAAATCTAATTTTTTAAACCACTTATTATTTCTATCTATTCCACCTTCGGTGTATAAGGCATGTATGTGAGGATTCCATTTTAAATCTCCACCAAAAGTGTGTACTACAGCAATTACCCCTAATTCATAATCTCCATTTGTTTTCTTTTTATGAAAACTATCTAATACCTTATATGTAGCATCTTGTAAATCTTTTAAAAGCTCTCGCTTTCTGTAGAAATAGACTCTTAACTCCTCTGGAATTGTGAAAACTGCATGTCTATGAGAAACATCAAGAATATTTTCTACCTGTTTTTCTGCCCATTCCATAGAATATTTTCTTCCACACTTTGTGCAAAACTTACTTTTACAAGTGAACCCTTGAATATACTCCTCTCCACAGTCTATACATTTATGTTTTATATATCCTTTTTCTATATTTCCACAATTTAAAGCCTTTATTACAGTATTTTCTATCTGATCCCTCATTTCTCTTCTAACTTTATTCCAATATTTTAGTTTGAATTCTTCAAAGTGATTTTTTAATATTTTCTTAATGATTTTTTCATCTTTTTGTTTTTTCAATACATTCATATTACTATTGTACATAAGTTTTCCACAGTTTTAAATTATTATAATTTCCTTAGGAATAAAAAAAGATGCCTCTATCAGAGACATCTTTAATAAATATATTATATTAGTTTTTTCCTAATAATTTAAACATGTTCTTTTTGTATACTTCAACACCTGGCTGGTTGAATGGATTTATGTCTAACATGTAGCAAGTCATTGCACAAGCTCTGAAGAAGAAGTAGCATAAGTATCCAAAGCTCTTAGCACTCATATCATCTACAGTTATTAAAAGGTTTGGTACTCCACCTGTATTTTCGTGAGCATCTAATGTACCCTGCATTGCCATTTTATTTATCCAGTCTACATTTTTACCAGCTAAGTAGTTCATTCCGTCCATATTTTCTTCATCTGAAGGGAATATAACATCTTCTATTGGTTTTTCAAATAATACTAATGTTTCAAATAAACATTTAGTTCCATCCTGAACAAACTGTCCTAATGAGTGAAGGTCTGTTGAGAATGTAGCACTACATGGTAATACACCTTTTCCATCTTTACCTTCTGATTCACCGAATAACTGTTTCCACCATTCAGCAAGCATTGTTGTATTTAAGTCGTAAGTTACGAACATTTCTGCATTTTTACCTTTACCTTCTAAAACTCTTCTAGCTACTGCATATGCGTAAGCTGGGTTTTTAGTAAGGTCTGGATCAGCTAAATCATTGTAAGCTTCTTCAACACCTGCCATTAAATCATCTATGCTTATTCCTGCAACTGCTATTGGTAATAAACCAACTGGAGTTATAACAGAGTATCTACCACCTATATCATCTGGTATTACGAAAGTAGTATAACCTTCTTTATCAGCCATAGCTCTTAATGTACCTCTTGATTTATCAGTTGTAGCAAATATTCTATTTTTAGCTTCGTCTTTTCCGTATTTCTTTTCCATAAACTGTTTTAATAAACGGAATGCTAAAGCTGTTTCAGTTGTTGTTCCTGATTTAGATATTACGTTTACACAAACTTCTTTGTTTTCTATATATTTCATAACCTGTGCTATGTATGTAGAAGAGAATGTGTTACCAACGAATATTATTTCTGGTTTTTTGTCAGCGTATAATCCGTTTATCATTTCTATAGCTGCACGAGCACCTAAGTATGATCCACCTATACCACAAACAAGGAATACATCACAATTTTCTCTTATGTATTTAGCACTTTCTTTTACTTTTTCAAATTCTTCTTTATCGTAGTTTTTGTACCAGTCTACCCATCCTAAGAAATCATTTCCTGTTCCTGTTTTTTCTACTATTTCTTTGTGAAGAGCATTAACTCTGTCCTGATGAGCTAATATTTCTTCCATTTTACATGCATGTGAAGCATCAAATTTTATCATAATATTTTTCTCCTTTGTATTTATTTTATATAGCTTTTCCCACCTTAAAATATATACACTTTATACAGATATATTATACCAATTTTTTGCTTTAGTAAAGGGCTACTTTTGGCTATATTACTTTATTTCAAGCTTTTTAACCCAAGAAATCGTTTTTTCTATTATATTCAATTATTTTTAAAATTATTTTTTTATTTATTTTTTGAAGCCTCTTCCTTTTTCATATCAGATATTCTCTTTAATTCATAAATAGACACAGCTAAACACCCTGCTGCACTTATAAGTGTCATTGTAGATTTATCAATTCCACTAAAATAAACATACATACACGCTACTGTTAAAAAAGCAAATCCTGCAGCAGCTCCAAATCTAGTCTTTGTTGTAATCTTTTTTCTCAATTTAAACTCTCCTAACTCTAAAATTTAAACTTATATATATAAAAAGCCGGAATAGAATTCCGGCCATTTATTTCTATTATACAAATCCTAAACTTCCATTATTATAGGTAGTATCATTGGATTTCTCTTTGTCTTCTGGTAAAGATATTCTTTTAACTGTTCTTTTATATTGTTCTTTAGATATGCCCATTCTTTTATGTTGTGTTCTTCACATTCACTTAGCACATCTCTAACTATCTGTTTAGCTCCATCCATAAGGTCTTCAGATTCTCTTACATATACAAATCCTCTTGATATTATGTCTGGACCTGCAAGCACTCTTCCTTCTTCTTTAGATATTGTTACAACTATTGTCATAAGTCCATCTTCAGAAAGGTGTTTTCTATCTCTAAGTACTATGTTTCCAACATCCCCAACACCTAGTCCATCTACTAGTATATTTCCTGTTGCAACCTTACCTTTTATAGATGCTTCATCTTTTCCAACTTCTAATATATCTCCGTTATTTATAACGAATATATCTTCTTTGTTCATTCCTAGACTTCTAGCAAGCTCAGCATGTTTTTTAAGCATTCTGTACTCACCATGAGCTGGTAGGAAGAATTTAGGTTTAACTAATCTAAGCATTAGTTTTAATTCCTGCTGACATGCATGTCCTGAAACGTGTATGTCTGCTATTTCACTCGAAACAACTTCAGCGCCTTTTTCAAGTAAGAAGTTTATTACCTTAGATATCAGTTTTTCATTACCTGGAATTGGATGAGCTGATATTATAACAAGGTCACCTTCTTTTATTTCTATTTTCTTGTGTTCTGAATTTGCCATTCTTGCAAGTGCTGACATAGGTTCTCCCTGTGAACCAGTAGTTATTATTACTAGTTCTTTGTCTTCATAGTTACCTACATCATTTAAATCTATTATCATATCGTCTTCTATTTCAAGATATCCAAGCTCTTTTGCTACGTTTACAACATTTAGCATAGATCTTCCTGAAACAGTTACTTTTCTACCATGTTTTTTAGCTGCGTCTACAACCTGCTGTAGTCTATGTATATTAGATGCGAATGTCGCAACTATTATTCTACTGTCACCAGCTTTAGTAAATAAATCATCTAATCCTACACCAACTTTTTTCTCTGATTTAGTATATCCTGGTCTTTCTGCATTAGTACTATCAGAAAGCATTAAGATTACTCCTTCTTCACTTAATTCACATATTCTCCGGAAATCCATTACATCTCCGTCTATTGGTGTTAAGTCTACTTTAAAGTCTCCTGTATGGAATATTACCCCCTGGTCAGTATGTATTGCTATAGAATACGAATCTGGTATACTATGAGTAGTCTTTACGAACTCTACTTCCATATTTCTAAGTTTTATAACTTCACGTGGTTTTATTATGTGAAGCTCTACATTTTCTAGTTTATGTTCTTTTAATTTAACCTCTAAAAGACCCATGCTTAATCTTGAACCGTATACTGGTATATTTATCTTCTTTAATAGATAAGGTAAAGCACCTATGTGGTCCTCATGGCCGTGTGTTATAAATATCCCTTTTATTTTATCCCTATTTTTTACTAAGTAAGTTATATCTGGTATAACTATATCTATACCTAACATTTCGTCTTCTGGGAAGCTCAGACCTGCATCGATTATTATTATCTCGTCTCTATACTCGATAACAGTCATGTTCTTTCCTATTTCGTTCATCCCACCAAGAGGAATGACCTTTATCTGTTCATCGTTTTTAAACAATAACATCATCTCCTTCTATTTATTTTTTATATTTTTCATTCAATTATAATCCTTTAAAATAATTTAAAACTCTAATCATTTTAGTGTATATATACGCTCTCCCTAAACTTATATCCAAATCTATATACACCTTATACCTACAAAAATATATCCGGTAAAACAGGATTCCTCCGCAATAAAATCCTAGTTATCTGCTACCGGAAATTTTTGTTTTACAGATTAAATTTTTAATAATTCTTCACGACCACTTTACCAGTTAATATTATTGTAACATATATTACATTATAATTTAAGATTTATTTATATTTCTAAATTATTTAACATTACTCTGTTTAACACGAATTCTGTATATTTCAATATCCTTGTTGAATTTTTTAGATTTTTCTTAATAAAAAATTCAGATATTTTTCATAATTATTTTTTATCTTTAAACTATATTTTCTTAAACAATATGATATAATTAATTGTAATTTATAGAAACACACGTTCTGTAAAAATATTATTTTGGAGGTAAAAAATGCGAGGTAAAACTCATTGTGCTGTAGGAATTATAGCCGGTATTCAGTTATCCTTAGTATTGTCACAACCTATAACACCTACTAGTATTCTGACTTCTGCTGTATTTTCTACACTCCCAGATTTAGATAAATCCAACTCTATAATAGCTGGGACAATTTTTAGAAAGAAATTTTCAAAGTTTTTATATAAGTTGCTTATTTTTTCGCTGAATCTTTTTATATTTTTCCTATCTATAAAAGTCAGCAGTAGCTTTTTTATAAGCGCAGTTATTACATTTTTTGCAATAGCATTTTTAGAAAAAAAGCTCACCCATTACAATATGAGAAAATCTCTTATTACAGCTACCTTGCTTCTTTTAGCATTGGTTTTAATAATTTCTAAAGTAGATATATCTTTTGTCATACCTATTTTAGTATTTTCGGTATTTCCATGGCTAAAGCATAGAAACTTTTCTCATAGTATTTTAATGGTTTTAATAGTTTATATAATTATGAATCCACTAGGAGAGTTTTTTAACTACGATTCATTAGGACTTATGGCTTCCTCTATGTATCTACTTCATATAATTTGCGATATGTTCACAAAACGGGGTGTAGCTATCTTCTACCCATTCTCAAAAAATATGATTTCTGTGGGATATATAAGAGTTGGTGGAAGATTTAGTAATATAATAGAAAATCTATTAGTCTTTGTTTTAATTTTATTTACAATATATCTTGTTTTTAAATTTGTATAAAAGACAATAAAAAAAGAACTATTTATAAATCTTTTGTTTATGATTTATATATAGTTCTTTATTATTGTCTAATTTTTTTATTTTTGTATATTTATTTATCTTTTTTCATCTCTCTATAACAGTCTTCACAATATCCATCGAATTTAAGATCATGATTAACTACATGGAATTTGTAGTTCTCCTGAATTTTCATTTCTATATCTTTAAGAAGATCTTCTTCCACACCAATTATTTTTCCACAGTTTTTACATACTAAATGATGATGATTGTGTCCTTCATTATCAAGGTCTATTTCATATCTTATACAGCCATCATCTAAATTTAACTTTGATATAGCTCCTATTTCGTCTAATAGCTGCATCGTTCTATATACTGTTGCTAAACCTATTTCTGGGCAATTTTCTCTTACTTTATCGTATATTTCCTCACTGCTAAGATGATAGTATCGATTTTCAAGAAGAACTTCTATTATAGCTCTCCTTTGTGGAGTAATCTTAAAGCCTGTCTTTTTTAGTTTTTCTTTTAAAAGATCCATTCCATTATTCATATTTACCACACCTTTTCTCATTTATTAATCAATATAAGTTAAAATAAATGCTGTAATAGAGCTTAACTCTACTACAGCATTATATAATTTTACTTATTATTCATCAAAGTTAAGACCTTCTTCTTCCATTAAAGCTTCGTAAACAGCTACAACAGTTGAATACTCATTGT